>JBMYTV010000005.1:0-39167 GCA_049604715.1 Patescibacteria group bacterium
GAGATAGGGGCTTCGGGGGTTTTGCATGTTCGAGCGTCAGTGCTGTAGCGCAACAGATACATTGCGCCCACTAGCGAGTTACAAAACCCCCGAAACTTTTCGTCCTTTTGGTTACAAAAGGACAACATATTCTAGTATTAAAAGCACAGCATGGTTTGGTAGGCTCACCATGACTAAGAAATAGGGATTTGAATTAATTTGTAAAAAGAGTAAGCTTTAGGCATGAAATCATCAGTAGACGAAATAAAATCACGGCTGAATATCGTTGAACTCATCAAAGAGTACACACAGCTAAAACAGGTGGGCCCAAACTGGAAAGGTTTGTGCCCGTTTCATAGTGAGAAAACTCCGTCTTTTATGGTTTCTGAAGATAAGCAAGTGTGGCATTGCTTTGGATGTGGTGAGGGGGGAGATATGTTTACTTTCATTGAGAAGATAGAAAATGTAGATTTTGTGGAATCGCTTCGTATTTTAGCTAAGAAAGCAAATGTAGAACTCACTCCAGTGAATAAAGAAGAGGTGAGTAAACGCAATAGATTTATTCAACTACATGAACTAGCAGTAAAGTTTTATCAGCAAACACTATTTTCAAATACCGGAAGTGCAGCACGTGAATATATAAAATCTCGTGGTCTCACCAAAGAGACAGTTGTTGCCTGGCGGATAGGATATGCTCCAGATGCCTGGGATGGTATGCTCAAGCGGGCTCGCTCAAAGCAGTTTACTGAAAATGACCTGGTAGCTGCAGGGCTAGCGACGCGTAGTGATCGTGGTGATCGAGTGTATGATCGCTTTCGTGATCGGGTTGTGTTTCCAATTGTTGATCATAACGGACAAACCGTTGGCTTTACTGGTAGGCTTCTAGCAAAAGACAAGGAAGCAGCAAAATATGTGAATTCACCGCAGACTGATCTTTTTGATAAAAGTAAGGTTTTGTTTGGATTGTATCAAGCAAAGCAGGCTATCAAAAAATCTGGCTTTGCGATTTTGACAGAGGGGCAAATGGATGTGATTAGCGCGCATCAAGCAGGAACTGAAAATACAGTTGCATCATCAGGGACTGCGCTTACTGAGGAACAACTTCAGATGTTGTTGCGGTTTACTAAAGAAATTGTTGTAGCATATGACCAAGATAGCGCAGGTATAAAAGCTCTTGAGCGTAGTATAGATCTTGCGCTTGAGCAGGGCTTTGTAGTGAAAGTTGTGCTTTTACCAGAAGGAGATGATCCTGATACAGTGATTATGCGTGACCCAGATGAGTGGAGAGATTTGGTTGATGGTCGTATGGGGTATATTGATTATTTTTTTGAGAAAATAAATCGGCAGTATGACCTTGAGGTTGTGACAGATAAAAAACAAGCAGCTAAAGACGTACTTCGTGTTCTAGCTCGTATACCTGACAAAGTTGAGCAAGATGTATATATCCAGCGTTTAGCAAGAATGCTACAGGTAAGCGCTGATGCTCTTAGGCAATCACTGCCAGCGCAAGAAAGAGGCGCAACAAAAACATCAGTTGAGCAACCACAACCAGCACAAAAAGCTAAGGACCAGCGCCATAGTCGAGAGCTAAGGATTTTGGCTAGTATGCTGTTAGAAGAGCAGGCAGTCAGCTTAGTGAAAGAAATTTTGGTGCCAGATGATTTTTCAGAAGAACAACACAAGAAGCTTTACAATACGATTGTTTTGTTTTATAATCAGGCAGTCAAGTCAGATACTGATAATACTGTTCGTGACTGGCCTTCACAACTAGGGCAATATATTCAAGCGCAAGATGAAGCTCTTGCGTCAATTTTGCAAACACTTACACTCCTCAGTGAAGATTTACGAACAAGTGGTATCGACACTATTCGTGATGCGCAAACACTTGCATCACTCATCAAACGAAATATCTTACAACAACAAATACACTCTCTTCATCAGCTGCTTGAATCACAGCCCGCCAATGCCGACGAGGTATTGCGTCATATTAGTGAAGTCACAAAGCAGCTAAAAACTTTGAGTCAGTAATTTTTATACATTATGCCAGCATCTAGAACTGCGAAGAAAAAGCCTGTCAAAAAGAAACCAAAAGCAAAAACAACCAAGAAGACTACAAAGAAGGCAACAGCAAAAAAAGCAACTAAGAAAAAGGTTGCTAAAAAGGCTACGCCGAAGAAAAAGACAACTGCAAAGAAGACTATAAAGAAAGTAGCCAAAAAAGTTGCTAAAAAGGTTGCTAAGAAGGCAACAGCAAAAAAAGCAACTAAGAAAAAGGTTGCTAAAAAGACCACGCCGAAGAAAAAGACCACTGCAAAGAAGACAGCTCCAAAAAAGACCGCAAAGAAAACAGTAAAAAAGTCAGCAGCAAAAAAAGCAACAAAGAAATCATCACGTAAGTCAAAAAAGGTAGAGGAAGAGGTAATCACAACACCTACTGATGAGGTAGTAGCAAAGTTGGTTCAAAAAAGTCGAGTGAGAACATTTGTTACTGAAGAAGAGCTTTTGCACGTGTTTCCGCACATGGAAGAGTATCTTGAGCTGTATGAACACTTTTTGGATGATCTTCATGATAGCGCTATTCAGGTTGTTGAGAAACCACAAGGCCATGGCCTTTTGAATGTTGAATCTGATGAAAATAAGATGACTGGTATGGGTGTTTCGCAGGATAGCCGTCGTCTTGATCTTCGTGATATATCAGCTGACTCAATTCAAATGTACTTGCGTGAAATTGGTAAAGTACCACTGCTTACTGGTGAAGAAGAGATGCAGCTTGCAAAACGTAAAGAAAAGGGAGACATGGAGGCAATGCGCCGTCTAATTGAGGCAAATTTGCGTTTGGTTGTTTCTATAGCGAAAAAGTTTACCGGTAGATCTCTTACACTTCTTGATTTGATTCAAGAGGGAAACTTAGGACTATTTCGTGCTGTTGAGAAGTTTGATTATAGAAAAGGTTATAAGTTTTCAACCTATGCAACGTGGTGGATTCGTCAGGCTATTACCCGCGCGCTGGCTGACCAGTCACGTACTATTCGTATCCCAGTACATATGGTTGAAACGATTAACAAGTATCAGCAGATTGAGAGAGATCTTATCCAGCAACTTGGTCGCCAGCCTTTGCCAGAAGAAATTGCTGCAGAAATGGGTGAGACAGTTGAGAAAATTTTGCATATTAGAAAAATTTCGCAGGAGACTGTATCACTTGAGACATCAGTTGGTGATGATGATAGTGAAGATTCAGTGCTGGCTGACTTTATTGAGGATGATAAGACCATGACACCCGACCGCATGGCTGCACTTAGGTTGCTCTCTGATCATGTGAAAGAAATTTTGGGAGAATTACCTCCACGTGAGCAAAAGATCTTGGAAATGAGGTTTGGTCTAGCAGATGGTATCGCACATACACTAGAAGAAGTAGGACAAGAATTTGGAGTGACACGTGAGCGTATTCGTCAGATTGAGGCAAAGGCACTCGAGAAAATCAAGAACCATGAAGGCATGGGTAAGCTTGAGGATTATTAAGTTAAAAATTAAAAATGTATAATGTACAACAGAGGAGAGAGAAATGTATTTGACGCCAACTTGAGCGTTAATGCTTTATTTGAGCGCATTAAGCTTTTTGGTGTTACAATTGTTAATACATTCAGTGTAGTTAATAATTTAGCTGCGACTTATAGAATAGTGAGTCAAGTGGTTAGTTCAGCTACTTCAATAGGTGCTAATTTTTCTGAAGCACAGGCCGCGAGGAGTAAAAAGGAGTTTATTGCAATTCTTGGGATTGCGCTTAAAGAAGCAAAAGAAACGTCGTATTGGCTCGATATTGTAAATAGCTTGGACATGTTTCGGGAAAAAGAAAAAATAAAGTTTAATGAATTGTTAGATGAATCAATGCAGCTGGAAAAGATATTAGCAAGTATCATTATTTCAGCGAAAAGAAGAAATTGACATTAAGATTTTTGTTTGATAGCATATCTAAGTAAAATTTTTAAATTTTACATTATAAATTTTTTATTCCGGGGTAGCTCAGTGGTAGAGCAACTGGCTGTTAACCAGTGGGTCGTGGGTTCGAGCCCCACCCCCGGAGCCATGAAAAAGCAGTGAGATTTATTCTCGCTGTTTTTTCATGCGTTTACTTGAATTAACGAGTAACTTTTTCTAATGCTTGAACAAGTGTATCAACATCATTCTTAGTGTTGTAGATATGCATACTCACTCGAATGGTGTTATCAAACTCATCGTGGGTACTGATACAGTGATCTCCAGTACGTACTAAGATACCTTGTTCTGCTAGGATAAATCCCAGTTCATTTGGCGAAATCCCATTTATTTTAAACGACATTATGCCCATACCATCATAGCAGTTCCAATAATACGGCCCATACACAAATTCTATATTGTGTAGTTGCTTAAGTTTCTCTAGCAAGTATTGCGTTAGTTCCGAGAGATGTGCGTGAATTTTTTCTATGCCTATATTTTCTATAAAATCAATAGCCTTGCCTAACGTTATGATCCCAGCGTAATTTTGAGTTCCAGCTTCGTATGATTGGACGAAATTACTGATTTCAATATTTTCGTTTTTTAATGTTATGCCATTTCCTCCACCAGTAAATACTGGGGGAGTAAACTGTTGCAGATGTTTTGCAATATACAAAACACCTATTCCTTGGCTCGCAAACATTTTGTGACCTGAGAACGAGAGTATGTCAGCCCCGAGCTTCTGCACATCAACAGGTATATGACCAATACTTTGGGCGGCGTCTACATTGATAATGATATCCTGATCGCCAATATGTTTTTTAATTTCATCAATATCACTATCGGCTCCGTAAATGTTGTGTACATGAGTAGCATTGATTATTTTAGTTTGAGGTGTGATTTTAGAAAATAAATCATTCCGATCAATACTTCCCATTTTGGTTACGTTAAAAGAAACCAGTTTGATGTTCACTCCTTTATTCTTTAGAAGTTTCTGAACATTAAACCAGGGTAGTACGAATGATTTATGATCATAGGGACAATACAGTATTTCATCACCATCTTGTAGATAGTTAGTACCAAGAGAATAAGCCATTTTATTAAAAGAATCAGTAGCACCAGTAGTGAAAATGATTTCTTGGCAGTCTTGAGCATTAATGAAGTGTTGTGCCTTTGTTCTAATTTGTTCAATCTGCTTTGTGAGTTTGTTTGCTAGTGCATAGGATGACCTTCCAGCATTTGCATTGTGGCTGGTATAAAACTCAGTCAAAGCATCTATAACACTACTTGGTTTTTGGGTCGTAGCAGCACTGTCCAAATATACTACATCAGGATGTTTAGAGAAAAATGGGAATTGTGATTTTATGTCTAACATGGCTTTATAAATCTCGTTCCAGTGGCAAGTCTTGATCTCTCCAAGCATTGATCCCGCCCTGCAAGCTGTAAGCTGGGACGTCTTTAGTTTGTAGGTAGTTAGCAACGATCGATGACTTGTCTCCGACAGGACAGACTAGGAGGATTTTTTGGTGCGTACAAAAAGGATTTGTAGTATGCAACATTGAATCCAGATGATCGTATGGTAGGTTTAGCGAGTTGGGGATATGTGTTGTCTTAAAGGAAATTGGCTGGCGCAGGTCGACGATTAATGGTGAATTCTCCTTGATCCAGTCAGAAATCGTTGTTGCATCAAGGTCAGTTGATTCAGTTTGCTCTATGTCATCATCCCAACGTGCTGAATCTGTGTGTCCAAACCAATTTGGTTTTCGATCTTTTATGTAAGAAATGTACCATTCAACTCTGTCGCAAGCGATGATTACTGCTTTTTTGGGAGTATCTAAGGTAGTATCTATTTCTTGTAGATAGGTGATGGCCCCTTGTAGTGAAGCTCCAGTGGTTGGGCCTGCTAAGAGGCCGTCGTGCTTGATGAGTCTCATCATATGTTCCAGTGCATCTGAAGAGTTGATAGTGATAATGTCCTTATAAAAATCAGGATTAAACAGACCTACTTCGAGTATCTCGTCGTAATTTCTGATACCAGGAATGTAGTCATCTTTTTCAGCAACAATTCCTACAACTGTTACATCAGGATAATATTCTTTGATGCGCTCGGCAGTACCAAGAGTTGAACCAGTAGTGCCTAGACCCCCAATAAAGAAGTCAATCTCTCCTAGGTCATCCAGTATTTCTTTTCCAGTAGTATCGTAATGAATTTTTCGGTTTAAGTCATTGAAGTATTGGTCACCATACAAATACTTATCTTTATTCTGCGCGATCTCTTGTTGTATGTAGGCTACAGGGTCGGTTGGGTCATGAGGATCGTAACAATCACTTTTGCCTGGTAGTTCTTGAATCTGAGCCCCTATTAGTGTAAGGACATCCTTTGCTTCAGGAATTCGTATTCGGTTAGTTATTGTTTTCAACTTACTCCCATGCATAGAAGCAATCATTTGCAATGCTTTAGCAGTGTTGCCACTTGATCGTTCAATAACATCTTTAGTTTCAAGCTCGTCTAAAAAGGGTTGCAAAATTCCCCAAGCAGTCCGGTCCTTAACTGACCCCCAAGGGTTAAACATTTCTAGCTTGGCGTACAGTTCAATATTTTCTAATCCATGAACTTTTTTAGAAATTTTTAGTAATGGTGTATTCCCGATCAAATCGGTTATTGATTGTGCTAACATAGTTATTGATTCTAGTGAATAGATGGCGCATACTTTTCGTCGAGTGCCCAGCCAGACGAGCTAATGGCAAGCTTGGGTGCTATTGGGTGTTGGATAGTTTTACTTTCAGTAAAGTCCATAAAGTAACCAGCGGTATTGATGAAAGCCAGAATGTCGCCAGGTGCAGGGAGGTGAGGCAAAAACACTTTTCTTCGGCAGATAAAATCATGTGGCAAACACAGATTGCCGCTTAAGAAAACTCCATTTGTTGCTTTTGTCTTGTTATTTTCATCATTCGATACAATCAGTGGATCTGACATAAATTCAAGCTCAATTGAGCCGATATGAGATCTGTTCATGTTCAGAAAAATCACCGTTTCATTCTTAAGAGAAGTATTGATTGATTCTACTGTAGCCAGTGTAATACCAGCTTGGTCCAGCATTGATCTGCCAGGTTCGATAAAAACTTGAAGCATATTTTCTTGCAAAAACTGACTTATTGTTCCAAATGTAGGTAGTTTTGCATTTAGTACCCTATTGAGCTCTTCAAATTGGTCATAGGCTCGGTAAAAGTCTGAGAATTTAGCTGCACCTCTGATTTTTCCATTTTCTGCCCACAGTCCTAGACCGGTTTGATTCCAACTCATTGAAGGTTTAGCTGGGTCAAGTAGAGAGTCTTTTATAGCAGACACATAGCTGTTCCATTCTGCGCTACTCTCTAGATAGTTGAGGCTAAATCCACCACCAATATTAATCCCCTTGGGATTAAAGCCTAGTTTGAGGGACTCAAGAGTCAAATGTAAGCATTGCTCAATGGCAAGTATTCTTTCTTTTTCACTAGTAGTAGTGAGATGGAATGAAAAGCCAATGAAATTAAGTTCATTTTTTTTCGTATGTATGGTGGCGAGTGCTTCTTTTGCATTATTGATATTAAAACCAAATTTTGCATCTTTTTGGATAATATCTATTTGTGATGACTTGAATTCTTTGAGCCTAATAAAGATTGGGGTAGGGGATGTGAGATGCAATTTGTCACGTAATTCCAAAATTGTTGCTAGCTCGCTCGGGCTATTGAGGTTCATGGTCACGCCATGTTGTAACGCTAGTCTAATAAAGTTGCGGCTTTTCGGACCTGTTGCTTCTATACGTGTACCAGCAAAACCGGCTGACAATGCTTGTTGTAGCTCTTTTTCTGAAGCAACATCTATATTGCAATTTATCAGGCTTAGTTGCTTGAGAATAGCAACTGATTTGTTTGCTTTGTGAGCATAAAAAACTTCGCCTTTGATTTTATGATCGGCAAAGATTTTGTGGAACTGTTCCAGATTTTCAGTGACTACTTCAGGATATATTAGATTGAGTGGGGATCCAAAGGCATTTTTTAGTTCTTTAATCTTTTTGGTATCCGATAACGTTTCGTGTATCTGAGGGTGGATGATAGGAGTAAGGGTGTACATATATCAAAACGTAAAATTTTCATCTATTTGACTGGACAAATCACCAACAGCGTTCTTAACATAATCTTGATCAATATACTTAAGATGTAACTGATGCAGGTCTTTTAGTCTGTCATTTGGGTCTTGTTTTATTTTTTTACTTATTTCTTTTAGTTTTTCAAAAAGGGACTCGTCTAAATCCGAAAAGATATTTGTGGTTAGGGGGTGGCCCTTTTGTCTTGATTTTTTTAACACATTATTTTTGCTGAGCGATCCTACGTATTGTTTGTTATCAACATTTTCAAGTAAAAATTGCTCGTCATCTTCATCTTCTATTTTATTCCCCACAACATACAATCGATCATCAACTCTAGCGTGACGAGCTAATTTTTTGTATTGATCATATACAGTGATACTCTCCTGAGTAGGCTCAACAACCAAAAAGAGGGAGTCGTATTGTTTGTGCAGGGTATTAGAAAAGGCATCAATGCCAGCAACCATATCTGTAACAATCCAGTCTTCATCCTGGAGTTTGGAAAAGGTCAAAATGTTTTCTAAGACTGACAAGTTGGTGTGATAGCAGCTTTTTCCAATCTCATCTGCCTCATAGGTGCCGACGATAGCCACATGGCCGCTATGATAAGGTTCTGTAAATGATTTAATAATTTCATTTTCAGGTGTAAGTTCAAATAAGTTAACACCAAGAGAAGGGGGAGTTGTTTTGTAAAAGTGATCAGGGTTGGTGATTTTTTCACTGTTTCCAATTAGATACTCTTTAACTTTCTTAGTATTTTCATTTGAGGACAGAGATTTTTTTTCTGGAAAATCTATTCCTAACAATTTTGGTACATGAATATTTAAGTCTGCGTCAAAGCATATGACGTTATGTTTGTTTTTTATTAAATGTAAGAAAAACAAGGTTGAAAAGGTACTTTTACCTGATCCACCCTTGCCTACAAAAGCTATTCTCATAAGATTATTTAAATGCGATTAAGTCGCATCTATAATACTAATGCAACTGAGTTGCATTGTCAAATAGTGAGCATTTTGCTAAAATATATACGATTATTTAACTATTTAGTATATGCAAATTGCTATCAGTCTTGAAAAACTACTACAGTCTGCTGATTTAAAAATAACAACACCTCGTAAAAAAGTGTTAGATGTATTGAATATGTATCGTGAACCAATTAGTGCTGATGTTGTTATACAAAAGACTAAGCTTGATAAGGCTACAGTATATCGGGTGTTACATGCTTTTACTGGAGCGAATATTACACGTGAGATTGATTTACGACAGGGTAAGTTGCTTTACGAGCTTGCAGACGGACAACATCACCACCACGTTATCTGTACAGGATGTAACTCAATACAATGCATTGCTGCGTGTACTTTTAGCAAGCTTAAGAGTAAAATAGAAAAACAGTCTGGTTTTGCTGAGATCACAGATCATACTACTGAGTTTTTTGGGACATGTAAAAAATGCATCTAAAGTGGTAATACTTTTTGGTATTTTAAGCAGGTTGGACTGTTGTAATCTATAAAATAAGTTCTAACATCATCCACCACCCGGAGCCAACAAAAGTATCGCTAGTGTTAGCGGTATTTTTGTTTACCCCAGGACAGACGCTCGAACTCGAAATGCACATGTATTATTTGACGATAATTTATTGATTTGTTAATATATCCCCTATAGGGGGATATTTAATTTTAAACATATGGATAAACGAAAAAAGAAAACAACTAAAGACAGGGCTTTGCACCGCATTAAAATTATTAAAGGCCATCTCAATTCAGTAGAAAAAATGCTTGAGGACAATGCCTACTGTGTGGATATAGTACACCAGTCACGAGCTGTACAAAAAGCCCTGAAAAAGCTTGATCTACTCATAATTGAAGATCATTTAAAAGGTTGTGTTGTGCATCAAATACAATCAGGCCAAAGTAAAAAGACTTCAGAAGAGTTGTTAAGATTATTTGATTATAAATAAACCATGTCTAAGAAAAAATATAAATCGCCCACGTCAGAGTGTAAGGTGTATATAGACGGAATGCACTGCTCCTCATGCGAGCTACTAATCGAAAAGAAGTTGCTAAAACGTCAAAATGTTGCCTCAGTTGATGTGTCTCGCAAGGATAATTCAGCTCAAATTATTTTTCATGAACCTGATAGACTACACCTAGAGAGTTTGAATCAAGAATTCAAAGATCTGGGCTATTCTTTTAGTAACAAACTAATAAGACATCAAGCAAGTAAATTATTTTATCGCGACAAAGAAGGATCATTAAGATTCAACAAAGCAGTATTTCCTAAAGTCCTCAAATCATTAGCTCTGACTTTAGTATTATTGGTTGTTTTCTTCATTGTTGAAAGATTGCAATTAGGACAGTTTATTTCAGTCGATGCCACATCTTCCTTGATAGCGTTTTTCTTACTCGGATTGGTTGCAGGTCTTTCAAGTTGCGCGGCGCTTGTTGGTGGGTTGTTGCTTTCCATGATTAAGCAGTGGCACGATGTGTATATTGATGATGATACCAATAAAAAACAACCACACGTACTTTTTCATGTGGGCCGTTTAACGTCATTCTTTGTTTTTGGAGGGGCGCTTGGTTTGTTGGGCGAAACTATTTCACTAAACAACACTACTGTGTATGCTGTTTTAGTTATGATTATTTCAGTCCTAATGTTGCTCCTTGCACTCCAAATGCTCGATGTTTCTTGGGCGCAAAAGTTTCAAATACGTCTTCCTAAGTTTATTACAAGGGCTGCGGCTAATGAAAAGACTGTGAAAGGTAGGTATATGCCCTTTGCTACAGGCGTCTTAACTTTTTTTCTTCCTTGCGGTTTTACTCTTATCGCGCAAGGTATTGCGCTCACAACAGGTAGTTTTTTGCAAGGAGCAATTATTATGCTGTTATTTGCCCTTGGCACTCTTCCTGTTTTACTTGGCATTAGTTTCACGGGTCTGAAGTTTACTAAAAAACCTCATCTTACTGCTAAATTTTCTCAGGTCGCAGGTATTATTATTATTTTCTTTGCTTTATATAACATAAACGGCCAGTTAAATGTTTTGGGATACACAAGCTTAAGCGATGTTCAGTTTTCTCAAGAACAAGTTAAGTACGATAGTGAAAACGATCCCATAATCATGTTTGGACCAAATAAAGGTAAGCGAGTGAGTGAGGTAAGCGAAACTAATACGTTAACTGAAGTTGAGGGTGAGCAGACTTTATCTTTTATAGCACAAGGGTTTGAATACGTCCCTACCGGACCCACGACATTACAAGCAGGAGTCCCAACAAAGCTTGTAGTGGATGATAGAGGTATTTTGGGATGTGGGGCATTTATAGCTGCTCGAGGGTTATTTAATGGGTATGTAGCTTTAGAACCAGGGGAGAATGTAATAGATTTGGGTACGCCAAAGAAGGGATCATACAAAGTGACCTGCTCAATGGGTATGGTGCCACCAGTGACCGTACGATTTAAATAATCAATACAAGCAATTATGAGTCAAAAAATGATTATTAACGGCATGTACTGTGCTGCATGTGAAGCCTTAATTACCATGGAATTAGAAGAAGTCGGCTTGGCTGACAAAGTATTAAGTTTAACGCTTAAAGATAATAATGCGGGTGAATTGGAACTAAGTGATGTTACTGAAGAAGAGGCGGAACGTATTACGAAAGCTATAAATGACATGGACTCTTATTCTGTAGAATAATTTTACTACTATGATCAAAAAGCAATTTCCAATAGTGGGCATGCACTGCGCAGCCTGCAAACAACTTATCGAGAAAATGGTGGGAAAACTTGAGGGTGTCCAAGAAGTTTCGGTGAATTATGCAGCTGAAAAAATGACCATTAAGTATGATGAACAAGCAGTGACTCTAGATGATGTTAAACAAGCAGTAGCTAGTGCTGGGTCGTATACGCTAGTTGAGAATCAGAAAGATGAAACAGTGCTTGCATCACCACCTGAGGCGAAAAATGTGCAACAGGATCGTGCATCAGCTTTGAAGAAGAAGGAATACCAATCTTTGAAGCGCACAGTATTCTGGGTTGGGGTCGCTGCAGTGCCTTATATAGTTATGATGGTGTACATGTTACTAGCAGTCTACGGCCTTGTAGTTATGCAGCATGCACCACTTGGTTTTATCGAATTTTCGTCTAGCGCGTACCGAATTAATACGTTCTATTTGCTACAGTTTTTACTTGCTACACCGATATTATTTATTGGCGGACGTCAATTTTTTACAAGTACCTGGAGTGCGCTCAAGGCAAAAGCTGCGAATATGGATACGTTGATTGTGTTAGGCACCACGACCGCGTGGTTATTTTCTAGTATTGTAACTTTCTCTCCGCATGTTTTTGGTGATCTTGAGATAGAAGTATTTTTTGAGGCAGCAGTGTTTATTGTGTTTTTTATTTTGCTTGGACGCCTGCTAGAAGCGCGAGCTAAAGGACAGGCTAATGATGCGATAAAGAAGTTGCTTGAATTGCAAGCAAGAGAAGCTATGGTGATTAAAGACGGAAAAGAAGTTCGGGTGCCGATTGAGCAAGTGCAGGTAGGAGATATCATCATGGTTAGACCAGGTGAAAAAATCCCAGTCGATGGCACTATTAGTAAAGGCGCTAGCACTATTGATGAATCAATGGTAACTGGTGAATCATTGCCTGTAGAAAAGGGTGAAGGCGATCTAGTCATTGGGTCAACCATCAATAAAACTGGAAATTTTCAATTTGTGGCAGAAAAGGTTGGTGCTGACACTATACTTTCGAGCATTATTAAAATGGTGGAAGAGGCTCAAGGCACTACTGCCCCAATACAAAAGCGTGCAGATCAGATTTCAGCAATTTTTGTGCCTATTGTAATTATATTTGCTGTACTTGCGTTTGTTTTTTGGCTGACAATGGGTTCTCGTTTAGGTTGGATTCCTGCGAATATTAGTATTGTTCAATTTGCTATTTATATAGCCGCGACCATACTAATTATTGCTTGTCCATGTGCGCTGGGTCTAGCTACACCGACAGCTGTAATGGTTGGCACTGGTAAGGCAGCACGTGCTGGTATTTTGATTAAAGACGCTGAGAGTCTAGAACGCGCTCATAATATTACTACTATAGTTTTTGATAAAACAGGGACGTTAACTAAAGGTAGCCCTGAAGTAACTGATATGGCACACGGAGGTGATGTAGATAAGGTGGGTTTGCTGCGTCAAGCATATGCTGTTGAACAGTTATCAGAACACCCACTATCAGATGCTATTGCAGAATATGCACGCAATCAGTTACAAGGCGATCTAGAGGTGGCTACACATTTTAAAGCACACGAGGGAAAAGGTGTTGAGGGTATGATAGGTGATATGTCACTTGTTATCGGTAATAATAAATTGTTTAATGAAAAACAAATAACACTTGATGCAGATTTAAAAGAAAAAGCAGTTACATTTAATGCAAATGGCAAAACAGCAGTGTATATGGCAGTTGATAATAAGCATGTAGCGGTTTTTGCAATTGCTGATGTAGTTAAAGATGATGCGCGTGATGTGATAAACCGGCTGCATAATTTAGGAATTAAGGTCGCCATGCTAACAGGGGATAATAAACAGACTGCGCAGGCAATTGCTCAAGAGCTAAGTATTGATACTGTGATTGCTGAAGTATTACCTCAGGAAAAGTCTGCTAAAGTCAAAAGTTTACAATCGGATGGTAATGTGGTGGCAATGGTTGGTGATGGGATTAATGATGCACCAGCTCTGGCGCAAGCAGATATAGGCATTGCTATGGGTACCGGGACAGATGTGGCTATTGAAACAGGGGACATAGTGTTGATCAAAGGAACGTTGCATAAAGTATTGGAAACTATTGAGATGTCGCGGCTCACCTTGAGTGTGATCAAACAAAATCTTTTTTGGGCTTTTGGATATAATACCATTGCTATACCAGTAGCTGCTGGAGTGTTGTATCCAGCATTCAGCCTGTTACTTTCACCAGTTATTGCCAGTGCTGCTATGGCATTTAGTTCGGTTTCCGTAGTACTTAATAGTGTGCGGTTGAAGACATTGACCATACAAAACAAATTACTCTCGAATACTTTGTTCTATTTGGGCATACTCGCTTTTGTTGTTATTGCTGGATACGTCGGCTTTACACTAAATAGGTAGGTAAACTACATTTCGCTTTTTAGGATAAGTTTCTATAAAATACGTTCGAAGAGCAGAGGCAAAGCGGAGCCAGCAAAAAAACGTCTAATTTTAGGCGTTTTTTTGTTTTCTATTTTACTACCCCTGGGTGGGAGCTATAACTTTTGGTATGATAACTATAGATATATCAATATGCTCTACAAAAACATTCTTACTATTAATTATTTCCCAGCATGTCTATTGAAAAATTGTCAAAACGTATTAAGTATTCACTTATAGCTTTACTGATCATTGTCATTTTGGGGGGTAGCTTTTTCCTGTTGGTAGGATGCGCTTGGGGAGGATGTCCGGACTGGCTCACATTTTTGACTAGTGTACTTGGTTGGATCGCATTTTGGCCCGGAATATTGGTAGGTAGGCTATTGTTAATTTTTGGTATTCATGTTAGTGATTGGTCAGGAATGCTTGTTATTTCTTCTGTAATTATTTGGCCGCTAGTTATTTACTCGATTGGACATTTTTTAAAAAAGGTAAAGCAAATTAGAAAGGATTAATTTATGATTACAAGAAAGAAGCTAGAAGTTATTATAGCTATTATATTCGTGACAGCTATTGCTGCTTTATTTTTCCCTAAAAAGTATAAAGTATACTCTCTCATTCATCCGAATGGGGCTTTGATTGAGTACCAATGTGAGTGTTTTGGCTTTACTGGAGATGGTGGTCGGTATTACATGGTCACAGGCAGTATCACTGAGGTTTGTTATGGGATGGTGTATTCTTGTAGTGAGTGACGGTTTGCTATAGGGGGTAAAAGTAATTAACTAAAAGTACATGAAACAGTACGTAGCCGCGAAAGCGATTATTACAAATAGCGACAATAAAGTACTAGTACTTCGTCAGTCTTTTGAAAAAGAAGTTGATGGTGCTGGACAGTATCACGTTCCTGGTGGGATAGTTGAGCCTGGTGAGTCACTTCGCGAAGCGCTCATCCGCGAGGTTCATGAAGAAACACAGTTTGATATAAAACCACTTAAAGTGTTAAGCGTAGAAGAGTGGCAGGCAAATATGCGGGGGGATGATTGTTATTTTTTTGGCATGTTTTTTGCATGCGAGCTTGTAGGTGGAGATTTGGAGATTCAGGCCGAAGAAGCATCCGGTTTTGCCTGGGTTGATCTTGAAAATATAGATTCGTACGATATTCTACAGCCTTCAAAAAAGATAATTGAGGATTATTTAAAAAGTGCTCAATAGTGCTATAATAATAGTATAATTATTAGGCGCAAATATATGGACGATAAACCAAAAAAGTCACGAGCTGATCAAGCCGGGGGCATGGTGTTTGTTGGATTTATTATGCTTGGGTTGGGTTTTGGATTTTATTATGGCAGCCTTCCTGTTGGTTTATTTTTAGGCCTTGGTACTGGATTTATTCTATTTGGTCTCATTAAGGCATTTATGAAGGGATAGGTGTATGAAAGAATATACAAAAGAGTCAGTTTTGGCATTTCTAAAAAAACAATACGTCATGTCTATGGCTAGCGCAAAGGATAACAAGCCTAATGTTGCTATGCTCTTGTATGCTATTGATGATGATTTGACCTTATACTTCTTTACACATAAGAATTCACGCAAGTCTCAGAATATCTTGAGCAATCCTCAGGTAAGTGCATATATTTGGAAGGCACAAGAACTTGCGGTTCAGATTGATGGTGCTGCTGAGCAAGTGACTGATGAGGCTATGCAGGCTGATATTATGGATAGACTAGCTGATGCTGCCACGGAGGATGATCATTTTTGGCCACCTATTTTCCATATTCAGGGTGGTGAATATATAATTTTTAAATTAACTCCAGAGTGGCTCAGGGTATTGGATTTGGAGATCAAGACCGTTCGTTCTGAAAAACAGCCATTTACTGAAATAAAGTTATAATTTTATGCCCGAAAACTTATCAGTCAAAAAAGCTCTAGTTCTGATGAATGAATCAGACCCAGTATTGGCACGTGTTTGTAAAAATAAATTTAGCAAAGAAAAAGGTTGGGAGGCTAGCCTAAGCACCACATATGATCAGGCTGTTGATCTTATTGAGGCTGGTAAGATTGATGTGGTATTAACAGAGATTGTATTGCATGATTCAGCTAAAAATGGTTTTGATTTGTTACAGTTCATCCGATCATCAGACAATGCCGATATTGCTGGTATGCCCGTAATTATCTTTACTGACTTAAGTCAAGATAGCGACAGGCAAAGGGCAACAGAGCTTGGCGCTACCGACTACCTTGTGAAGAGCGAGGTGATGATCAATGAAGTTATTGATCGCTTACAATCTATAATAGAAAATAATTAACAAGAAATCTCATGAAAAAATGTGATAGTGGCTCTGCAGTATACGGCCTTGGTTTCATTGGGGCCGCAGTGTACTTTATAAGTACTGCTACAAGTTTTTGGATGGGAGTACTTGGTTTTTTGAAGGCAATTGTGTGGCCAGCATTTTTGGCGTATTACGGTTTTGCTGCACTGCTCGGATAGTATGAATACATTTGAATGTAAAGGAAAGGTTTGGCTATATCCAGGTCACGCTGGGTGGCATTTTGTAACTGTGCCAAAAATAACATCAAAAAGGATAATGAAAGATTTTTCTGACCTCAAACGTGGCTGGGGCTCATTACAGGTTAAAGTAACAGTCGGTAAAACATCATGGGATACGTCTATTTTCCCTGATTCAAAACGGGGTGCGTATTTGTTGCCAATAAAGTCTGAGGTTAGAAAAAAAGAAGACATTACAGTGGATAGTATCATTTCCTATACACTCACTATAAAAGTTTAAGCACACTCTTATGCGTACAGTTATCATCTCAGTTATTACAGCAATAGCGTTTATTATTACTAGTATTGGTATTCACTATGTTGTTGATGTAACTATTTCAGGTAGGGCATCTACTAGTATAAAGAGTATTCACACAACTATTCCATCAGGTTATGCATACCGTTTTATGGATATGGCGCTTGTAGTGCAGAGTCCGTTTGCAACTTCGCGGATTACAATTGAGGGTGACGGTTCTATGAGGTATTTTGCTACCGGAGAAGGTGGCATTGAAGAAGAGGGCTCTGGTCAGCTTGATCAGCGAGATGTTGTTGTGCTATTGCGGTTTTTAGAGCAACGCAAAGTGATGCAATCACCGGATGCATATGATGATGGAACAGGTAAACGAGATGGGGTGACTTATACACTTTTGGTTCGTTCTGATCCTGAGAATATACATGGTGATGCAGCCGTTGCATCAGTATCTTGTTATGAGTATATATGTGGCGATGATTTTTTGGAGATCGTCGAACGTATACGTATATTATGGGGCAGTCCTATTTTAGAGATTGGTATTTAGTTTCTTGATCGTTCGCGTAAGTACAGATAAAACGGAAAAGCAAAAGATAGGCCGATGGCAAATATTCCTACAATAGGAATCCAGAAAAGACGTACTGGATTCTTTTTTTGTTCTATAAGAATGAATATAATTAGTACAAGCGCGGTAAAGAGTGCATCATAGGCAATGCCTGTACTTATGGTGGTTGCAAACATTTGATCTAGCATAAGTGGCACATCAAACCCATATTTATTGGTGAAAGGTACAAATTGTGTGTAAGGGATAATAGTGCCTAATATTGCGAGTATTAGATATAGTGATTTTTTCATGTAATTTGATTACTTATATATTTAGTATAACATGCTCAAGGTCTATAATGTAAAGTATACTTGACATTTAAAAACGTGTTTTTTATACTATATACATGCAGGAAGTAGTTCACAACTCAGTTCATGACTTACGTAAAGAAAAGCAGGTGACACAAGAAGATTTGGCACGTGCTGTTGGAGTTACACGGCAAACAATAATTGCAGTTGAAAGGGGTAACTACACACCGTCAGTGTGTCTTGCGCTCAAGATAGCAGACTATTTTAATATGCATGTAGAAGATATTTTTTATATAGAAACAAAATGAACAAAGAAGTATTACAAGAAATAAGTATAGCGCTCGTACTGCTCATTCTAGTTGTAATGTTTATTGATCCACTGATGCTTATCATGCCAGGAGAGCTGGCAATGTTTGTTATGTTGCTTGCTGCCATTTTGTTCCTCGTTTTTGCTATGTTTGTATGGAAAGAGCGCGCGCTTGATGAGCGTGAGGAATATCATCGTATGATCGCAAGTAGAATTGGGTGGCTTACTGGAGCAACTTTGCTTATGATTGGACTTTTGGTACAGGGTTTAAAACACGATGTTGATCCATGGCTTGTCATAGCACTCAGTGGCATGGTTATTGCAAAAGTTTTTGCCCGGATGTATGGACGCTTAAAAAAGTAATTATAGTATATAATCATTAAATAGTTTTATATGTACTATGTAAAAAATAATCAAGGGGGTGCAGTAGTAATAGCTATTGTTATCCTTGCGCTTATTGTTATTGGTGGGTACTTTGTGTATCAACAAGACAGTGCGACTCCCGCGGAGCAGCCTGATACTGTTATGATGGATGACACAACACCTGCTAATGACGAAATGGAGAAGCAAGTTTCAGGTGATGATGCTATGGCAATGAAAAACATGGAGTATGCGTACTCTGGTGTATTGACTGATGTTACTATTGAGCAAAACGTAACACGTGTTGATACGGGTGGTAATGCTAGTGGCATTGCACAGGCTGACTATTCAGATGGTGTGTACAAACTTTTGGCTACTTTTGAAAATCTTCCTGAGCCAAATGGAGATGATTTTTATGAGGGGTGGATTGTTCGCCCTGAGCCTTTTAACTTTATTAGTACTGGTCCAGTTGAAAAAGTTGATGGAGTGTATACCAACACCTATATGTCAGGAGCTGACCTCACTGACTACCCAGTGTATGTGCTTACTATTGAGCCAAATGATGGTGACCCAGCACCAGATGAGCATGTTGTTGAAGGTATGATGAAAAAGATTGGTGATACTATGATAAAAGAAGACACCGAGATGATGGAGGGTGATGACGCTGAAGCTATGCAAAAAGATGAATCTGATAGCAGTGCTATGATGGAGAAAGCGCCTGGTACATATGAGGATTATTCTGAAAGTGCATTTGCAGCAGCAGCTGACAAAAAGCGAGTGTACTTTTTCCACGCTTCATGGTGTCCAACGTGTTTTATTGCAGACAAGAACTTTAAAGATAATGTAGGTGATTTGCCAGACGGTGTTTCTGTATTTAAGACTGACTATGACGATGAAGATGAGCTCAAGCAAAAGTATGGTGTTACTTATCAGCACACCTTCGTACAGGTTGATGCTGAAGGAAACGTAGTTGCGAAATGGAATGGTGGAGGAGTTGATGAGCTTATTGAAAATATCAAGTAGTCATAACCAATCATCCCATGTTATTACTACTTATTTTCGCTTTTCTTGGTGGTGTGGTGACAATACTGTCACCATGCATACTCCCAATACTGCCAATCATTTTGTCAGGTTCTGTTGGTGGTGGTAAGAAAAAACCTTACGGTATTGTAACTGGATTTGTGGTAAGTTTTACTTTCTTCACTTTATTCCTTACCAGTATTGTGAATGCTACAGGTGTATCGGCTGATATTTTGCGTACGTTGTCTGTGGTTATACTTTTTGCGTTTGGACTGACACTCTTGCTTCCTCAAGTTCAGGCAAAGTTGGAGATGCTTTTTTCAAAACTAGCATCACGTGTTCCGCAACAGGGAACAAAAGATGGTTTTTCCGGGGGATTTGTTATTGGATTATCACTTGGATTGTTATGGACACCGTGTGTTGGGCCAATACTCGCATCAGTTATTTCACTTGCGCTTACTGGGTCAGTTACTGGAAGTGCTGTGTTTATCACGCTTGCATATGCACTCGGTACTGCTATTCCTATGTTTATCATCATGTATGGCGGCCGGGCACTTTTGAATCGTGTCCCTTGGTTGCTTGAGAACACTGGCAAAATCCAAAAAGCGTTTGGTGTGATTATGATAATCACGTCCATTGGTATTTTTTATAATGTTGATAGATCATTCCAGACATATATTTTGGAAAAGTTTCCTCAGTATGGAACAGGACTAACAAGCTTTGAAGACAACGATTTGATAAACAAAGAACTTGATGAGCTTGATATGGGATCAGCAGATTCTATGCAAATACATCGTTCAGGTGAGACTGATTCATCAAGTGGTCCAGTCGCACCTGAGATTATTCCCGGTGGTGAATGGTTTAACTCAGATGAGCTGACTCTTGAAGGGCTTCAAGGTAAGGTGGTGATGCTTGATTTCATGACATACTCATGTATCAATTGTATACGTACCTTTCCGTACCTGCGAGCCTGGCATGATACCTATGCGGATGATGGGCTAGTCATTATTGGTATCCATACGCCTGAGTTTGAGTTTGAAAAAGACCCCGACAATGTACGCGAAGCACTTGAGGATTTTGACCTCACATTTCCAGTAGTACAAGACAATGATTATGCCACATGGCGAGCGTATGGTAACAGGTACTGGCCTCGCAAGTATTTGATTAATTACAAAGGAGAAGTTGTATATGATCACATAGGTGAAGGTGCGTATGATGAGACAGAGAAGATTATAAGGCAGTTGCTTGAAGAGAAAAATTCGGTCATGGGCGTCGAGGCTACAGTTGATGAAGTAACATCAGTACAAACTGATAGCCCGCAAGGACGTAGTCCAGAAGTTTACTTTGGTGCATGGCGCAATGAATTACTTGGTAATGGAAAGTCGCATACAACAGGCGTCGCTGCTTTTATAGAACCAGAAGTGGTTTTGCCTAATACTTTGTATTTAGTTGGAGAGTGGGATATTACTACAGAGTATGCTGAAAGTTTATCTGAGGATGCAGGCGTTATCTTTAAGTATGAAGCGAAAAATGTGTTTTTTGTGGCTGGCAGCGAAACGATTTCTGAGATAGATGTGTATCAAGATGATCAGCTAGTGGGGACTGTTAAGGTTAATGAAGAAACATTGTATGAGGCAATACTTGGTGATATGGTGGAGCAAAATGTTATAAAGCTCCAAATGCCAGATCCTGGTACTCGTATATATACTTTTACTTTTGGATAGTGAACACCTTTTGTGCTCAGAAGGTTTACTTTTTGTGCTATACTAGATGGTACGAAATATATGCAGTCAAAAAAGGTCATCAGTATAGTTATTGCAATAGCCGTTTTAATAGCGGCTGTTCTTATCTGGCAAGCTTTAGCAAAGACAGATGCTCCTGATGATGTTGGTGCTGTGACTCAAAATGAAACCTTAGCTGAGCCTATTAAAACAGATAGAATTGAGCTTGTTGAAATTGCTGAAGGGTCAACGTATGGTATTCTCATGGCAGAAGCTGGCATCGATGCTAATGTCTACATGGATATTTATAACGCAGCTGAGGGTGTATACGACCTAGCGAGTATTCGCATAGGTCGTTTTTTGCAACTGCGATTTGATAAAGATACAGATGAGTTTGTAGAGCTCATGTATCAGATTGACACAGAGGAAGAGTTGTTTGTACGCGCCTCTACAAAAGAGGTAGCTCGTGAGCTTGAAAGTGGTGAAGTTAGTACATCCACTGATGTTGTTTGGGAAGCTCAGCGTGAAACTATAGTGTATGATATCGAGGTGGTACATGAGACAGGGGTAGTTGAGACTAGCATGTATGAGGCAGCTATTGATGCTGGTATTGATGAGAGGGCTATCATAGAGCTAGCTAATGCATTTCAGTGGAGCGTAGACTTTGCTATGGAAGTACAAAAGGGGGATGAGTTTACTTTTGTATATGAAAAAAGATACCGTGACGGTGAGTACGTGATGCCAGGTAATATTTTTGCTGGTAAATTTACAAACAAAGGCGTTCCTTTGTATGTGTTTTATTTTGAAGAATCAGAAGACAACACAGGATTTTTTGATGAAGAAGCTAATTCAGTACAAAAGATGTTCCTTAAGGCACCGGTTGAGTTTAAATATATTTCATCTGGGTTTACTACAGGACTCCGCTATGTAGAGGCGTTTAATGTTTCGACAGGACATAGGGCGATTGACTATGCGGCTGCTCTTGGTACACCAATTCGAGCAGTGGGTAATGGATCGGTGACGTTTGCGGGTTGGGACGGTCCATATGGAAATAAGATTTCAATTAGGCATAACGGAACTTACTCAACGAATTATGCTCATTTGAGCAAATTTGCTATTCGGTCTGGTCAAAAGGTGAAGCAAGGTGATATCATAGGATATGTAGGGTCAACTGGATTCTCAACAGGACCACATCTTCATTATGAAATGGTAAAGAACGGTGTGAAGGTCAATCCACTTACAGAAGTATTGCCACCTGGTAAGCCAATCAAGGATGAGAACAAGGAACGGTTCTACGAACAAATCAATCCTCTGAAAGAACAACTTGATTCATAAAAAACGGCTGGAGGACATACTACAAGTATCTCAGCCGTTTTATTGATTATATGAAATTACTATTACGTTATCTAAAGCAGCATAAGAAAGTACTTGGTGTTGCGCTTTTACTTGCCGCCATCAACCAAATATTCTCTTTACTTGATCCACAGATTTTTCGTTTGTTGATTGATAACTATGCGACCCAGTATGACACGCTTGGTAGAACAGAGTTTCTCCAGGGTATAGTGTTACTTGTGGGTGCTGCGGTTGGAGTAGCTATGGTGTCTCGAATCGCAAAAGCGTTTCAGGACTATTTTGTGAATGTCGTAACTGAGCGGTTAGGAACACAGTTATACGCAGATGCGGTAGATCATTCATTTTCATTGCCATATGAAGTTTTTGAAGATCAACGTTCTGGAGAAACACTTCTGACATTGGAGAAAGCACGTGATGACGCAAAAGCACTTATAGCAAGTGCTATTAATGTGATCTTTTTGTCATTTGTAGGTGTGCTATTTGTACTTATTTACGCATTTACTGTTCATTGGTCTATTGGGGCTGTGTATGCGTTGATGATTCCGTTGCTTGGTACACTGACATATTTTATAAGTAAAAGTATTAAAAAAGCGCAGCAAACGATCGTTGCAAAACAAGCTGATCTTGCCGGGGCAACTACAGAAACACTTCGTAATGTACAACTGGTAAAAAGTCTTGGTCTTGTGAAGCAGGAGGTAGATCGTCTAAATAATGTAAACACTGCAGTTCTTGAGCTTGAGCTTGTGAAGGTAAAACTGGTACGCCGGTTATCGTTTTTACAAGGAACACTAGTAAATGCACTACGTTCAACGCTCATGCTGCTTATGCTGTGGTTGATTTTCATAGGCGCTATTACCTTAGGTGAATTTTTTAGCCTATTATTTTATTCGTTTTTTATATTCAATCCTCTACAGCAGCTTGGTGAAGTGGCAAAAGGATATAGAGAATCTCAGGCAAGTATGCAGCGGTTACAGGAGATACTAAAGAAAGAAAAAGAAGAGAAACCGTTGAATGCTGATAACATAGAGACGCTGCAGTCAGTTGTGTTCAAGGATGTAGGTTTGCAGTACCAGTCACATGAAGATCCATCTGTTAGTGGTTTGTCACTTGAGATTGCTGCCGGCCAAACAGTGGCCTTTGTCGGTCCATCGGGTGCAGGCAAGTCAACTATTATTAAACTACTTGTCGGTTTGTATAAACCAACAACCGGCACGCTCAAGTTTAATGATATTGATGCATCTCATATTGATTTTGTTTCACTGAGAAGGAGAATAGGTTTGGTTGCTCAAGAGACTCAGTTGTTTGCCGGAACTATTAAAGATAATCTATTGTTTGTTCGTCCTGATGCAAGTGATGAGGAGTGTTTAGTCGCGCTCAAGGCTGCTGCGGCTGATAAAATACTTGAGCGTAGTACATCTGGTCTTGATACAAAGATAGGAGAGGGTGGCATTAAGCTTTCTGGTGGTGAGCGTCAGCGTCTTGCTATTGCACGAGCACTTCTGCGTAGACCACAAATGCTTATTTTTGATGAGGCTACTTCAAGCCTAGATTCTTTAACAGAAAAGGCGATTACTGATACGATACGAGGTATCGAAGAGTCACATCCTGATTTAATACGAGTACTGGTTGCTCATCGATTATCTACAGTTATGCATGCAGATACTATTATTGTTTTAGAAAAAGGTGCTATAGCAGAGACTGGTACACATGAGACTTTATTATCACAGGGAGGTTTATATGCAGCGCTATGGCGTCAGCAAAGCGCTGGATAAAAGACGTACCTAAACAACCGCATGTTCAACTAAACTACAAGCTCTCGAGCGAGGGGGCGTTATGAGTACTAATAATCTTGCATACCTAGCTGGGCAGGTTCAAAAGTCTTTACAAAGAAGAAGAGAAGGACGAAAGAAAGGACGTCGCTCTAAAAAAGTACGTGTTAGTAGCGAGGATGTAAAAGTTGCATTAGCTGCAATGTCAGACAATGGTATGAAAACCCAGGCTTTCATTGTTATGATGAGGTATCGATTAACAACTGATGGTCATTTTGATGATAGGTTACCAATAAAAGGAAGGGGGTTAAGAGGTAGCGGTGAAATATACCGAGACCCAGACGTACGTCAGATAGTAAAAGTTTTTCTAAAAACTAGGGGAGATGGCCAGGCATTTAGTGATTTAGTAACAATAGTTGGACACGTAAAATAATGATTTAAGTAAACAAAGAAACAAAAAACCGAGGCAAATGCCCCGGTTTTATGATTATACTTCGATAATAACTGGAAGTATCATAGGTCTGCGTTGTGTTTTTTGGAACAAGTATTTACCAAGTTCATTTCTAATCTTTTCTTTGATATATGCTTGCTGTGCAGCTGTGCGCGGATCTTCATCTTTGAGAAGTTCGATAGTCTTTTTACGAGTATCTTCGACAAGCTTTTTATTCTCTTTCATATAGATAAATCCACGTGAGATAAGATCTGGGTTACTTACTAGATTACCATGTTTTCCATCTACAGTAGCGATAACGACAAGCATGCCATCTGAAGCCATGACCTGACGGTCACGTAGTACCACATTTGAAACGTCACCAATACCAAGTCCGTCTACGAATACATAATCCGTGTTTATCGTGCCATGTATTACTTTAGCTTTCTTGTCTTTTAGTGCAAATATTGATCCGTTATCAAGAACTGGTACTTTTTCTTTGTCCCAACCTTCTCGTACTGCCAGTTTTTGTGTTTCTTTCAACATGTAGTGATTAGCATACACAGGGAGGAAGTAATCAGGCTTGATCTGATGTAGTACTTCCTGAATGTCTTTCTTTGTTGAGTGACCACCTGAGTGAACATCCATAATATCCGAGTGAATAACATTATCACACAAGCGATATAGATTGTCTTTAAGTCTTTGAATACTACGTTCATTACCTGGAATCACTGAAGATGAGAAAACAATAGTATCTTCTCTCTGGATCTTAATAGATTTGTGATTACCAGCAATGATTCGTGAGAGTACTGCATTTGATTCTCCTTGCGCGCCAGTACAAATAACAATTACTTTGTTGTCTGGGTGGTCTCCAATTTTATCGACTGGAATCAACGTATTTTTAGCTGGTTTGATATAGCCGAGTTCTTGGGAGACTTTGACATTGAGTTTCATGCTGTACCCATCAAGTGCTACTTTTTTGCCAATAGTACCTGCGTATTCAATGAGTTGTTTGATACGTTCAACTTGTGAAGAAAAGGTTCCAATAATAATACGACCAGGAGCTTCATCAACAAGCATTTTGAGGTTCTTCATCATAGTAGCTTCTGGAACGCGGTCCTTGCTGTAGTTGATACCAAGACTTTCAAGCATCAATACTGATGGCCGTTTTACATCTTTTAAGTGTTCATAGGTAATGATTTGTTTTCCAGGAGATGGGTTTTTTTCAAGTGTCCAGTCGCCTGGATGAACAACACTGCCTTCCTTTGTTTCAAGGATAAGTCCTACAGCATCTGCGATAGAGTGTTCGACTGCAAAGAATTTTGCTGTAAAGCTACCGAGTGGAATTGAGCGACTCAGATCTTTTAGCGTAAGTGTTTTGAGCTTCTTAACAGCTCCTTTTTTGTAGTCTTCAACACGGTTTTTAACCAATGCAAGTGTTAGATCTGACCCAATAACAAGTGGGTAGCCAAGTTGTTCAAGTAGGATAGGTGCTGCGCCAATGTGGTCTAGATGACCATGACTAAAGATAACAGCACGGATATTTTTCTCTTTACCCTTAAGATAAGAAATATTTGGGATAATGTAGTCAATTCCAGGCATGTCTTCTTCTGGAAACTGAAGTCCCATATCAAGAATGACGATATCATTGCCCATTTCAAAGACAGTCATGTTTCGTCCCACTTCTTCTTGTCCACCAAATGGCATAATGCGCAACCCTTCGATTTTTGTACGTGTAGTACGTGAACGAGTGCCTTTGCGCGTTGAGCGTTTTGGTGATGTTGAACGAGAGCGGCTTTTATTTACAGAACGTTTACTAGTTCGTTTGTTTGTATGTGTTATTTTTCCACGGCTAGTGGATTGTTTTTTAGCCTTTGCTGATGTTTGTCTACGAGGCTTCTTTTTTGTTTTTGACGGAGTAGTCTTCAACAATTCATCTGTAGCATCAGTAAAGTTATTTGATTGTTTTTGCTTCATAATTCGTTTTAGTAATTAAATGAATAAAAGAGTTCTTCGCACTACCAATTATTTGGTAGTAGGGTAGTAATTTAAAAAGATAATGGTGCCGGAGAGAGGAATCGAACCTCCACCCCGCAAGCGGGACATGGCCCTGAACCATGCGTGTCTACCAATTTCACCACTCCGGCAGAGACTTTATTCGCTAGCCCACTGTCGTTCAGTACGTATATACCAGTTATGTATATCGTTGTACCGATCAGCAGCTGTATTGATACGTTGCTGTTCAATGCCTTTTATACGAGAATGCACTGGATACGTATATTGTGGTGTATACAGGAAGATCGCAGGAACATTTTCTATAAGAATGTTTTGAAATTCTTTATATAGCCCTGATCGTTTCTCTTCGTTAGCTGTCTTACGTGCTTCTTCAAGAAGTGAGTCAGCTTTCGTATCAGCAAAACCAGTCAGGTTAACACCAGGGTGTTGTCGTTTTGATGAATGCCAAAACGGAAATTGATCTTGGTCTGCTCCAAGTACTTCACCAAATAGTAGTACTTGGTAGTTACGAGGTGCAATAACGTCCTGCTCAATAAACTGGCGAGGCACTATATCTAGATTAACTTCAATACCAAGTGCTTCCCATGATTCTTTAATGCGCTGAGCAACAATCATGGTATCAGCAACATCAACAGTGGTCAGTGTTATACTGAGGACCTCATCATCTTTTGTCAAAAGGTTAGTCTCTTCATTGCGCTCCCAACCCGCTTCAGTTAGAAGTGTTTGAGCAGTTTCAGTTGCGAAATCGTATTTCTGGATGTCAGGGAAGTAGCCGATAGTTCCTGGTAAAATAGGACTGTCGATAACCTGTGCTTGATCAGCAAATACATCTGAAACTATTGTCTGCTTATCTATTGCATGGGCAAGGGCTGTTCGAACGCCGCGTGATGCTAATTGGTCATTTTGGATCTGATTGATAAAGAGTGCAGTGTACTGTGGTAGTGAGAAAGTATGAAGTTCAATAGTCTTGAGCTGTGACAATTCAATGCGATTACCCTGTGGTAAGAACTCTAGTGCATCTATATTCTGTCGTTGCAGCGCATCAATAGCCTCAGTCAAATCTACATAAAAACGCAAATTAATAGTTTCTATGTATGACTGGTGGCTGTGATACTTGTCAAAACTTTTGAGAGTATACGAACGTACAGTACCATCAGTTTCTTTTTGCAGCTTATCAAACACATACGGACCAGATCCAATTGGTTTGACATTAGCCTCAGCGAGGCGACTAGCGCTTGGAGTGACTTGCTCCCAAATATGCTGTGGAATAATTCCAATAGTCATATATGGCAAAAAGCCAGCAAAGCTCTCAGGTAGAGTAAAGGTGATGGTACGATCATCAATTTGTGATACAGCAACATCTCGGAATCTACCAAAATGTGGCGAATTAAACTGTGGATCTTGAATAGTTTGGATGGTAAATACTACATCACTAGCAGTAAGTGGCTGACCGTCATGCCAGAAAAGATTTTCTTTTAAGACAAATGTATAGGTTGTCTCATCTTCGCTCATGGTATAGCTCTCAGCCAAATCAGGAACAATATTTAGATCCTTGTCATATTTTACTAGTCCTGAAAAGAGCAAACGGTTCATTGCAACATCTGTACCATTGTTAAATGCAAGAACTGGATTTAGGAACTGCGGTGCTTGTAGTAATCCTTCCGTGTAAATGCCACCGACTGTAGGTAGTAATGCAGTACGGTTATAGCTATATGTGCCAGCAAAGGCAATTAAGAATACAAATGCAGCGATCAGCGCGCCAATAACAAAGCGCTGTTCACTTTTTGTAAAGATTCGCCATGCGTATTTCAATTGCTTTGGTGACGGAACACGTTTGCCTGATAGACGGAGAACAGCTTGTTGTTCTTGGCGAGCAACTTGCGTACGGATGTCGTCCGATGCGCTAGCAACTTTTTTCTTACGCCAAAATACAAGAGATCGAGCGCCTCTACGCAAAGCATCAGTCACGACTGAAAGTCGTTGCAACAGATTCACAAAATAGCATTAATGATCAAGTCTACGCTATAAAGAGAGCGTTATAGAGTGCTACACCAAAGAATAGCACAGAGAGAATGATAGTAGTATTAAATAGTACTTTTTCAGCACCACGTTTGGTGCGATATACATTTCCTTCACCACCGAATACACCAGAAACACCACTTCCGCGATTTTGGAGTAAAATAGCAATCATCAGCACAACTGCGATAATGCTCAGTAGAATATTTATAACAGAACTCATAATGCGTAATGCTTACCTTACAGTATTATATACAGTATATGTATATAATATTTTAAGTTAAAAAGAATGCCCTACAAGGGCGGTACAAAAAGATCATACCACATTGTGGCTAAAAAAGTCAATTTTTTCGTCTTTTTTTAGCTAACCCTAGGGCTTTTTTGTGTTTTTTTCGATAATATGTAATAGCAAAACGGTGTGCTTCATCACGTATTCTTTGTAATAAGAAGTATCCAGCAGTATTTTTCGGTAATCTGATGGATTTGCTCTTATTTGGAACAAACAACTCTTCCTTTTTTTTAGCTAGACCTGCTGTTGGTAGTGAAACATTAGCATTTTCTAGAGCTTTGACCGCTTGCGTGAGTTGACCTTTGCCACCATCAACAATTAAGAGGTCAGGAAGTGGCCATTCGTCATGCTTTAAACGACGAGCAAGAACTTCGGACATCATTGCAAAGTCATTTGGTTTGTCAGTTGGTACATACTTGATAGAGAATCGTCGATACTGTGATTTATCAGGTTCGCCATTTGTGAATACGACCATAGAGCCAACAGCATGATCGCCTTGGAAGTTTGAGATGTCATAGCATTCTATTCTCTTAGGGAGTTTTTTAAGTTTTAATGCTTTTTTAATTTGCTCAAGTGCACCGACTGTATCCATGGCCGCCGCAAAGGTTGGTTGGTTTTTACGAGTATATTCATCAGCATTCAACTGTGCGAGATCAAGAATGCTTTTCATTTTCCCACGCATGGGGATGTGAAGCTTGACGTTGTTGCCTATAATTGTGCTGAGCGACTTTTCAGATAGTGAAAGTTCTTCGGGGATAAGTATTAAGCTAGGTGTGTCAGCTACATCAGCATATACATCTGATATAAAAAGACTTACCACGTGCGACCCTTCGTTCAAGGGGTCAGCAAGCTTGGCATTGAGTTTATCAAGGAGCTTGCCGCCACGTACTTTTAAAATGGTTACATATAGTTTCTTTTGAAAGTGTGTATATGCTACAACATCTATATTTTTTGTGTCAGTTAGAATTACATGTTGTTTGGCAGTAAGTTTCTTCAGATCACGCAGACGGTCACGATACAGTGCAGCTCGTTCGTACTCTTTGTGTTTACTGGCTGTTTTCATTTTTTCTTGTAAATACTTTTCTACATCTCCAGTTTTGCCAGTAAGAATTTGTTTTATAGTTTCAATGGTTTCGTTGTACTCATTTTCAGAAATATGATTGTTGCGATTAAGTACATCAAAAAAGAAGTCATTTTTTTTACTAGTGCGGAATGGAGCAATGCGTTTGAGAAATTTAAGAGTGTTCCTGACTGCTAGTCCAGAAGAAAAAGGACCAAAGTATGCGCTACCATCTTTTTCAATGTTACGAGTTGGTATTACGCGAGAGTAGGGTTCATTTACTATTTTTATATAGTTAAAAAACTTATCATCTTTGAGTACTACATTGTATTTGGGCTGGTGTTGCTTTATGAGTGTGCTTTCAAGCAGCAAAGCCTCAGTTTCATTGCGAACTGTCATATAATCAATGTCTGCTATTTCTGCAACCATTTCTTGTTTGGCAGGACTCAGATCAGCACTTTTTGTAAAATATGATCGAACACGATTTCTTAGATTTTTAGCTTTACCTACATACAAAATTTTCCCACGAACATCTTTATATAGGTAGCATCCTGGGCTTTGGGGTAGATTTTTTAGCTGTTTTGTGGTATGATCAGACATATTTTGATCTTACAATAATCTAGTCAAATTTAACAGAAGGGACGTTTATCATGTCGATAGCAGCCATAATCACTATTTGTATAATCGGAGGCATTTCAGCTGTTGTTTTGGGCGCATGTGTTATATTGCCCTGGGTTACTCGTAATGAGGAGCTTAACGATGCGGCGGGCGTTAAATTGCCATAGTGTTAATAAACAGGGAATAATCTCGAAAGGAATGCTAAGTGAAAAAAATTATACGAAAAGATTCCGATAAACCACCGTCATGTAACGGGGAAAAGCAAAAGTCAAAAAGGTTTGTGTTACCGGAAATTATTTCCATGCTCCTTTGCCCAAAACCTGATGGCACTAGCCGCCTCCCACGTAATCCTGACGGTGGAGTTAAGTCATCTCTGTAATTAATAAGGTCAAGCAATGCTTGACCTTTAGTATTTTTTCACGTATACTGGCAGGCAGTCTTTTTTAAATTTTTGCAGTAACATGCCTCAGAAAAAACCCTCCTCAAAAAAATCTTCATCAACCAATTCAATTGTGGTGAAGGGTGCTCGTGTGCACAATTTAAAGAATATTAATGTCACTATCCCGCGGGATAAGCTTGTGGTGATTACTGGACTATCTGGTTCAGGAAAATCATCACTTGCATTTGATACTATTTATGCTGAAGGTCAGCGCCGTTATGTTGAAAGTCTATCAGCATATGCACGGCAGTTTTTGGGTCTCATGGATAAGCCAGATGTAGATCAGATTGATGGGTTGTCGCCTGCTATTTCTATTGACCAGAAAACAACATCACACAACCCACGTTCTACAGTAGGTACAGTGACTGAGGTGTATGACTATTTACGTCTCTTGTATGCACGAGTAGGTTTACCGCACTGTCCAGAGTGTGGAGATGTCGTGAGCTCACAAACACAGCAGCAAATTTTAAAAAGTATCTTGAAGCTTGCAGATGGAGTGCAGATTATACTGCTTGCACCTTTTATAAGAGATAAAAAAGGTGAACATCGTGGCGCTTTAGAAAAAATAAACAAAGCAGGGTATGTACGAGTAAGAATTGATGGTGAGGTTATCACTATTGAGGAGGCACTTGATCGTACTCTTGATAAAAAACTTAAGCATACTATTGATGTGGTTATTGATCGCGTTACTATTGAACATGGTGATGCAGATGCAAAACAAAGACTTGCTGATTCTCTAGCAACCGCACTTGATCTTGGTGACGGGTTGGTGCTTGTGCAACAAGTGGGTAGTGAAGAAGATATGATGTTTTCTGAGCATTTGTCATGTCCAAAGTGCGGTATTAATTTGCCGCCACTAGAACCACGCAATTTTTCATTTAACTCACCACATGGTGCATGTAGTGAGTGTACAGGTTTGGGTACCAAACTTGAGGTTGATCCAGATCTTATTATTCCAAATAAAAAACTAACTATAGCAGAGGGTGCTATCAGACCATGGTCACGTACTAGTTCAAATCAAGGGTGGTATATGCGTATTCTTACCAAGGTGGCTGAGAAAAATGGTTTTTCTGTAAATACTCCAGTTAAAGACCTAACCAAAAAGCAACTTGGTATAGTACTCCACGGTACAGGTGATACCAAACATCAAGTAGATTGGGAGTCAGAAACATTTTCTGGTGAGCTGGCAACAAGTTTTGAGGGTGTTATCCCTAACTTAGAAAGGCGGCATCGTGAAACAGAATCTGATTATGTTAGATCAGAAATTGAGCAATACATGCGTGTACTGCCGTGTCCATCATGTGATGGAAAGCGTTTGCAACCAGCATCACTAGCAGTTACAGTTGCTGACAAAAATATTGCAGATGTCACTCATATGAGTGTTGTTGATGCTGTGCCATTTTTTAAATCATTGAATAAAGCGGGCAAAGGTGCACTGCTCAAAAAACAAGAACATGAGATTGCTAAGCCTATTATTAAAGAAATTGTTTCTCGATTGTCATTTTTGCAAAACGTTGGACTTGATTACCTGACACTCGATCGTGCTGCTGCCACGCTTTCTGGTGGTGAGGCGCAGCGTATCAGACTTGCTACTCAAATAGGTTCTTCTCTAATGGGCGTCATTTATATTTTGGATGAACCATCAATTGGCCTTCATCAACGTGATAATGACAAGCTAATTGAAACACTGAAAGATCTGCGAGCTATCGGAAATACTGTTTTGGTTGTTGAGCATGACAAAGATATGATCCTAGAATCAGATCATGTTATTGATATTGGTCCAGGCGCAGGTGAGAGAGGTGGTCGCGTCGTAGCAGCAGGTACTCCTGCTGAGCTTAAGAAAAATACAAGGTCGCTCACTGGTAAATACTTGTCAGGTAAAGAATCAATTCCTCAGCCAAAGCAATACCGAGAAGGAAATGGTAAATCACTCGTGGTTCGCGGTGCAGAAGAGCATAACCTGAAAAACATTGACGTGGAAATTCCACTTGGTAAATTTGTATGCATTACTGGTGTGTCAGGTTCTGGAAAGTCAACGTTGATGACTGATATTTTGGCAAAATCATTGTCTCAACATTTTCATAGAGCAAAGGCGATGCCAGGTAAGCACAAGAAAATTGACGGCCTTGAACATTTGGATAAAGTGATTGTGATTGATCAATCGCCAATTGGAAGAACGCCGAGATCAAACCCTGCAACCTATACTGGATTATTTACACCTATTCGTGAGTTGTTTGCTCAACTGCCAGAGTCAAAGTTACGTGGATATGGCCCGGGACGCTTTAGTTTTAATGTAAAAGGTGGGCGCTGCGAAGCTTGTCAGGGAGATGGTATTGTAAAAATCGAGATGCACTTTTTGCCTGATGTGTATGTTGAGTGCGAAGAATGTCATGGTCATCGTTACAATCAACAAACACTTGAGATTCATTATAGAGGAAAGACAATCGCTGATGTTCTTGCAATGACTGTTGAGGAGGCAATGCATTTCTTTGCGAGTATTCCTTCTATTCATACAAAACTTAAGACATTACATGATGTTGGTCTTGGGTATATTCAACTGGGGCAGTCAGCAACTACATTATCTGGTGGTGAGGCACAGCGTGTTAAGCTAGCAACCGAACTTTCACGCCGCGCAACTGGCAAGACGCTCTATATTCTTGATGAGCCAACAACTGGACTTCACTTTGCTGATGTAAAACGTTTGCTTGAGGTTTTGCACCAGCTAGTAGATAAGGGCAACTCGCTTCTTATTATTGAACACAACCTTGATGTTATTAAGTGTGCTGATTGGCTTGTAGATCTTGGCCCTGAAGGGGGAGATAAAGGTGGAGAAATAGTTGCTAGTGGTACGCCAAAGGAGCTTGCTAAGGTGAAAGGTAGTTATACGGGTAAGTATTTAGCAAAAGAGTTATAAGTTAAAAACCGCGGAAACGCGGTTTTTGATTATGATATGATACTTATATGAACAGTGCCCAAAAAGCAACAATTCTATACTTTGATCAATTTCAATACCCGCTGACAAAAACGGAGTTAGATACATGGCAATTATCACCAGATATAGAAGTGGATGCTGAAAATATCCATGTAGAGTCAGATCAAGGGTTTTATTTTTTGTCTGGTAGAAAAGAAATTGTTGAAACTAGAAAGCAGCGGTACTTAATTGCTGAGAAAAAGTACTTGAGGGCTCTCAAGTACGCAAAACTTTTTAGACTTTTTCCTAGTGTTCGTATGGTGGCTATTTGTAATAGCCTTGCCTTTAGTAACGCCAGGGATGAGTCAGATATAGATTTTTTTATAGTGACTCGGCCTGGTAGCATCTGGCTTACTCGGTTCTGGCTGCAGTCTTTTTTGCGATTATTCAGGCTTAGGCCCCATGATCATGGTGTGTCTATTCAAGATGCGCTTTGTTTATCATTTTTCTCCGATACTGAGACGCTTGATTTCACTTCATTGCAGGCTACAAAGCCAGACGTTTATTTGGCTTATTGGTTGGCCCATCTGGTGGTGCTATATGATCCTGACAACACTTATGAGAAGATATGGGAACAGAACAAATGGGTACGCTCAGTACTACCACACAGCTCTCCATATGTTGTAACCCCGCAAAGAAGGATATCATCATCTATGTGGCAGGTTTTATTTCGGCCACTCGTGTTGTCTATATGGGAGCGACCACTTCGTAGTATTCAAGAGCATCTTCTATCTGATACTATAAAGGAGACAGCATCATCTCGCGATACACGTGTAGTGCTTGATGGTCATATGCTGAAATTTCATACTAATGATCGGCGTATACAGTTTAATAAATGTTTAGTAAAAAGTTACAACCAAAAGTAGTACTTCGCTTCACATTAGTCTGGGCAATCTATGCTTGGGTTTTTGTGTTGCCATGGCAAACAAGACTACTTCTGCATGAAGAATATCTTGGAGATACATTTTGGGAGTATGCGTCTGTAAGTTTGTACGCACATGAGCTTTTAGCTTTTGGAATATTTATTTTATATATTGCTGATCGTATAGTCTTTAAGCGCAAACGTAGTTTGCGCGAACAGTTACAAGCAGCGATTATAAAAAAACCAGTAACACCATTAGCGCTTGGCGCTGTACTTTTGTTGTTGGTTATTGTCTCAGGTGTATGGTCGCTATCACCATTTGTTACACTTACTCGAGCAGCGCATGCATTGGCTGCGATATTTGTGGTTGGTATTACTTGGGAGCTTCGCATTTCTTGGCAGCGCCTTGCTAGTTTGCTTATTGGTGCGGGGATCATTCAAGGATGGCTTGCAGTTACGCAATTTCTTGACCAAAAAGTATTTGCTTCAAGTGTACTTGGAATAGCAGAGCAGCTACCTAATGTGCGAGGTGTTTCAGTTATACAGTATGAGAACACACGATGGCTCAGAGCATATGGAAGCTTGCCACACCCAAATGTGCTTGGCGGTATTATTAGTATGATATTCGGTTTGTATATACTGATGGTTCAGCGTGCAGAAGTTATATCTACCTCAGTAAAGCAACGATCTGTGTACTGGTATCGGTTCGCTTTGTATGGATCTCAAGTTTTTCTATGCAGTGCATTGTTGCTCAGTTTTTCACGTGCTGCTTGGATAGCAAGTACATTGATATTTTTGATTCTCTTTTTCGCATCAAAAGTTGAATGGCAAATAAAAAAGAAAACATTTTTACGTGTTTTATTTATTGGTCTTATTACTACACTTTTATGGGTTGGACTATTTCCAAAGCCATTTTTGGCTAGATTACAAGGCACACAGCCGCTTGAGCGACAAAGTATAGAAGAGAGAACACTTTCGTACGCTGACAGCTTAGCTGTTTCAAAGGACTATGCGTTATTTGGCACTGGGTTTGGAACTTACACTCATGCGCTGATAAAGAAATATCCCGAACGTGTGTTGTCTATTAATCAGCCAGTGCATAATAGTTGGCTTTTGGTGCTGAATGAGATCGGAGTATTGGCGATAGCTGTGCTCGGTGCAATATTTATCCGAGTCTATATGGCAGCGCGGTCTAGACGAGTAGCAGGCGCGTTTCTTGTAGCGCTAGTTGTGCTTATGGTGTTTGATCATTGGTGGGTAAGTCTAGTATTTGGAAATGCGTTTTTAGCACTTATGTTGTATTTTGCAAAAACAGGGGAGGTGTAGGATTTAATAATTTTGATGATTAATTTAGCACTCTTGACGTAAGAGTGCTAATTTTATAAAATACGATTGTTAATATAAAGATTACTATTAAGGTATATAGCTATGACTATTAAACCACTTGGTGACCGAGCTGTACTTAAACCACTTACAGCAGAAGCAACCACTCCGTCAGGAATTGTATTGCCTGATACTGTTGATCAGGAGATGCCTGAGCAAGCTGAAGTTATCGCGCTTGGTGATGGCGAAAAGATCAAAAAACTTGGCCTTAAAAAAGGTGACAATGTTATTTTTTCAAAATATGCTGGCACTGATGTTGAAGTAGAAGGTGTGGAGCATAAAGTTGTGTCACACGATGACATTTTGGCAGTTATTTCATAAATATTTAAAATATAAATTTATATGGCAAAGCAAGTAAAATTTCATGAGGACGCACGCGCAGCCATCAAGTCTGGAGTAGACAAAATTGCTAATGTAGTAAAAGTCTCTTACGGTCCGATGGGTCGCGATGTTGTTCTTGATAAGGGCTTTGGTTCACCAACCATTACTAATGATGGTGTGACTATTGCGAAAGATATTGAACTTGAAGACAAGTTCGAAAATATTGGTGCAGAACTTGTAAAAGAAGTAGCAAGCAAAACAAATGATGATGCTGGTGATGGTACTACAACCGCCACAGTACTAACGCAGGCAATGGTAGCCGAAGGCATCAAAAATATTGTTGCCGGCAATGACCCAATAGCGATCAAAGCTGGTATGCAGGCCGCAGTTGGTTCTGCTGTTGAGGGTTTGAAATCAATTCACCAACCAGTAAAAGATAAAAAAGAAAAAGCACAAGTAGCTACTATTTCATCACTTGACCCAGTTGTGGGTGAAATGATTGCTGATGCTATGGAAGAGGTTGGTCAGGACGGTGTTATTACTGTAGAGGAATCACAAACTATGGGTCTTGAGAAAGAGGTAGTGAAGGGAATGCGTTTTGACAAGGGATATGTATCACCATACATGATCTCAGATTCTCAGCGCATGGAAGCAGTAATGGAAGATCCATTTATTTTGGTAACTGACAAAAAGATTTCTGCTGTAAAAGATGTTTTGCCATTGCTTGAGAGTATTGCTCAGTCAGGTAAAAAAGACATGGTAATTATTGCTGATGATATTGAGGGTGAGGCGCTAGCAACATTTGTTGTAAACAAACTTCGCGGTACCTTTAATGTGCTTGGCATTAAGGCGCCAGGGTTTGGTGATCGTCGTAAAGAAATGTTGCAGGACATTGCAATTTTGACTGGTGCGCGGTTTATTACTGAAGACATGGGACTTAAGCTCGATGCAGCAACTGTTGAAGATCTTGGAACAGCCCGCAAGATTATTGCAACCAAAGAGCATACTACTGTTGTAGAAGGCAAGGGTGATGCAAAAGAAGTTGAGTCACGTGTTAGCCAGATCCGTATGGCAATTAGTGAGTCAACATCTGATTTTGACAAAGACAAACTACAAGAACGCTTGGCAAAACTTGCTGGTGGTGTTGCAGTGATCAAAGTTGGTGCTGCAACTGAAACCGAAATGAAAGAAAAGAAATATAAGATTGAGGACGCGCTCAATGCAACACGTGCTGCTGTTGAAGAGGGTATTGTACCAGGTGGTGGTGTAGCATTTTTGAAGATCGCACATGCTATGGATGGGCTTTTGAAAGAAAAGCTATCTGAGGGGGAGCGAATTGGTGTGAATATTATTCGTCGTGCCCTTGAAGCGCCATTTAGGCAAATCGCTGCTAATGCAGGCATTCATGATGTGTCACTTATTATGGAAGAAGTAAAAGATATCAAGGACAAAAGTAAAGGATATAACTTTAAGAAATCTGAAGTTACTGACCTTCTTGAGGCAGGTATTATTGATCCGCTAAAAGTATCACGTAGTGCTCTTGAAAATGCGGCCTCAATTGCGAGTACTTTGCTGACAACAGAGGCAGTAGTCACTGATCTTCCAGAGAAAGAGGATGATACCCCAGCTATGCCTGATATGGGAGGTATGGGCGGTGGTATGCCAGGTATGGGAATGATGTAGATTGTAGACATGTTACTTTGAACCGCTCTTGGGATACTCCCAAGAGCGGCTTGTTTTTATCCTATATATATGGTATGTTCTAGTACTTTCCAGTTCATTCAACATCTAGCAAAGGGAGAATAGCGCTATGAAAAACATCCCGGTAGGAGCAGAGGTAATAACAACCCTCAAAAGTTCAGCTCAGGTGGTTATATCTCGTATGAGGGATTATCTCCAAAAGGATCAGGTAGTCACTGTACAAAGGGGAGATGAATCATTTAAGGTAAAGGTAATTAAAGTGCGAAAAACGCGTGGTCAAAAAACGAATTATACGCTTCAAAAAGTGTAACCACGGCAGAGGATGCAAAGACATGCATCCTTTTTATATTGTTTAGTTTAAAAATTTTTAGGTATTGTATTTTGCTTACAAAAGTGGTATGATATCTCACTGTGAAATAACAGAACGTAAACAATAATAGATACAAAAATCAAGACTTTAGGGGTGAATCATGGCAAAGAAAAAAGATCTTATTCGTAAGAAAAGGAAAGAAAAAAGTACCGCAGTACAGATTTCATCAACGGCATTCACTTTGCTCATTGAACGAGTGAAGCAAGTAATCAGCGTACCAAAGGATGGTTTTTTAGGCAGAGAAGTAAATCAAAAAACAAAGGTTAAGGCCCTTGTTTATGGTGATC
>JBMYTV010000005.1:39177-73999 GCA_049604715.1 Patescibacteria group bacterium
TGCTGACTTTAACGGCTTTGCTTATAGAAGTGTAAGGATTGTTTCTATGGGTAAAAACTATGCCAAAATCAGATTAGCTTGACTGTTAAGTTCAACACCTTTTCATGAGTTTTGAAAAACACTAAAGGATGCAAAATATGCATCCTTTTGAATTGCCAAAATACCTTTGTTTGCTATAGTATTAGTTAGCTAAAGTGCTCGTTAAAATAATACATAGAACAATTATAAACATAACAAATAGCAGTTTTTAGTTTTCAAATTGAATTGATGAACAAACAAAAGGAAAGAGGAACTGCATGGCAAAGAATATCGTTATCCCATTGACGCCTGATATGTATAAGGCATTGTTTGATAATGGTAAAGCAGAGGTGATATCAACAAAACGGCAATTAATCGTTGATAGGACGTACATTGGTAGTGCAACTATTAGTTTAAGTTTTAGAGGTAAATATCCCATGGATGAAGTTGGTAATGTACGCATTCGATTTAGGGTTACAAGAACACACGGAGATGGTCGGGCAACAGCTGTTGCTTTTGTATATACAATTTCAACATCGAAAATGTCTTGTCTCCTGCGCGGTCGCAGTGTTGTTATTAAGAAGAAGAATGGTTGGAAAACTAGAGGAATGTATATGGTTCGCGCACAATTCACAGGACAAGCAGCTCGTAAACGGAATCAAAAGTATATTGACAATAGGGGTTTTGTGCGGCGTAGGGTAAAAGTATTAAGCCGTAGTGGTAATATGATGACAATTAAGGCTATTTAAGTATGTAGGGTAGAAAAATTCTACCCGTTTTTTATTACTAAAAAAATTGGTATACTAAATACATGACACCTGCTGCGCGAAGAAAAAAGTCTCATAAACGCGCGCCTAGAGCTGGGGGCATTTTTGCACCCTTTTGGCGCAAGCATAAGTGGTATGTTATTGCGGCAATATTGCTAGGTATAGCTGTGCGTTTGTTTGTTACTTACAAGGACGGCGCTCTTGTGGCTGCTGATGTGGTTGGTGGGTATGATTGGGTGATTAGTATAGTAGTTGCGGCGTGGTATGGACACTATGCCTATACCCATGCTCCTGACACCAAGTTATCATGTTTGATTCTGGATGCTGGGTTTATGGGGGTGTTGTTCGCAATTGTAATGTCGCTTCTTGATGTTGCTATTATCAGGAGTGCATGGGCGATTACAAATATTTTAGTTAAGCCAATTTTGTTATTTGTTATTTTTGCTGCTGTTGCAGTTATAGGATTTTTTGCCCATAAAAATGGGTATACTAAGAAGTAATTAATTTTCCTCTTATGTCAGATGCAATGATGAACTTAAAAAATTTAGGACATGAAGTTACCAGTGACGAGAAAGTTCTTGGTGCGATCGCGTACTTTTTTCTGTTTTTTCTAATTCCGCTTCTTGGAAAGCGAAGTAGTGCGTTTGTCCAGTATCACGCAAAACAAGGCATGCTGCTTTTCTTTTCATGGTTTGGGCTTCTTTTCTTGGGTATGATCCCAGTTATTGGATGGCTTGTTGTTATACCGTTTGGTACACTTGGACTTATCATCCTGTCGGTAATTGGGTTTATCAACGCGCTTTCAGGTCATACAAGACCTGTGCCATTTATTGGTAAATATGCAACTCGTATCCACATATAAATGTTATACTATATATAATTCAATTTTAAATTCCACTAATTCCTATGCCAACAAAAAAACAAGTACTTTGGTTTTCTGATCTCGGTATTAAAGACGTCCCAAAAGTAGGAGGCAAAAATGCTTCTTTGGGTGAGATGTACGCTAAGCTTTCAAAAAAGGGTGTACGGGTACCTAATGGTTTTGCTACCACCGCTGATGCGTACCATCATTTTATGAAAGAGGCAGGGATCGAAGACGATATTAGGCGCATATTATCTGACTTAAATGTAAAGAATTTACGAAACTTACAAACTAGGGGGAAGAAGGTACGTGACCTTATTTTAAAATCAGACCTCATACCAGAATTTGAGAAGGAGATTGTTGCTGCGTATAAGAAGATGTCAAAGCAGTACAAGATGAAAAATGTTGATGTTGCAGTACGATCATCTGCAACAGCTGAAGATCTCCCTGATGCGTCATTTGCTGGACAACAAGAGACATTCCTCAATGTAACGGGAGCTGAGGATTTGTTGGTTGCAGTAAAAAGGTGTATTGCTTCGCTCTTTACTGATCGTGCAATTGCGTACCGTGAAGAGAAGAAGTTTGATCATTTTGATATCGCACTCTCTGTGGGTGTGCAGAAGATGGTCCGTTCAGATCTAGCGTCATCTGGAGTTATGTTTTCAATTGACACAGAATCAGGTTTTGAAAATGTTGTTCTTATTAATGCCATTTATGGTCTTGGTGAATATATGGTACAGGGTATTGTGACGCCTGATGAATATTTTGTTTTCAAGCCAACACTTGAAATGAAAAACAAAAACGCTGTTATTAGCAAGACACTCGGTGCCAAGAAGAGAAAACTTGTTTATAACTTGAAAAGTAGTAGTGATCCAGTAAAGAATGCAACTGTTAAGCCTGAAGATCGCGATTCATTTGTATTGACTGACAAAGAAATAATGCAACTTGCGAAATGGGCTGTGCAGATCGAAAAGCACTATGACAAGCCTATGGATATGGAGTGGGCAAAAGATGGACGAACTGGCGAGTTGTTTATTGTGCAGGCTCGTCCAGAAACAGTGCAATCACAGCGTGATTATGCAGTTGTTGAAAAGTATAAGCTTCAGGAAACAGGCAAGCTTCTGACTCAAGGTGCGGCTGTTGGTAATAAGATTGGTACTGGTAAGGCAAATGTCATTCTTGATGTAAAAGATATTCACAATTTCAAACCAGGTGAAGTGCTTGTGACTGATATGACTGACCCTGACTGGGTGCCTATTATGAAGCAAGCTGGTGCTATTGTGACTGACAAAGGTGGTCGTACGTCGCATGCTGCTATTGTATCTCGTGAGCTTGGTATCCCAGCAGTTGTTGGTACTAAGGACGCAACCAAGGCTATCAAGACAGGTAGGGAGATTACAGTATCATGTGCCGAGGGTGAGTTTGGTAAGATTTATGAGGGTAAAAGAAAGTTTACTATAAATAAGACCAATATTAAGAACTTAAAGAAGCCAAAGGTACAGATGATGATGATTGTGGGTGAGCCTGATCAGGCGTTTAACTTTTCTTTCATACCAAATGATGGGGTTGGTTTGGCTAGGGAAGAGTTCATTGTTAATACTTATATTAAAATTCATCCACAGGCACTGCTTGATTACAAATCACTCAAAGATAAAAAGGTTATCAAGCAAATTGATCAGATAACCGCAGGGTATGATGATAAGAAACAATTCTATGTAGACAAACTTGCAGAGGGTATTGCACGAATTGCAGCTGCATTTTATCCAAAAGATGTGATTGTTCGTTTGTCTGACTTTAAAACAAACGAATACGCAAATCTGATCGGTGGCACTGCATACGAACCAGAAGAAGAAAATCCTATGCTTGGTTGGCGAGGTTCATCACGATATTATGACCCAAAGTTTATTGAAGTGTTTAAGTTAGAATGCCAGGCCTTGAAGAAAGTTCGCGAGACCATGGGGCTGTCTAATGTGAAGATTATGATCCCATTTGTACGCACTCTTGATGAAGCAAAGAAGGTCATTAAGATTATGAACAGTCAAGGTTTAAAGCGTGGTAAAAACGGTCTTGAGCTCTATATGATGGTTGAGATTCCAGCTAACGTTATCTTGGCAGAGAAATTTGCTAAACTCTTTGATGGATTTTCTATTGGTTCAAATGATTTAACTCAGCTCACGCTTGGACTTGACCGTGACTCAGGAATCGTTGCACATGTGGGCAATGAAAATAACGAAGCACTGCATGAGTTTTTCAAGCAAGCTATTGCTGTGGCTAAGAAGACAAAGACCAAGATTGGTATTTGTGGCCAGGGACCGTCTGACTACCCCGAGCTTGCTGAGTTTTTGATGAAACAGGGAATTGATTCAATTTCTCTAAGTCCTGATTCTGTCATACCTACAATGGTTAAGTTAGGCAAAAGAGGCAAGCGACGATAGTATTATTTTGATGTTTATCAGACCCTTAGAAATACACGTTTCTAGGGGTTTGTTTTTGTATTGATTTTAGGTTACAATCCAATTCGAACTAGAACATAAACATCAATAAATATTACAGAGAAGAAGATAACATCCCAGAGAGGATTCGCCATGAATAAACGTAATTCAACAATTCTGGTGAAGGGAGGTGTTCAGCGCATCCGCGGGTTAGAACGCGGTGGGCGTTGGTATAAATGTATAATGTTTAACAAAAGCCCAAAGTTAAGCAGATCAGTAACATTTAAAGGCCAAAGCGCCACTGAGTATTATTATGAGTATAACTGTAAGTTTGCTCGGGTTAAGGGTATAGTGGTTCTCCAGTATAGTATGCTAAGAAAAAACTGGATGATTATTTCACCCTCAAATATCAACAAGATCGTCAAATGACCTAATATAAGGGCATATATTGATATGCCCTTGACAATTTTGTAGATATGTAGTATAGTCGAGTGTCGTTATTAAACAATTCCATATCTTTTTTCAGATTCATGTTTCATCGCCTTAAAACCTATAAAGGGGAATCACATGGCGACTAGCACCAAGAAAGAGGGGAAGAAGAAGCGAGTTTGGTGGGTTGATTTTTGGACCCGAGCTGTTGAGATACAGGCAGGAAGAAAGGTGGTACGTGCGTACCAGCCTGTACCAAAAGAGCTCGTTAATACCAATGGAGGAGAGTCATTCAATATTAAGCTCCTCCAGACCATCAATCTGTCTGATGGTAGCACTAAATTTCTGGTCAAAGTCCTAGGCCGCAAGTATGAAGACTTTCGGGTCATCTATTGCAATTGGTCTTTGGGCAAGGGTCCGGGATTTAGTGTTGTGAACGCAAAGGATAATAGCGCCAGCGGCGGCACGAACCATCTCGCAGGCTTCGACGTTTCTTTAATGTCGAAAACTGACGTGCCGGAAAAACGTAAAAAGAGCGCTTAGCGATCCTCTTCTTCTCTCAACAACTTTTAAGTCACCGACAACGTCGGTGACTTTCCTTTTGGTTGACATTTTGTTAAGTTTCAAGGTATGGTAAAGCGTCAATTAATTAAGCACATTGTCAACAAAACAGAAGAAAGGATCTCATGGAAAAGGGAAGATTTCGTAGAAGACGACGACTTCTTTCTCGTGAAAAAACACCTGTGCGGGTCATTGTTCAAAAAACTAAGTGTTGCTCTAGAGTGACATATGAACTGAATGGCAAAGGTGTCCGTGTTAAGGGAATTACTTGGGACGGAGATTTATATGATGTGCTCAGGACAAAAGTCAAGATTGAGGGTGAGTCATTCATATATCTCGGTCTGGTTTGTTGTAACGATGAAAGAGGAAAGCTTTATCACTTTGTGATTCGTGGTATATTAGGCAGAAACAAAAAAGTTAGCTGGGTTGTGCACAGAGTGTCAAAACAACCTAAGCGAAAAGAATTACAACAGCTTTTCCAGTAGCAGTGCAACGCACTGCTTTTTTATTGCCAAAGTTATTAAGATGTGGTAAAAAGTATTGTCTAGAAGTTCTTAAATATACCATTGCAGCGTATTCTTAAACACAGAAAGAGGTCGCAATATGGCCGAGAAGAGTAATAAGTTGATTAAGCCTCAAAGAAAGAAGAGCGAGGATCTGGGTACTCCCGTGGATGTTTTGGCTTTCTTTGAGTCAGGTATGACTGATCCAATCAAGTTCCGTTATAACGGAAAAGTGTACTCAGTCAAACGGGTTTTAAGGAACCAGGTGAAGTTAAACAAGCAGTACTTTTTCATTTCTACCAAAGAATCGGATGAAGAAGAGTATCGCCTGGTGTTTAACCGCGAAAGCTTTAGGTGGTATTTGAAAAAACTTCAGAAGTAGCAGTATCGATATGAACACAATCTTAGCAAGCATATAATATGCTTGCTTTAAACTTGATTTATTTACTGTTTTTCTGTATTCTACAGTGCGTACCCACATATGGGTATATTTGTTATCATATAGATAGTAAACACCTATGGAGAGGTGGCAGAGCGGTTGAATGCACCGGTCTTGAAAACCGGCAGGGTTAGTAGCCCTCGAGGGTTCGAATCCCTCCCTCTCCGCCACCCTTCGCTTTGCGGAGGGTGTCCTCCGGAGCTTTAGCGAAGGAGGTTTAGTTTTTAGTTATGTAAGGCGCTGCTTGCCGTGCTTCGGGTGACAGGCCATTTCATCATTGAGGAGGGTATATGTGGTATGTATATGTACTACAAAGTTTTAAGAATCAGTCAATATATATTGGTTCAACAAATAGTATTAGAAGGAGATTTGTAGAACATCAAAAAGGTTTTTGTATAAGCACAAGAGTGAATAGGCCATGGAAGATAAGGCTTGTTGTATGTGTTACTACCTATAATAGAGCACGAAGGCTGGAAAAATATTTTAAGTCAGGTTCATGCAGGGTAATACTTAAAAAAAGATTCTTATCAGATTGATTGGATATGTCCAATCTTTTTTTGTTATACTAGGCATATGCAGTCACAGGCCTCGACAGTTGGTCAATATCTAGGAGAGCTTCCTGATGAAAAGCGGGACGTGGTTACTGCTGTGCGTGATGTAATTTTGAGACATTTACCAAAAGGATACGAGGAAGTCATGCAGTATGGCATGATCACTTATGTGGTTCCTTTGAGTATATATCCAGAAGGGTACTTAGGTGATAAAAAGACCCCACTTCCGTACGTGTCTCTTGCAGCACAAAAGAATCATTTTGCAGTGTATCTTTCTAATATTTATGCAGATAAGAAGATTTCTGATTGGTTTAAGGTTGAGTATAAGAAAACAGACAAAAAAATGGATATGGGAAAGTCATGTGTGCGGTTTAAGAAGCTTGAGGATTTACCTCTTCCGCTCATAGGAAAAACAGTTGCTAAGACTTCAGTTACTGAGTGGATCAAATTGTACACTACAGCTCGTGCAAAATAACTATTGGAAGGGTGGCCGAGTGGTTTAAGGCGCACGCTTGTCTCCCTGCGGGAGATCCCCCGAAGGGGGAGAGAGTCATAGTTAAGTATAAAGGAGTTGCAGCATAAATTATGGAAGGGTGGCCGAGTGGTTTAAGGCGCACGCTTGGAAAGCGTGTGTACGTCTAAAAAGCGTACCGCGGGTTCAAATCCCGCTCCTTCCGCCATAATGCTCGTTTTACATTAATGAGCATATTTTTTATACTAAGCACACTATATATAATGATATGGAACTTGGGGCATACAAACACTACAAAGGTATCGACGTTGAAGTTATTGCTATTGCAAGGCATAGCGAAACACTTGATGAGATGGTCGTATATAAAGAGCCTAACAACCCAGAGTGGGGCGAAAGCTACTGGGTAAGACCGAAAAGTATGTTCGAAGAGCAGGTTATTGTAGATGGCGTATCAGTGCCACGTTTTAAAAAAGTTTAAAAATATATTTATGAATGAACAACAACACGAAATCCACGATCCAGCAGCAATGCCACCAGAGCATATGACCAAAAAACAGCGCCGTGATCAAAAGCGACAAGAAAAACTTGAAGCACGCGAGCAAGCACAAAAGGCTGCTCAAAGGAAGAGCATGCTTATGTGGTTGGGTGTGCTTGTAGGTTTGGGTTTGATCGTATGGGCGATTATTGGACTTTCTGGAAATGATGGCTCAACAGCTGTTACTACAATAAGTACTGTAACTGAACAAGATCAAGTAAAAGGTTCGGATAATCCTATTGTAACTCTGGTTGAGTATAGTGATTTTCAGTGTCCAGCATGCGCTACGTACTATCCAATGGTTGCACAGTTAGAGCAACAGTATGGTGACTCTCTTGCTATCGTATACAGGCATTATCCATTGAAGAGTATTCATCCGTTGGCTGAAACAGCAGCAAGAGCAGCTGAAGCAGCAGGAAGGCAGGGGCAGTTCTGGCAGATGCACGATAAGTTGTTTGACTCACAAAATAGTTGGACTCGTTTGAGTTCTGACGAGGCAGAAGAAACATTTACTCGTTTTGCTTCTGAGCTTGGGCTTGATGAGGTTCAGTTTGCAGAGGACATTGATTCTGATGAAGTCGCTGATAAAGTGAAACATGATGAGCAGTCTGCGCTCAGAGCAGGCCTTAGAGGAACACCAAGCTTTTTCTTGGATGGGAATCAGATTCCTAACCCACGAGGGTACGATGATTTTGCATTTGTTGTACAAAATGCGATTGAAAATAAATTAAACAATGTTCAGTAAGAAACTAAGTATTATTTGGATAGTTTTTGCGCTTATAGGGTTTGTTGATGCGCTGTATTTGACTGTGGGGCACTATCAAGGCGAGATAAGCTGTTCTGTAATTCAAGGTTGTGATGTAGTACTTGCCAGTTCGTACGCTACTGTAGGTCCCGTGCCTATGGCACTTCTTGGTGTAGGGTATTATCTTTCTATGCTCCTTGGTATGATTTTTGTTCTTGATAGACAAAGCCAAAAAGTTGGTCGCTTGCTTACTTACATCTCGGTTGTAGGTTTTGTTTATTCTCTGTGGCTGTTGTACTTACAGTGGGGTATTATCGAAGCATTTTGTCAGTACTGCCTTATCTCAGCCGGGTCGTCAACAGCGCTCTTTATACTTGGTGTGACAGCCTTGATTAACAAAAGCAAAGCTTCAGCTACAAATCCTTAAAGTAAACCCATGACCATACAACCATCTCCCAAACCAATCAGACTATTTTTCTTTTGGTCTGGTATTATTGCAACATTTGCATATCGAGTTATAATTGTGCTTAACTTTTATTCACCACTGTGGGTGCAAATCGCCTGGTACATTGGTACCATAGGATTTATTCTTTACTTTTGGCACCGAGCGCAAACACAAAAAAAGCGAGCCAAGTTGGTAGAAGACATGAAGCTTGTCGAGGCAATTGACGCAAGTGACTGTATAGATGAAGAGCAGCAAGAAGCATTGCATTACTTGCTTGAAACAACCAAGACGAGTAAGGCGCGTTTTAACTCATTGTTCATTTTTTGGTTATCAGTTATTGCGCTTGTGGTTGGTATTGTTTTTGACTTTTTAGGTTTGTAAAAATGATAAAGAAATTAGCCATAATATTTATCTCACTACTTGTTGTGGGGCTTTTAGCAGCTGCAATGATAGTTTATTGGTCAGAACTTAGAGGCGCAGGGCCAGCCGTTCTTGCTCCTGCATATGATATTTCTGATCGCCTTGATCGTACTGATCCCGAGCCAATAGAAGAGCCTTCAAGTACTGAGATCTTATATACTACTCAGGGTCCGCTTACATTGCCTGTGGGTATGCGTATTGATGTATATGCTGAAAATCTTGGAGATCCTCGAGAGATGGAATTTTCACCAAGTGGTGATTTGTTAGTTAGTGTTCCTGATGAGGGGAAGATTGTGCGACTTATAGACAGTGACAATGATGGTATTGCCGAGAGCGTAGTATCAGTAGCAGCAGGTTTAAATAAGCCGCATGGGTTTACATTTAACTGTGCTGCTGAACCATGTCAGATGTATATAGGTCAGCAAGATGGTGTGAGTATATATGACTGGGATGCAGGTACTCATACTGCTATAAACGGCCGTGATATTATAAGTTTGCCTGGCGGTGGACGTCATTGGCGCAAGCAGTTGTTGATAGCACCGCATGAGGGACAGCAAAAATTATTTGTAAAAGTAGCATCATCATGTGATACCTGCTATGAAGAGGATGCCAGGAGAGGGACAATAATGATAATGAATCTTGATGGTAGCAACGCTGAGATCTTTGCAACTGGTCTTCGAAATGCAGCGTTTATGGCGCTTCATCCTGTGACTGGTGAGATTTGGGTAACTGAGATGGGTAGGGATCATTTGGGTAATAATTTACCACCTGATGAGATCAATGTTGTTAGGCAGGGTGGTGATTATGGTTGGCCTATTTGTTATGGGCAAAATGTTCATGATACTGTTTTTGATACCAATACATATATACAAGATCCTTGTACCGACAAGGTTCCATCGCATATAGACATACCAGCGCATTCTTCACCGCTTGGTTTGGGCTTTATCCCAGAGGAAGGTTGGCCTGAGGATTGGTGGTATGATTTGGTAGTGGCGTATCATGGTTCATGGAACCGCACACCGCCAACTGGCTATAAACTTGTTAAGTACATGTTAGATGAAGAGGGTAATTTTCTTGGAGTTGATGACTTTATCAGCGGGTGGCTTGATGGAAGTGTTTCCTCAGGTAGGCCAGCTGATGTTCTTATAACACCAGGCGGTATCATGTATGTGTCAGATGATAAGGCAGGTGTAGTATATAGAGTGACGCGCACTCAACAGTAAATGGATTAAAGAATGCTATTATATGCCTGAACTTCCAGAGGTAGAGACAATTAGACGTGACTTAGTAAATCATATCACTAGTAAGCAGATCGATAGTATACGTGTGCGACTCCCACGTATGCTTCGTGGTGCAAAAGCCGCGTATCAAAAACAACTCAGAGGCAGGAAGGTGCAAGTCATTGATCGTGTGGGTAAGCTTATCATTATTGAGCTTGATGAAGAGAGTAATTTACTTGTACATCTAAAGATGACAGGTCAGCTTATATACAAAGAAAAGGATCTTGTACTAGCAGGTGGACATAGTTATGGAAGTGATACAAAACAGTATCCAAACAAATACACATATGTCACTATTCGGTTTATTGATGGTTCCGAACTTTATTTCAATGACATGAGGACATTTGGATACATGCAGTTGGCGACACCTGATGAGGTGGTTAGTATTAAGGCTGGCTTTGGTATAGAGCCTCTTACAAAGAATTTTACATATCCCAGCTTTGACAAAGCACTTGGCAAGCGCACTACAACCATAAAGGCGGTTTTACTTAACCAGAAGTTAATTGCTGGTATAGGAAATATATATGCTGACGAGATTTGTTTTGATGCAAAGGTTCTTCCTGATCGCAGGGTGAATACACTGACGGCTTCTGAGAAAAAAGCGCTTTTTAATGCATGTACAAGTATTCTTAGGCTAGCTATCAAACACCGAGGTACGACTTTTAATAATTATGTTGATTCATATGGCAAGAGTGGTAGTTTCACTTCATTTCTAAAAGTTTATGGCAGAGCGGGCGATCAGTGCGCTCGCTGTAGGAAGGGTATTATACAAAAGACAAGGGTAGCTGGCAGAGGGACGCACTTTTGCTCTAATTGTCAAAAGTAGCTATACTTTATAAGGAATAATATATGCAATATAGAACAACAACTCGTTTAGGTGGGGTGGTTTTTTTTATAGCTTTAGCTATCTTGGTTTTTGAGGTTGCTCTGATCAGGCTTTTTTCAGCATCTTTGATGACCAATCTGTCATTCTTAGCTATATCCACAGCTCTATTTGGTGTCGCGTTTGGCGGTATTTTTGTTTATTCATTCATGAAGACGGATGAGGGCCAGGAAATATCTGAGAGTTTTATAAAGAAGCTACTTATACTGTTTGGGGTAAGTGTGGCTGTTTTCGCTGTAGTCTTTGTTCAATTGGACTTTTTTGCTCATCCGTACCTAGTAGTACTTACTGCATTGCTTGCGTCTATTCCATTTATACTTGGAAACATTCTACTTTCTTACGTTTTTGCTGTTCGAAGTAAGGCAATTAGCTTTTTGTATCTCTCTGACTTAATAGGAGCAGCACTTGGTGTTGTGGCTGCGGTTGCTTTGCTTCATGTGACTAGTGTGTTTGGGGTTATGCTTGCGGCTTGTGGATTTTCATTTGCTGGTCTTTTATATCTTAAGAAAGATAAGAAGCAGATTTTTACATCATTAGTTTTGATACTACTCACTTTAGGGGCAATATGGATAAATGATACACACTCACTTTTAACCCTACAGTATGATAAGACTGGTAATAGATACAAAGACTTGTTGTTTAGTGAATGGAATTCATTTAGCCATGTTACTGTTGAGTCGTATGATGATGGCTTGGTTGTATCCACAGCCCCAGAATCTGAGCAGATTCCAGAGCGTTATGGCATTAAAATTGACGGCGGCGCGTTTACTGAGATAATTAACTTCAACGGTGACCTGCAGGCTCTTAAGTTTTTTGATAATGACATTGCGAGTGTTGCTTATATAGGCAAGTCTGAAAATCCTGGAAACGTACTTATTATAGGCCCAGGTGGTGGACGGGATGTGCTTAGTGCACTGCGAATGGGACATACTGTGCGAGGCGTTGAGATAAATCCCTTGATTGCACGAACTATTATGCAATATGAATTCCGCGATTTTGCTGGGGATATATATAACCGTGATGATGTCGACATAGTTGTTGCGGAGGGCAGAAGCTTTTTACAAAAAGATCAAAGTAAGTATTCTATCATAAGCATTCCGCTTGTTGATACCTGGGCAAGTACTGCAGCCGGAAATTTAACACTAGTTGAAAGTAATCTTTATACAGTTGAGGCGTTTGAGGATTATCTTATGCATCTTGAGGATGACGGTTACCTAAGCCTTACGCGCTGGGAATTTGATGGTACTCGGTTGACATCTTTGTATGTTGCAGCCGCAGAGCGGCTTGGTATCACAAGTCCTGAAGATAATATAGTGATACTATCAAACAATTTTGGCGTTATTGATTCTTTGAATCTGTATTTATTTAAGACCACAGCATTTACTGAGGGTGAGATGGCATTTTTAACAAATCATGCTAGTGAGCAGGGGTTTGACGTGGTGTATACACCAAGCAGTGAGGGTGACAATCAGTACTATGATTTCCTTAGATCTGATGATAAGCAAGCTTACACTGAAAGTTATGTCACTCGGCTAGAGCCGGTTTATGATGACAATCCTTTTTATTTCTTTTTACAACGCTTTAAAGATGTATTTAATCCACGTGGACTCAATACAATTGATGGAGGTTTAGGATACACTACGGTTATTGTTATGATACTGGCATTGATTATTGTCTTCTTGCCTAAATTGTTACAAATAAAGAGCACAGATGTAGATAAGAAAAAAGGAAGATATGCATACCTTTTATATATGGCAGCGCTCGGATTTTCATTTATTACTATTGAGATTGCCTTAATTCAGAAGTTTATTCTATATCTAGAATACCCTATTTATTCATACTCAACAGTTTTGGCAGTTATGCTTCTTAGCGCAGGAGTTGGAAGTTACATCACCAAGTATTTAACAGCCGCAAAGAAATCAACATATATAACAGTAGGGGTTAGTATTTTCGTGCTCATGTTGTTTTATTTCCTAAATCTTCATACAATAATAGAGCAGACCATGACGTACGCTTTATCAGTTAAGATCATAATAGCAAGTATTGTAGCGGCGGTTCCTTCAGTGTGTATGGGGATGATGTTGCCACTTGCTTTTACTCGTTTGAACGAGCGACACATGCAACAGCTTATCCCTTGGTCATGGGCCTTGAACGGTTCATTCTCAGTACTTGGAAGTGTGTCAGCTATATATATGGCAGTTGCATACGGTTTTAGTACAACTATGCTGATTGGTGGAATTGTATATTTGGGAGCAGTAGTTGCGATGTATATAACTTTTGCTAAAAAGTATAATTCATAAAAACACCCCATGTTAATAATAGAAATAATCGGCCGCACCTTAGATGTGATAGGTAAGTTATTAGTCGCCTTCACAGCTATCATGGTGCATCATCGTTTTTTGCAGGAACACAAAGTTGATAACGCTGTTTTTAGTGTGATGAAACGTGAACAGCGTATGGGTATTTGGGGAATCGTTTTGATGGTTATCGGGTTTATTCTAGAATTAGTTGGACGAGTTTGGTAATGCTACGTACAGCTCACAAACACATACCTTTTAGTATTCGAATACTGCTTGTTCTGTTGTGGATGGGTGGTATTTTTATAGTATCGTCAGTACCAAGTCTGCAAAGTGAACTTCCAAGCACAGTAGATTTTGTTTTGAGGAAGATGGCTCACATGGTTGAGTATTTTATTCTGACTATACTTGTATGGTTTGTGCTTATTGATAGGAAGATATTTTTTTCTACAAAATATTTGACCGCCGGAATGATATCTTTTTTATACGCAGTATCAGATGAGTTTCATCAAAGGTTTGTTCCAGGGAGGTATGGAACGTCAACAGATGTGATGATAGACAGCATAGGGATTATTGTGGCATTGGTAGTTATTTTTTATACACACAAAAAATAGTGACAAACTGTGGATAAGTTCTAAAAGTCCTTATTTGACAGGGGTATCGTAACGCCATACAATACATACAGAAAAACAAAATACATACACAAGAATGAATAGGGGGGATAAATAACGGAGGTTATTTCAGGAGGCTATAGGAGGCTTAGTTGAAATCACAGAATATGTTGCTTGTCCGTATTCATTCCTCATTTTTTAATAGTGTTTTTTGCCATACTACCATTGGTGGCGGTTTATTTAGTGTAACTCAGCAAGTTTAACTTGGTGGGTTTTTTGTTGTGTTAAATAGATAATGTACAAGAGAGATTGAAATCTCAAAGGTCGACAAAAAAAGCATTATCTATTTATTCAGCAAAATATATATATCTTGCTATTAAATAGACAATTCTATGAAAAAATCAATTGCAATCTTTTCATTGTTTGCATTGGCAGTTGTCTTTGGTGCTGGTGATGCTTTCGCAGCAGACGCAGTAAACAAACACAACGATGCAGACAATAATCGTGCATATGCTTCAAGCGATTCAAGCGTGAAAGTTGACAACGAATTGGACGCTGACATCGACAATGATGTTGAAGTAGACGCAGAAACAGGTGAAAACAAAGCTAAGGGAAACTCAGGCGATGTATTCATCTGGTCAGGTAATGCAACCGCAGGTTCATTGCTTACAAATAACGCAAATAACGTACTTACCAGCCTCGACCTAGGTTGTGGATGTAATGGTGCGTACGCAGCTAACATCAACAATGGTGATGATGACCGAGGTCGCCGACACCATCGTTGGGGCCGACATCACCGACATCATCGTGGTGATGACGGAAAGAACACCGCACGTGCTACAAGTGATTCAAGCATTGAAGTAGAAAATGACTTGGACGCTGACATCGACAATGATGTTGAAGTAGACGCAGAAACAGGTGAAAACAAAGCTAAGAACAACGGCGGTGAGTTCAATGAATCTGTAAACCGTACTTCATCAGAGTCAGATTACTTCAACTCATACGATGAGGAAGAAACATATTCTGAAGGTGAAGATTCAGACAGTTCACGATCATACCGTGCACGTCGTCATCATCGATGGTACCCACGTCATGGTAGCTCATCATCACACTCATCAAGCTCATGGAGCGACTGGAGTTATGATAACTCACAAGTAACTGATTCTTGGAGTTCATCATCATCACACAACCGCTCAACTTCATACCCAATGGGTGGAAACATTGAGATCTTGACTGGTGATGCACAAGCAGGATCAGACGCAGAAACCAATGTTAACTTGATTCAAACATTTGTTTCACGTGGTCTCTAAGACTACCGCTTTTAGAAGCCGGGATTATTCCTGGCTTCTGATAAGCGCCTAACAAGCTTAGACGTTTATCAGAAGTTTTATCGAAAAATTATGAACATGTTACAAAAAACATTAAGTTTACGAATAGTTGCTGTCATATGTGTATTGGCAATGGCTTTTCCTCCTGCAGCATTTGCAGAGGAAGTGGATAGTCCACCTGAAGAGCAACAAACAGAACAAACTGAATCACAAACTGAAGAAGAAGCTACAGAAGAAGAAAATACTGAAGAGACAGAAGATGAGTCGCTAGTAGTAGTGGACACAGGTGATGCTGAGGGTGTGACTGATGTTACAAATCAGGCAAATGTGACTCATACCGAGGTCTCTGATGAAGGGGTAGGTGAAGATGAGAGTGAAGATTTTCCGGAAGAACAGTCAAGTGAGCAGGGCGAAGAGGAGGCTGAAGAATCAGCTCAAGTACAGGAAGAAGAACAAACTACAGAGTCAAATAGCGAAGAAGATGAGGAAGAGTTTGAGGGAACTGCAGCAGTAAATGAAGGAAATAGCAGTAACGGTACAAGTACCAATATCGCTGAAGTAGATGCTGACACTTCTGTAACTGTTGAACAGGATTTAGATGCTGACGTTGATAACAACAGCACATCTACAGGTACTACCGGAGACAATGAGGTTGAGGAAAATGATGGGGATGTAATTGTATATACCGGAGATGCAACATTCATCACAAATATACTAAACATCATAAACCTTAATATTGTTGGTATTAATGCAATGACAACTGCGGTCAATATCGTGGGTTCTATTGTAGATAACCTAGATTTTTCTCGTTTTCACTCAGAAGAAGAAGTTGCGGATGCTGTAGAAGAACATGATGAGTTTCAGCAGTTTGTTGCAGAGAATATTGGTAATGAAGGTGATACCAACATCGCTGAGGTCGAAGTAGATAATTCAGTTAATGTAACCACAACAAGTACTGCAAAAGTTTCAAATGATGTAGTTTTAGAAGCAAAGACAGGAAACAATACAGTGAAGCAAAATGGTTCAGTCATGGTACGAACTGGCGATGTGTTCTTGGCATCAAACATTACAAATATCGTTAATACTACTGTTATTGGTGATGGCTTTACGCTAGCAGTCATCAATATAGTTGGTAGTCAATTTGGGGGTAATATTATTTTACCTTCGCTTACAGCTGACAAAATTCAGGATACAGAGGTTCTACAAGGACAGTGTGATCAGTGTGGTGCAGGAGCGGAGGCGCTTAATTCAAATAATGAAGACACAGAGCTCAATGTGGCTGAAGTAGAGGTTGATAACTCATTTACTGTTGATGTTGATCAGGATGCAGATGTTGATAATAATGTATCAATTATAGTAGATACTGGTGACAATGAAATTGATGATAATGATGGCGATGTTACTGTTTTGACTGGTGATGCAGTTGCTTTAAGTCAGGTTCTTGATTATGTAAACACGTCAATCATTGCTAACAACTACGTATACGGTGTGGTTAATGTTATGAATGGTGCCTGGAATGGTAACATCTGGGGAATTCCGCAGGATGGTTTTGTTATTGAAGACCATGGGTCATACATTACATTTAAGAATACTCCAAAGTCTTTGACTCTATACAGCAACGATTTTGATGGATCTGATAGTTTTGCTCGAGCAGAGAATAGCGGCAATGAAAGTGGTACAAATAAGACTCATACCATTATTAACAATGATACAGGTGTTGTGACTGTCCAAGATGCTGAGATTGATAACAATGTGACTATAGAGGGTAGTACTGGAGAGAACACAGTAAGTGACAATGATGGGGATGTGTACCTTGAAACAGGTAACGTGTTTGCTCTATCAAATATATTTAATATGGCAAACACTTCAGTTGTGGGTAATGATGTAGTATTTGCCTATATTAATATCATTGGTGGTGAGTGGAATGGAGATATTAATTTTGGTATGCCGGACCTACATATCATGGAAGTAGCGACTCCTGTAGATGAGCAAGCTCGACCTGGTGGATTTGTGGACTACACCATTATTGTTACCAATAAAGGTGATGCAGATGCTACAAATGTAGCTGTAGAAGCGCAGACAGATCCAGGTATGGTAGCCGTTGATATTGCTGATAACGCCAGTGTTGATGAAAACGGCTTGATCACTTGGGTTGTGCCTGAGCTCAAGATTGGTGAAATGATGACATTTTACTATCGTGCACAGATTCATGATACTGCGCAAAATCAGGAGGTAGTAGAAAACCACGCATTTACATATGCAGCTGAGGATGACCGTAACTTAGATGATAATGTTGCTGAGACATATGTGATAGTCTTTGGTAAACCAGGACCAAACATTGCAGGTTTTGGATTCCCAATTACATTTGATTCACCACAATACGGGTACGTAGAGGAAGAAGGGCAGCGTCCACAAGTAGCATATGATAATCCTATTGATAGTGATGATATTATTGTTACACAAACTAACGACACCAAGGGTCTTATTGGAAAGGGTCAAACAGTGACATTTACATTACTTGTAGAGAATACTAAAGACGAATCATTTTATGATGTTATGGTGTGGGATGAGCTTATTGATCCTGATGGCAATACAGTAGCATTCCAAAGTTGGGATTTGGGAGAGGTATTGCCACTTGAGAAGATCGAGATTGTTTATACGGTACAGTTTGCTGATGACTCTGCTCCTGGAAGTTATATAAATAGTGTATGGGCAGATGGCTTTAATTGGTATGATGATTATTTGATATTCCCAGAGAAAAAAGACGCGCTAGTCATTCGTGATGACTTTGATGCTACAAATGTATCCGTAGGAATTGAGTATTCCTATCCAGAAACCAAGTACGTGGGTGTAGAAAACGAAGAGTCAATTGTTATTACAAACAACGGTAGTCAGGGAATCAGTACTGGTGTGGTTGTTATCAAACATGATACAGAGTATCTGAGGATTAACGACAAAGAAGTAGAAGGATTTGCAGTTGCTGTACCGGGTTTGCAACCAGGAGAGTCACACGTTGTTCCATTATCAGTATTACCACTAAAGATCACTGACCGTACATCTGTGCAGCTTGAATATATTTTAGAATCAACTGCAGTGAGTGGTTTGAGTTCATTCCATAGTATTGTACCTGAGCCGGTACGCGCAGTTATTCAAGAGGCAGTTGCATCTGACCAAGAAACTTCTGCAACAGCTGAAACATCTGGTGATACAGATCATATTGCAGCGCTTAGTGGCATTACACCTCAGGTTCTTGGCTATGAAGAGGTGGTAGCTTCAGATAATGAATCTAGCATGACAGTATGGCTAAGAAATACTCTTTGGCTAGTAGTTTGGTTTGGTATACTGATATTACTTTTTGCACTGAAGCGAAGAAAAGATTCTGAAGAAAGAGCATAAAATATTATTTGTGTAAGGAAAACCCCCGTTTTGAAAGATCGGGGGTTTGTTTTTGCTCTTAAAATAGCCTTATCTTAGCTATGGACAAATGTGATACTTAGTTATAGAATAGTGTCAATAAAGCAGCTATTGGGTAGTAGTCCAAAAGTTTGAATAATGGGGGTCCATTGTTTTTTTTGTGCCTAATTTTAGCCAAAAATGAGCAAATTAGTATATGATATTCCAAGAAAGTTATTCCTTGTACTTTTACTGACAGTGCTGGTTTTTTCTATTTTGCTTCTTAAGTCACAGACACTACCCCAGTTAAATATCGACCCATTTTTGTATGTATATGCTGTTTTTGTAATTTGCTTTTTCATGTTCCGTGTTGCAGGAGCGCTGTTCTATCGTGCATCACTTAATGGTATTTTGAACCACAAGGCTACAGAAGAGGAGGTAGAATATGAACCAACCGTGACCTTTGTAATACCCTGTTTGAATGAAGAGGGTGCTATCCAGAAGACAATCGAGAAGTGTTTTGCTGCCGAGTACCCAAAGGAAAAGTTAGAAGTGATTGTTATTAATGATGGAAGTACTGATAATACACCGCAAATTTTACAAGAATTAAAAGCTACCAAATTTCCCGAACTTGTTATTGTTAACTGGGAGGAAAATAAAGGCAAGCGTCCAGGGATGGCAACTGGCTTTCGAATGGCAAAGGGGGAAATAGTAATCCAGCTTGATAGTGATAGCTATATTGAACCTCACACATTTCGTCAAATGATCACACCATTTGTTCATCCAGATGTAGGTGCGGTAAGTGGTCATACTGATCCTGAGAATGCTGATGAAAATTTTATTACAAAGATGCAGGCTGCGTACTACTTTATTTCTTTTAGGATTATGAAGGCGTCAGAGTCTACTTTTCATACAGTTTTTTGTTGTAGTGGTTGCGCATCTGCTTTTCGTAAAAGCGCTGTACTCCCATTTTTAGACAAATGGCTAAACGAGCGATTTCTAGGTGCGCCAGTTACGTATGGCGATGACCGTGCTTTGACGAGCTGGTTGCTTAAGAACAACTTCAAAACAGTATATAAAGACAATGTACAGGCATTCACCATTGTACCGACAAAAATGAAGAAACTATTCAAGCAACAGCTTAGATGGAAAAAGTCATGGATTATTAATGCCTTTTTTACTGGCAGATTTATTGTGTTTAAACAACCGTTTGTCGCTTTATTTTATTTTTATCCATTAGTGCTGATATCATACTTGTCGCCAATTATGGCATTTCGTTCAATTTTTTATCAGCCTATCTCCTATGGCAGGTCGCCAGTTTACTATTTGCTTGGAGTTTTTGCTATCACTATTTTCGTGATAGTGTATGGAAGTTTCTTTTCACAGAAGCGTAAATACCTTTCATACTTTTTGTATTGGCAAATACTAAATACATTCGCTTTCATTTATATCATTTATATAGCAGCCTTTAAAATTAAGGACAGGGGCTGGGGTACACGTTAATATGACTAAAACTCTTCACATATCAATAATCAAATTGTTACTGACATTAGGCATTGTATTATTTTTACTGATAATGATACTGGGCGTGGCTAAGGTTAGGGAAAATCCTTATTTGTCTCCTCGTTACTTAGAGTCACAGTTTAGTTATATTACATCGAAGCTATTTAGTGTGTTTTCTTTTGTTAAAGATATTGAAGAACAACAGGTTCCAATTGAGCATTTTGTTAATGTGCCAGTGCTTTTGTATGGAAATGTACAGACTGAAGAGGCGGATTACGCTATTTCGGCTGATATGTTTCATGATCATATGATGACTCTCAAGAGTAGAGGATACCATACTGTTACGCTTGATGAATTCATTAAATTTAGGGCTGGTGAGTTAGAACTTGATGAAAGATCATTTTTACTTGTGTTTGATAAAGGTGATAAGGATACGTTTTATACAGTTGATCCTATTATTCGAGGTTTAGGTTTTAGCGCTGTAATGCATGCGAATATAAGTACGGTGTTTTCTGAAGAAGACCTCATACATTTAGATTCACAAGATGTTTCTATTATTTCGCAATCTTCAAATTGGAGCCTTGGTCTAAACGGATATGTTGTAGATTACTCAGAGCTATCCGAGGATGACATTTTGCAAGAGGTAGTAGAAGCTAAGGAGGGGGTAGAGAGCAAGTATGCTACTAAAGTAAATTCATACCAGCTATTACCAAACAAGGATGATTCTACAGGGCAAAATCCTGAGATGAATAAAATGGTTATTGATGCACTCAAGTCTGAGTATGATATTGTATTTGACTCATATTGGCCGCGCTCTCCAGATGCGTACTTAGGTAACTTTTACAATGACGAGTCACTAAACACAAAACCCAACCAAGTAAGGGTGCTTCTTGATTGGGATGCTGAGGAGGTGCACAAGGTGCTAAGTAGCATGATGACCATTTAGGCAGATGATGCTGAAAGTTCCAAAAAACAGCTTACATGGATTTTGGGATACGGTGGTGTCACGCAGGATATTGAGGGTGATTATATTCAGCTAAAAGCTTCAGGTAATGGAGGTATGGCATATGTGGCTGGAACAGGTGGGCTTGGAGCTTATCGATTTACTACAGATGTGAGCTTGGATACTGCAGTTGATACAATATCTATTCTTGGTTTTTATCAAGATAAATACAATTATGTTGCATGTGATTATAAGCATGACCAGGTCATTATCAAGTCTTATCAAAATGGAGAAGTAGTAGTTGACAACTTTATTAAGCTGACCTCATCATATGAGTATGGAGATAATTTTAACTTAGGAATTGCATTGGATGGTAATCGCGTAGAGTGTCTCTTGAATGACTCTCCGGTATTGGTTTTTTATGACAACAAGTTAAAACGAGGTGGTGTTGGTATCAAGCTATGGGATCCAGTGGTTGAGAACCAGCAAATCCGATTATCAAATGTCTTTTTGCAGCCTAATTCGTTTGATTATACAGGTCAGTCTGGTAGATCAGGCATTGAAATAGTATATAGTAGTTTTGATGAGGGGAAGTTAGAGATAGCGGATGAAATGTTACAGAATATATATACTGTTGATCGCTTTGATCCTGTATCAATTGACTCTATTAGTTGGCGTGAGGATCCGTATGGAGAGCAATATTGGCGTTTTCTTTTCTATAGCTTACAACCAAGCAAGAACCTCTTGGCTATGTGGCTGAAGACAGGAAACCCGGAGTATGTTGAAAAATTAAAAGAAATTTTACATTCATACTTTGAGGAGGGTCAGTCGTCGCCGTATGGATGGGATAGGCATGGTGCTGCATACCGAACAATGGTACTAGTAAACTCGTATAAAAAGTTAGATGCTAGAAATGAGCTTGATCACGAGTTACGTAGGCAGTTCGAGGATTCACTATTACTGCATGGCAGGTTCTTGTCCATAGAAAATAATTATGAGGGTGATTATAATCATGGAGTTGATCAAGCAATAGCGCTGTATTTACTAACTGTTAATTTTCCAGACTTAGATACAGATGGTAGATGGAGGGGCTTGGCTGAGTCACGCATACATAAGGGGCTTTTAACAATTGTTGATGATGATGGTGTGCTTGTAGAGAATTCACCGTATTATCATTTTTACGTATTGAACAAATACTGGCAGTTATTTACTTATTTGGAAAAAAATGAATTAAGCTTAGGTGTAGAAACTGATAATTTGCTCGAATCTAGACTAGATAAAATGGTTTCATATGCGACCTATATACTACAGCCGGATCTTAGTGTCCCAAAGCTTGGTGCCTCAATTGAGGATACTATTGAGAGGTATGGGTATTACGCTGAAATTGCTGAAGAGTATCCTCAGTTTAACTATGTATTAACTAAGGGGCAGGAAGGTGAGCGCCCAAGGCAACATAATGTCCAGTATGATGTAGCAGGTCAGTCAATTTTTAGAACCGGTTGGTCACCAACATATTTTGAACAACAAGGTTATGTAACATTTGATACGGGTGCATACAGAACCGACCATAGCGACTTAGATGCATTGAGCTTCACTTTATTTGCAAATGGTATTAACTTGTTGCCTGATTCAGGTTTGTATACATATGAGCCTGGTGATTATAGATCATACTTCCATGGCACACGTGCTCACAACACAGTGGTTGTTGATGGTATGGATCAAAGAGATGGAGTAACTGCTGATGGCGATGTCACAGACCGTGGTGTAGTAGAGTCTGATCAAGTTGTAGTTGGTAGTGGATATGTAGCACAAAGCGCACGACATACATTATACCCAGACACCACACACAATCGATCTCTTGTGTGGCTTGAAGATAAAGTATTACTTGTGGTTGATCATCTTGATTCATCTACTGAGCACACCTATGAACAGATGTTCCATTTGTTCCCAGGTGCTGAAATACAAGTAGATAAAAACGTTGTAAAAGCATTCTCAGGTAATAAGCAAGTGATGACTATACGAGGCTTGGGAAGAGACGGTTCTCTGGTTGATAAAGCTGTAAGGAACCTCCACGACCCTGTTCAGGGGCTTTGTGCAACTACCTACGAAGCTGCTTTGCCATGTTATGCGGTTTCATACAGGCAAGAAGCAGTGGATGCCCACTTCATCACGGCGGTTGTTATAGGCGATGATTCAGATGTTTTGTATGAAACAAAAGATGATGCTGTAGTTGTTACAATGGGAGCTTCTACTTATACAGTTAAGATAGCAAAGCAGTTAGGTAAAGATCGTGAGATAATTGTAGATAAGCCGACTATAGCCACACCACAAAGTAGCGGTACTTTAGTAGATGATATGTCTTCGCTCAGCCAGTGGTCTGTTGGTGCAGAAAATCTAAATAGTGACAGCTTGCTCCAGGTGGACAATGGTTCTTTTAAGTTGTATGTGGATGGCAATGATGGCGAGGTGACATTAGGGCGTGATTTGGGTGTAGATATGTTAGAGAAGACTATTAATGTTAGAGCTAATGTGTCAGATGTAGGTGATCTTGAGTACCTTGATTTCCAGCTGTCGAATAACAATTGGGATACAATTGCTACATTTACTGTAAAGTCTGATGTGTATCCAGAGACATATAATGATCAGTGGTTGAACTTATCATTTATACCGTCAGTACAAAGAAAGTTACAGCTTGGTAGTTGGTACTTCTCTGACAGTGAAGATAACTTTGATTGGACTAATATTGATCAGGTTCGTTTTAGGCTTAGAGCAAAAGATGACAAGAGTGCTACTGTGCGTTTTGATGACTTGATACTCACTGACGCTCCTACAGATGCTAAAATGGTAATAGTGTTTGATGATGGATGGGATAGTGTAATGGGCGCAAAGAGTATTATGGACGAATTTGGTGGTATAAAGGGCAATATTGGTGTCAATGCAATTAGTGTTGGTAAAAGACGTTACCTAACACTTGATCAGCTCAGGGACTTACAAAATAATTATGGTTGGGGGATAGCAAATCACTCAGAGCTTCACAAGGATGCTGTTGAGTATTATTATGCAAATGATAATTTAGAAGGACTTGAAGCTGACATTACAAACGGTCTTTATTTCCTTGAAAAAAATGGCATTAATTCGGCTGCTAACTGGTATATTTATCCTAATGGTAAGTCAAACACTTATGTGGCTGATGTGGTGTCAAAGTACTATTCGTTCGGTCGTGCAACTCAAGATGCACCAGAGAGGTATCCGTTTTCCAATCCTCATGCAGTAAAAGTATTTTCCGTGTATAGCGACCGCGTTACGGCTTCAGAGGTGATTGATGCAATTGATGATGCAATAGAGTTTGATCAGGATATTTTCTTAATGTTCCACAAATTTGCAGACAGTGACCCAGAAGTATACACAGAGTTTGATTTAAATGATTTCAGAGATATAATTAGTCATGTAAGCGAAACTGGCATTGAGACATATACATTTGCTGAGTTTGACGCGAGTGTTGGAGTTTCGCAGCCAACAGTGACTATTCATGAGCGCGTACCAGAGAGAGTTACTGTACAAGTAACGAAATAATATATTTCGATGAAAACTAATTCGTTCATAATCCCCATAGCTTTTTTTGGCCTGCTTGCTCTTGTTATAGTTTTTATATATGCATTGGATGTGTATATAGGCTTAGACCTAGATAGGAGCAATTCGAGGTTTACCACACAGCAAAACCAGTCGGATGTTGAGGCTGAGCCAATCGATGATGCACAAATTCAGCATCAAACAAGTTCTATAATACAGAGAAATATCGACATAGGACTAGGTGTTTTAGAAGATAGCTCAGCAGAAGATCAACTGCAGGTTGGGGATAATAATGACAGTTCAAAGACACCAAAAGATCCTGTACCGCAGTCTGCTGGGTATTACTATAATAGCTTTAATGGTAATTATACAATTGAAGAGTCAGGTACTATTTTTACAAGTGATGATCCTGATTGGTCGCTCAGTTCAGGGGCTTATTTTTATGCTAGTGATGGAGTAGGTAGTACTATACAAGGACCGCTCCAATCTACAGATCATTGGTTTGATATATATAAGGAGTCTAATTCACGTGATACAGATGGAGGATATTTTCCGCAGAACATATTTAGGCTAGTGCTCTTAAAGCAATTTACAAACTTTGAGCAACAATCATACTTCTATATTACAGAGAATAATAATAGTGAGAGTTGGTATAGAAATGGCTCAAACGGTTTGTTGTTTTTTAATCGTTATCATGATGCAGACAACCTATATTATGTTGGCATACGTGTAGATGGTGGTGTGACTATCAAGAAGAAGGTTGGCGGCACATATTATGACATTGCTTATAATAAGATTTTTGAGGGTGAGTATGATCGAGGTTCTAATCCTAGCTTACTACCAACTAACAAATGGATAGGCTTAAAGAGTGAGGTGACGAATATAGATGATAATCAGGTTCTTATACGGGTATTTGTTGATTTGGACAGGTCTGGAAATTGGATTTTGGTAAGCGAAGGGGTTGATGATGGTATATCTTTTGGAGGAGAGGTACTGAAAGGCGGGTTTGCTGGTATACGGACCGACTTTATGGATGTGCAGTTTGATGATTACATGATCCAGGAGATAAGGTAGTACTTTATATTTCAAAAGCAACAAAAAACCCCGCCAGTAGGCGGGGTTTATAAAGTGTGTAATTATGCTTTCAAGCTCTCAATAAACTTTTTAAATACTTCTGGATACTGCTTTGCTATTTGAGAGAGGACCTTACGGTCAAGCTCGATGCTTTTCTTCTTCATTACATGAATAAGCTCTGAGTACTTCATGCCATGCATACGAGCTGCATTGTTGAGCTGTGTCTGCCATAGTCGACGCATAACGCGTTTTTTATTACGACGATCTCGGTATGCATATGCACCTGCTTTTGTTGTAGCTTCCTTTGCAAGACGTGTAACATTTTTACGTCTATTAGTATAGCCCTTTGCTTTTGATAGCAACTTTTTACGCTTCTTTATTCGGTTGATTCCACGTTTCACTCGAGGCATACGTTTCTAGAATAATTATTTATGAAGTAGTGTACGCAAGTTCTTATGATTGCTCTTGTGAACAGCGCGTTGACCACGTTTACGGCGAGTAACAGCACCAGTCATTTTTGCATTAAAATGACTCTTTCCAGCCTTTTCTTGCTCAAAGCGAACTTTGCCACCTTTTGAGGCCTTTTTCACTTTAAAGCGTTTTCTGATTGTACTAGGTGTTTTTAACTTAGGCATACTGATAAACCGTTAAAAAAATACAGGAAACTATATTCCTATACCTGATTATTGTACACTTATTTTTTGCTTGGTGTCAAGACTGCAGTCATTTTGTGACCTGCACGCTTGAGGGGCTGTTCTACGCTAAAATCAGCCTCAATAGAGTCCATAAACTGCTGAAATACCTCTTTTACATGGTCTGGATGGGCTTTTTGACGACCTCTTAGGATCATTTCTAGCTTTACTTTATTGCCTTTATTGAAGAATTTAGCAGCTTGTTTTGAGCGCATTTCAATATCATGCTTGCCCATATTGTACGAAATACGGATACCCTTGATCTCACCAGCTTTTTGACGTTTTTTCTCAGCTTGACGTTGTTTGCCCTTTTGGTAGAGAAGTTGGCCAAAGTCCATAATTTTGCATACAGGAGGATCAGCTTTGGGTGATACTTCTACAAGATCGAGCCCAGCTTCTTGAGCTTTTTGTAGTGCTTCTTCAACAGTAATAACACCACTAAAGTCTCGTTCTGGATCAACGAGACGTACTTCTGGTACACGTATTTGGTGATTTATTCTAAATTTTTTTTCTATATGTTTGGTATAAATATTCTGGTGGAGATGGCGGGTATTGCACCCGCGTTATTAGTAGAATACTACATAGCAGACTACGAGTATAGTTTATTTTGTTCTCTTTAGTGTTTGGGTAAAAAATAAACAAAATAACCAAAGCACTGCATCCCTATAGTTTCACACTACCTGTGGGAGAGGGTAATGCTAGTCTGATGGCTTTGACACCCACAATGGACATATCAGACATCTGCCCAGTGGATGGTAGTTGGATTTAAGCAACTACTGGAGCCATTGCTGGCATCTTGAACATAGATGCAGCACGGCTGAACACATTTTTTACACGTATAGTGCGGCATTCATTTACTCATACAAGCAGAATGCCATGCTTGTAACTCGCTACTATGTAAAAGATCATACTAAGCGATGATAGAACATCCCCTAGATAGTTACCGAAAGCGCTCTTTAAGGAGCCTTTTGGTATCACGGTCAATATCACGTTTTTTGATTTTCTCGCGTTTATCATGCTTTTTTAGTCCTTTTGCAAGGCCTATTTGAAGCTTGATAAGACCGCCCTTAGTATATACTTTGGTAGGCACTATTGTCAATCCTTTTTCTGCTAACTTACCACGCAAACGGTTAATTTCCTTTTTTTGCAAAAGTAGTTTTTTTGGCCTCAAAGGATCGTGTTGGTGATTCTTACCAGCTGGTTTGTATTGGCTGACATGAGCACCTATGAGCCATAGCGTGTTGTTTGGTTCAATTTTAATATAACTACCTTTGAGTTGAATGTGTCCTTGTTTAATACTTTTTACTTCAGATCCACGTAAGACAAGACCAGCTTCATATGTTTCAAGAAGCTCAAATGCATGTCGTATATACTTGTTTATCTGCTTAGTAGCCATAGTAGTATTGTATCATAGGTAGCTGAATAGCATTAGTGTACGCTTGCTATATTAGCCAGAAGGATTTAGTATATAGATACATAGATTATGTACTCGTATGTATTTATATAATAATGTGGTGCAGAGACTTGAGGAAACGCTCAAGCGTATCACAAAAGAAGACAGTATACAACTCAGCATCCCCAAAGGCCTTGATCATGGTGATATTACATCTAATATCGCTATGCGCTTGGCGTCTCAATATAAGAAAAATCCTCTTGAGGTAGCAAAGGAGATTGTTGCTGATTTTACTGACAAAGACAAAGAGCTGCTTGATAGTATTGATGTAGAGGCACCGGGCTTTATCAACTTTAGACTTAGCAAAGATGCGGTCGTAAGTGAGTTCAATGACCTTGATGATACCTATGGAAGTGGCCAGCTAGATGCTCAAAAGGTTGTTATTGAGTACTCTTCACCTAACACTAACAAGCCATTGCATGTTGGGCATTTGAGAAACAATGTCCTTGGTATGTCTATGGCTGCAATTTTTGAGTTTTTAGGATTTGATGTGGTTAAGACGGAGGTGGTAAATGATAGAGGAGTACATATAATGAAGTCAGTACTTGCTTATAAGTACTGGGGCGGTGATGAAACTCCTGAGTCTACTGGACTAAAGGGAGATGCATTTGTGGCGAAGTATTACGTATTATTTGGTCAAAAAGCCAAAGAAAAACCAGAGCTTCTTGATGAGGCTCAGGATATGCTCAAGGCCTGGGAAGACGGTGATGCGGAAGTACGTAAACTTTGGAATACTATGAATTCATGGGTATATGAAGGTTGGCAGGAGACGTATAAGCGTTATGGTTCTGAGTTTGATGTTAAGTACTATGAAAGCGATCTTTATGATAAGGGAAAGGAGATAATCTTAGATGCGGAAGATGAGGGATTGGTTTATAAGAATAAAAAGGGAGCATACGTGATCGACTTATCAGAAGAAGGTCTTGGTGGTCGTGAGAGCGGAGAAAAGGTGCTTTTACGTGAAGATGAGACAACAGTATATATGACCCAGGATATTTACTTGGCAGAAAAAAGATATAATGATTTCTCATATGACAAAATGGTGTACGTTGTTGGAGAAGAACAGAAATATCATTTCTCAGTTTTATTTACTATTCTCAAAAAGCTAAAACGTGAGTGGGTAGGGAGGATGGAGCATTATTGGTATGCCCATGTTTTGTTACCTGAAGGAAGAATGAAGTCCAGAGAGGGAACAGTAGTTGATGGTGATGACTTTTTGGCTAAGGTAAAGGAACTAACTTTAGCAGAGGTAATGAACAGGAAATTTGTTCAAGAGAACACAGAAATTGATCAAATTGCAGAAAGCCTTTGTCTTAGCGCAATAAAGTACTTTTTCTTAAAAAATAACCCTAAAACCACTATAACCTTTGATCCAAAGAAGGCTATAGACTTTGAGGGAAATACTGGCCCTTACTTACTATATACATATGTCAGGCTAGGAAGTATTTTGGACACATATAAAGGTGACAAATCTAAAGAATTTTCATCTGATATGGTAGGTGATCAAGAGTATGAAATTATGAGAAAAGTTATCATGTGGCCACGCGTTATTCGTGACTTTGTCGAGCATGAGCAGCACAATATTATTGCTGAATATATATACCAACTAAGTCAACTTTTGAACTCATATTATCATAGTACGTCAGTAGGGAAGTCTGATGATAAAATTAAACCAATGAGGTTACATTTTGTAGCACAATCTCAAGAAATTTTAGGCCTTGGATTGTCCTTATTGCAAATGCCTACAATTAATAAAATGTAGTATGACACCAGAAAAATGGAGCGAACTAAAATCATCAATTGAGCGAGAGAATACAGTACTTGAGTCTGGTGTTGAAAGTGAGGGAGAGCATGTAAGTATTGATTATATTGAGTTTGAAAAAGACTCAAAAACTTACAGGTTTGAATTCAAATCCCAGGACAAAATATTAGATAGTAAGACCATATATTCAAACAGGATAGGGGCAACAGGTATAGTGCAAAAGCAATATGATGAAACAGATAAAACCTATACATTTACCGGGTACATTTTGTCAGAGGACGGTACAGAGTGGCTAAATATGTAATGCACCTATAGTCATAAATTAAATTTAGAGCCCTTAGAGGGCTTTTTATTGCGTCTTAATTTATCCGATAGTTTGTTTAGCTAACTGCAGCATAAAAAATACTGAATAATTTAAGCCTTTGCTGTATAGATTCTTACTTAATATAAACGTTTTAAAGAGGGTATATATTGCTCATGGTAATAAATATGCGTGTCCAAATCATTGTACAGAATTATCTTATCCGATATTTATGCCTAATATAAAACAAAAAAAGGACATGTTATCAACAGTAATTTATTTACAGTATTTGATATATTTAGTAGAATATATACATACAAAGGTCGCGTACCATTTATTACATTTAACTGCTTAACCCTATGTCAGAGGCAACACAAGCACAAAATAACCAATTCAAGAAGCCTGCTAAAGCTAACCAGAAACAGTCTGGTGGAGCAGCACGGTGGATTGTAACGGTAATCATAGTTGTTATTATCATCTTGGGAGGTCTATTTCTCGTTTCAAAATATACCAATTTGAACGTTCTTGGACTATCTCAAAATAGCGGACAATGGCAAGCTGTATTTTTGACAAATGGACAAGTTTACTTTGGTCAGATTGATAAAATGACCAATGATGAAATTGTTTTAACAGATATTTATTATCTTCAAATTACACAGCCACTTCAGCGTTCAGCTGATGGTTCAAATCAACAACAGCAACAGAATGAGTTGGCACTTGTGAAGCTCGGAAATGAGCTCCATGGACCAACAGATGAGATGCACATCAATAGACGTCATGTATTATTTACTGAGGACCTGAAGGAGGATTCAAAGGTAGTACAAGCCATTGAGCAATCCAGAGAAGTACAGTAAATAACAATCATTCAGACTATACGAAAACCGCTCTAATTAGAGCGGTTTTTAGATGTTTATAAATATCGGATAGCATATTGTATTAATTTGTTTTTTTGTAAATAGTTGTTTTTTATTGTGGATAATTGAGCTTATTATTTAGCTAAAATAAAATGTTTATATGAATAAAAATTTCAGCGCATAATTATTACGCTAACTTTACAGTAATATCGGATGGTTTTTTATTCTATCCGATATTATTTATTGCTAATATTTTTATACATAAAACCATTGCGAAAGTGTTGATTTTTTGGGATAATAATAACAGCTAAATACTACTTAAAACAAAAGTATTTCTGCTAATTACAAGATATCGGATACGGCTACTTTTTCTCAGTAATTAGCAAAAACAAATCTGGTATTCCCCATGCCAACTAAGAACCGAAAACAGAGTATAAAAAATACTCAAGGCTCGGAGAGCCTGGAGTTTATTTCATTGGCTGATGCAGCTAAGTTTTGCGCGTACTCTCAGGATTATCTTTCACTACGTGCTCGGCAAGGAAAATTGCGTGCTGAAAAGCATGGTCGAAACTGGGTAACTACCAAAGAGTGGCTGTGGGAATATTTAGATTCAACTGCTCACAGTTCAAAGAAGAACGAGTCGTTGCAGGTGACTTTGGAGAAGAAAATTCCTACCAAAACGATTGATTCTTCAGCTCAGGTTTACTACGACTTGAAAGAGTCATCACGAGATGGCCTTGGAAAATTAGCAAGTAAGGTTTCGGAAGCTCAAAAACCACTGGGAAGAGCATTCTCGATGTTTAGTCGAGGGCTTCACCGAGTGGTTTTTGCTATTTTGGAAAATCTCAACGTTTTTGTTTGGATGCTACCAAAACGTTTGGAAACTGTACCTGTTAAAAAAGTTACTTCATGGGCAAGCTTGTTCGTCATAGCTTGGTTTGTTGTTTGGTCATCTCAACTACACACTGTGATTGTGAATGAACTAGCACCACGACATGAGGCTGTTGTTGTTACTACAGAAAATGCAACAGGCAAGGTTCTTGGATATGCAGAAACACAATTCCAAAAAACAGCAGCCTTTTACGGATCGTTTATTGATTCAAGTTATTCATTTGGGACTTTGGCAAGATCTGGAAACGGCGAGGTACTTGGTGTGAGCGAGTCTGATTTTGTTGAAGGGCAATATGGTCGACTTGAGCGTTTGTCACGAATTGTAAATTCAGAACAATTACAAACAGAAACAGAAAATAACTCAAAGCTCACTCAGAGTTCTATACAGACTGGAAAGTACGCACGTACTGGTTTGATTGGTTCTCTACAAAGCTCAGTTAGAAATCTGCGCAATGGTTTGGCAAGATTTATAAATTCAAACAATGAGCGAGTGCATGTGTTGGGGTCATTGTTCCATACACTGCACTTAACCAATGATGCATTTGTCCGTCCTTTGATGGTGAGCAGCATAGTTCCTGATGCTATTGATAGTGCAGCATACAGTAGGCTGGCTCAGTCATTCTCCTCTCTCAAGCTTTCATTTGGTGATTCAGAGCTTGAGGTTATTACTGATCACGAGTCACAAGAGCAGCATATCGGTAGTGCGTTTTCAACTTTATTTATTGGGCAACAAGGTGAAGTTGTTAATTTAAACACAGCTGATCAATATAATTTTTCAAAAATTGGAACTTTAGGAAATGACTTGTTATTGCAACCGTCATCGGGTTACGTAGTTAAGATTGGTGAGGCTGATGCGCGTCATCTTTCAGAGCAAAAACTTTTTGAAGGTGAGTTGACAGGCGAGCGTAGCCTACTTGTTTCTGGAATGCTTGAGGTACAAAAGCCAGCGTTTATTGATGTTACATCACGAGAGGGCGCGCTAGTCTTGAGGCAAGGTGGGGATGGAAACCTAATCACAGGGTACAATAATTTCGGTGAGGAAGTATTCAGCGTATCAAACGATGGAATTATCTCAGCACAAGGTTTGTCTGATAATCTTGCTACTACAAAGATTCTGCAAACACAATCACCTAGTCTTGATTCATTAACTGTTGCGAATCTTACAGTCACAGACTCTGCTGATGTAGAGAATTTGACAGTAAGGGGATTGTTTAGCGCTGACAATCTAACAGTAGAAGATACACTAACCGTGAATGACCAACTTGATGTGCTTGGTTCTTTGAGTGTAGATACTGATACGCTCGTTGTTGATGCTGTAAATGACCTTGTAAGAACAGGTGACCTTGAAGTCACTGGTGATGAGACAATAGATGGAAGCTTAACTGTATTTGGTCCGACGAACTTAGCTGGACCAACAGTCATTGATGGTGACTTGATAGTTAATGGCTCTATTATCGGAGGTAATATTAGTCAAGGCACAAGTCCAGGCTCAGGTAATACAGGTACAGTACAGAATATAGTTCGTTATATCGATGAGTTTGGCGATCACGTACTTTTCACTGATGTGAATGTTTCTGGGCTTCTTGGCGTAGGATATCTTGGTGTTGGTCACTCAGCTGATTTTGATGGGGATGTAACAATTGGCACAGACACAGGAGATGTTCTTACTATAAATTCAACAACAAATATCAATGGGCCAGTTACTATCGCAAGTCCATATGATCTTACGGTTGGTGGTGATGTGACAGTTGGTGGGAGCTTAACAGTTGACTCATTTACTTCAAATGGAACGTCTACATTCGCAACTACTACTTTTGATGGTGTTATCAGTTTGAAAGAAACTAATGCCCCAAGTGCAACTGCAGACTACGGAAAGTTGTATGTTAAGTCCAGTGATAGTTCGCTGTACTTCTTAAACGACAGCGGAACAGAATTTAATCTACTACTAGGTGGCGGTGGAAGTGGGTCAGGATTATGGACTACATCAACAGATAGTCTCTTGGTCAGGCCAATCGACACAAGCGACGTAGTTTTGATCGGTGGATCTGCTACAACAACATCAGGATTCCAGTTTGAAGTTATTGGAAGTTCATTACTTGATAACGCAACACTTGGCGGACAGTTAACAGTAGAAGGTACAGGAACATCTACAATTGCAGGTGATACAAATTTTGACTCAGGTGTACTCTATATTGATTCACTTTCTGATAAAGTTGGCTTAGGTACAACATCTCCGCTTGCGTTATTGACGGTTGGATCATCTACTCCTGATAAGATCGCAGCATTCAATAGATATAACTCAGCATTTGTTGCTGGGGTCCTTGAAGTAGACGGAGTCGCATACCTAGATGGTGGTTTAGAAACAACTAACATTACTTCAACAAACGCTACTACAACAAGTTTGGCTGTAACAGGACAAGCAAGTAGTACATACTTAACAGTTTCAAATGGTATTACCATTGGTAATTACTCACTACCAATAGCAGACGGCAGCGCTAACTATGTACTAAAGACAGATGGTAGTGGAAACGTAACATGGCAAGCAGATACGACTGGTGGTAGTGGAAGCATCAACCAACTAGGACAAGTAGGAGATGTAACAACATCAACCCTAGCATATGGAAACGTACTAACATGGAATGGTAGTGGATGGGTAGATACAGCAACATCATCACTTGCTATTGATCTTGCAAACACTATTGGAACTCTTACCAAAACACAAATCGCAAACAGCGGAACACTCTCATTTGACTGGACAGACGCAGAAGTAGCAGATGCACTTACCATTGATGGAGGTACCATAGATAA
>JBMYTV010000006.1:0-63284 GCA_049604715.1 Patescibacteria group bacterium
CATTTACCAAGTAAGATTCTTTAGTTCTTGATGCATAAGTCGGAACGATTAAAGGATTGTCCGCATATTTATCAAGTATTTTTTTGTCTATGTCGATCTTCATATTTTTTACATTAGTTGTCACTTATTTTACCTTGTGTTCTATTCCACTTTTGATTATCTGTCACATTATGAAACGTACTAATTTCTCCACTCTGATTTATACCGACAATATTTCTTGTGTTAGTATCTACTATATCTGTAGTCCCTGGCCTCACTCCATCTACCTTAAAGATAGTCTTATTGTCTACTGAATTAATCAGATCATTCGCCCTGTTATAGTAATCGCCAACATCTACAGCTCCAACTTCATCTCCATGTTTATAGAAATGACCCACCAAACTTGCTACATCATTACCAGCCTCACCTTGGGACCATGCCTTACCAGTAAACTTGAATGTTGCATTTTTTGCAAATAAACCACCTAAATTGACTATATCATTAGCGTTATTTGCTACTCTGTGGAAATATTTAGCAATCTTATATCCACGAGCTCCATTCTTAATGTAACCTGCTACGGCTGGTACCGGCAAGATAGTTCCTGCTGTGTCTAGCCCCAAGAATAAACCGTTTACAAAGCTTCGCTCTCTACTAAAGTCATAAGCTGATAAACCAAGAGCTATTAAGTCGACTACCGTTTCCCAATACTCTCCAGTTACATCGACGTGTTTTAATGGGTTATTACGAGCGTAACTATAACTATTCAAGCTTTGGGGGTCTGCAAGATGAACTTCAAAGGAGCCTCCTGTCATTCTCTCAACCGCTGCTCTATTACCTACGGCAAGGTGAACTGGATCCTGCGAAATAAACCGTCCAATACTAGGATTCTGGTACCGCGCATTCATGTAATACAATCCACTATCGTCGTCATACATGTGCCCTGTGAAGACGCACTATTCAACAACCGACGTAACTATTTTGAGACAAATGAGACACTATAAAAAGAGTCTGCTTTATGTCTCAATTGTACCTATCGATGACTGTGACCATATGTACTCATACCAATTTTTTAATGTGTTTGCATATAGTTGATTAGTGATCCAAATAATCTCAATATCCTTGTTCGAATTAACAATTACTACATTGTCATCCCAAATAACTATAGATGAATAGACACTTAAACCTGAAGGGGCATTACGCACTTCCTTATCAATATTTTTGTAATCCGTATGGTTAGGTTTATCGACGTTTTTTTCATTTCCAAATCTAAGTGACTTAAGATGGATACCTGATTCCTTCCTCTTATGTATATACTCTTCACTGTATTCTTCCCCAATCAGATAAACTAATGGTTTATCAACTAAAGCCGTTCTCAACATCTTTTCTTTATTATCTAGGGTTGCATCAAAAACTTCTCTCAGACCGTTTGATCCTGTTAGAATTTTTGCATTCTCTAGTTGTGAAGATGTAGGTGCTTGCATATTAATACCGTATCACAAAGCCAACAACTTACCAACAGCTAGAACCTGGACTTCCCCCACCCCAGCGGTATGATCACAGCTAGTAAAATAATTGAACTGTAATTGTCTATGAAAAAAGCTGTGCTATATGCCCGTGTAAGTTCTGCGTTGCAGGAGAAAGAACGTACTATTGAAAGTCAGGTTGAAGAACTAAAGAAACAGATTATTAGTGATGGCAATGTATTAGTGCACGAATATATAGATGATGGCTATAGCGGAGCTATGTTAGATAGACCAGCGTTAAATCAACTGCGTGCTGATTTAAAAAGTACCATGTTTGATACTATTTACTTTTTAAATACTGATCGTATAGCAAGAGATGTTACGTATCAAACTATCCTTATTGCAGAAATACTCAGATACAAAAAGTAGATAATAATTAACGGTAAAGACTATGTTCATAATCCAGAAAACAAGTTTTCGTTAACCGTACTTGGAGCTGTTGCGGAATTAGAACGAGCAAAGATTATTGAACGTCTTACTCGTGGTAAACAACATAGATTACGACAAGGGTATCTTTTAAGCCAAGGGCACAATACGTTTGGGTATGATTATATAAAACGAACCAAAGACTCACCTGCTCAAATGATACTAAACAAGAAAGAAGCAGCTGTGGTTAAAAAGATCTTTCAGATGTATGCCAAAGGCAATATTGGAATCAATAAGATATCTCAATACTTAGAAGAACAAAAGATTCCTAGAAAATGTGGTGGTAAAGTATGGCATAACTCTACCGTGAAATATATTTTGCAAAATGAAGTGTATACAGGAATTAGATACTACAATACTGAACACTATGTACGAGAATATGCTAATCCTATACATGGTATTAAGTATTCTAGTGGTAAGAAAGTATATAGACCAAGAGAAGAATGGATTGGGGTTACAGTACCTCAAATAGTATCTATTGCTTTGTTTGAAAAAGTTAAAAAGAGGTTTGAATGGAATAAGAAGCATTATAGGAATCCCAAGAGAACACAACTACTTTCTAACCTCTTAGTCTGTGGTTCTTGTGGTAAGTCTATTGTTGCATATCAAAGGTATTACAAAGAAAAACGTCTTAAGGTAGAAAAGATATATCACAAGAAAGCATATAGGTGTAGCTATAAAGCTCAAGAAGTTATGCATGCAAAATCTACTAAGATGCAAAGGTGTGACAATAAAGAAATAAAGTCTGAGCTACTAGAAAATTGTGTTATGGATATGTTTACTAATACTATCCTTATTCCTAAAGAATTAAAGAAACACTTAGAACATAGTAAAGAAAAAACTAAGGTTGCTCAGGAAAGAATGGAGAAAGGTCTTAAAGCTATAGACTTGAATATCAAAAAACTAAACAAAGAAAAAAAGCGTATCTTAGAACTATACGCTACAGGAGACTTAGACAGAGATATGTATGGAAAGAAAAGCTTAGAGTATGACAATGAGATTAACAAGGTGAAAATAGAGAGACATGAACTGATTCAAAAGATTCCAGTATTGCACAAGAAATCCGTAATAGATGTAAGTGTGCGGCAGTACTGCGAACTACTCAAAGCTCAATTAGAAAAATGCACTGACTTTGAAACCAAAAGACAGTTTATGTTAGATCATGTTGAGAAGATTGTGTTTGTGAATGACCATGTGACACTTCACGGATTTGTGCCTGTGAAGTTAAAAGCGTATGAAGACCCTGATCAGCCGAGTGAGGCTAGTAAAATTCGATTTTGCGTTGAGGGGAAGATAAAAAGGATATATTAAATTTACAACGGGTCACTTGGCCTACCTTTACAATAGTCACAGGTGTTATCTTGGTATGAATGTTCTAGCCAAACATTACACTTAGGGCAAAAATAAGCATCATACTTTTCATGATAAATTTGTTTTTCGCCACAACTATGTTTTTCTTCGGCAATAAAGCCTGGAATTGCTTTGTTTCCAATCATAACTACAGCATTATTTTCAATTTTTTTATGTCCATGACTATTTATAATTTACAATTTCGTATATAGCTGCTTGAAGAACCTGCCAACTAATTTTTGCGGTGTGTTCGTGAGGATCGAAGCCTGAGCTCATTTGCTCATGAGGGTGTATATAATTCCTAAAATCCCTTAACGAATGGCTAAACTTTTTAACATCCTCACCAAGAATTCCTACGTCGCGCCCAACATCAATGAAACTAGATAAAGTCCAATCATAAAAAGGAAGTACTTTATTGTCCTTATTCGGAGCACACTTAGATTGATTAAACTCTTTTGGAAACTTACTTGCAACTCCAAGTAATATACCTTCAAGAGTACTACCACATAAGAATACAACAGCTAATGAAGCTTTTGCTTTTAAACACCCTTGGATTTCCTCTATACGTTGCTTGAGTACTTTGGTAATCACGCTATCAAATTCTAGCTCATCTACTGATATTTCTTGGAAATCTTTACTGATAAATTCATCTTCAGTCATCTCACCTTTATGGTCAGACCCTTGTTCTAAGCTACCGCTTAAGCTCGAGGCAATCTGCTTTGCCCGTTCTATAAGCGCTTTATCAAATTCTTCTTGATTAAACTTCTCTAATAATATTTGGTTTTCAATATACTCAATAAGTTCAATAATTGAACGAGCGACTAAGGAATCGTCGCTCTCTGCCCAAAACCCTCTCATTCTATTTGCCTTAGAACCTGAAGCATAATTATATTTTTCTGAAAATATATCGATATCGAGATTATCAATAAAAAACTCTCCTATTGTTCGATCTGAAAAATTCAAAACATAACCACTCTCCATTTGAAAGAGTTTTTCTAAAATCTGCTTATCATTTGTCTTTAAGTTTGACATAGTTTACTTAGAAAGGAATGTTGTCAATATCTTCATCTTCGTCAACATTTGCCACATCTTCCTGCTGCCCGGACTCTTCTTTTTTATTGAGCAAAGACTTGACTAAAAAATCTCTTACACTATCAAATTCTTCTGGAATATCTTCTTCTTTGACGTGAAGAGCCCAAAGATAGGAATCCTCAACTTTATGATCGGTCCTAAAAGAACTTTGTGGGAACTTTTGTGATAAAAAGGACTCTATATTACCTGGAATTTCTAATCCCTTATTCTTACTTTGTAGATCAGATAAATGATCATGGTTAGGGCTATAATTCTCATCATCACTATCCCAAATTGCAAAATAATCTTCGATTCCCATTAACTTACATACACCCACAAAATAATTCACTCCGCCCTTTCCTCCACACTCGATGACAGCTACTCCGCCCTTATTTAAATCAATACCCCACTTTTCCGAACAAAGCGTAGACCACAGTATTTTATCCGAATCACCCTCTACCAACAAAACTTGCCGAGCAAAAAATAATTCATTCCTATCTGAGTTAAATTGAGTATAAATTTTAAATTGCTGCTGACCAGCCTCTTCTTGATTAATAATTGGATCCTTTTCAAGAATAAAAGTACCTTCTTCTTGATTTTTTCTTACCAAGTGAACCTCATGAGCCCTTGAAGCATCAACAAAATTAGGGTTGTGTGTTGTATAAAATATTTGCGAACCAACAGAAAGCTCCTTAAATGAATCATACAAACTTCTTTGCGCTTGTGGATATAAAAATATCTCAGGCTCTTCAATGCCAAATATGACATTCCCACCCACTAAACGAGCATAAGATTGAAAAAGCGAAATTAATATAATATTCTGCATGCCAGATCCCACCTCCTCAACATCAAAAGTTTTCTCCGGAAACTCTTCTTTAATATGTATTTGTAAAGTCTTGTAGAACCAATTCAAGTTATAGATATCTAGACTTGGAATAAAAGCAGTAGCTAGGCCGGTACTATTACTTTGACAGTTGTTAACAAATTCATCAACAAAATTCTTAAAAGTAACAATATCTTGACTCTGATTAAAATCATTCTCAAGAAACTCTTTGGGCTGTTCCATTAGTTGCTCAAACTCTTCTTTTAAATCTTCTTCACTATCATATTCATTAACATAATTGTCATAGACCAGTTTCATTAACTTGCCTAGGAGAGTCCAGTTACTTACACGCATCTGAGCAGATAAATCCCGGTGTGCTGGAATATAAATAAAATGACATTGTTTTTTAAAAACATCATTCAAGTAGTAACCATCTCCGTTTTTATCGTTTGGATAATCACTCCAGAGTCTAACAGTACACTCTAGCGGTTGGTAAGACATTTCTAACGTAACACAATTCACGGCAATACTTTTTCCATAGTACAACCAAGGAATTCTTTCATTAAAAGTAATTTTGATGAAAATGTTTTGAGAAGTGTCATGAAATAATTCACGGGCTACTTTTGCTTTTGTGGCCCAACCCTCACCTAATACTAAATCTATAGCCTTTAAGATATTTGTCTTGCCCGAGCTATTCGGTCCGACTAAAGCATTCAAACTATTTGGCTCAATAATAAGTTCCTTGATTGAACGAAAATTGTTAATTTCTAATTTTTTTATTTCCATAAATATTAGTTAAACACTAGGATTATCTCATTTTTAAGCTAAAGAATCAACTTATCCACAATTCTATCTAAACATAAAACTATGCTATACTTTCATAAAGTACAACTGAATACATTCTATCAGTTCAGATCACTTGAACAGAGTACGCTCAATGCCTGGCCTATGGCAACAAAACAGAGCAGAAAGCGAGACTCGATAGATTTGTAGAAAGACTGTTTGTATAGTTCCAGCCAACGGCAAAGGAACTATTCTCTCAAGGGCTATAGATCATGATAATAAAACCACTACTTTGGTGTTGTTATTGTTATGATGTATAGTCTTTTTTTGTTGGGCATAACATTGCTAACCACTGTATGGTCAGCTATTTAGTTTGTACAAAATATTACTACTAACTACAACACTATGCCCAATACTAAACTCTCGGTACAGTATGTACCAATCAATAACCTCAAGCCTTCTGTATATAACCCTCGTAAATGGTCGAAGGAATCGCTTTCTGATCTTAAAGAAAGCATCAAACGCTTTGACTGTGTTGACCCAATTATTGTTAACGGCTCACCAAAGCGTAAGAATATCGTTATTGGTGGTCATATGAGACTTACAGCTCTTAAAGAGCTTAAGCACAAAGAAGCTCCTGTTGCATATATCAATATCGGCAGTGTGAAGAAGGAAAAGGAACTCAACATTCGCCTTAACAAGAATACTGGTGAATGGGACTGGGAAAAGCTAAAAGCGTTTGATGTAGATTCCCTACTTGATATTGGTTTTGACACCAGTGAACTAGAAGACGCTTGGGGTGATGTGCTCGAAACAGAAGATGATGACTTTGACGTAGAAAAAGAAATTAACGCTATTAAAAAACCCAAGACTAAACTTGGGCAAGTGTGGAAATTGGGTAATCACAGATTGATCTGCGGTGATGCTCATGATCCTGCTGTCATTAAGAAGTTAATGAGCACAACAAAAGCAGATATGCTGTATTGTGATCCTATCTACAACATTAACATTGATTACAATAAAGGCATTGGAGGTAAAGCTAATTATGGCGGTACGGTAAAAGACAGTAAGTCAGATACTGACTATAAAGCGTTCTTGAGTTCTGGCTTACAAAATGCACTATCAGTAGCACACAAAGACTGTCATGTATTTTACTGGTGTGACCAGAAGTACATTTGGCTGGTACAGCAACTCTTTGCTAAGTATAAGCTTAATAACAAGCGAGTATGTATGTGGATCAAGAACTCACAGAACCCTACTCCACAAGTAGCATTTAATAAATGCTATGAACCATGTGTATATGCAACGCGTGGTAGACCATACTTAGCTAAAAAGCATGTTTCATTTAACGAGATTCTAAACAAGCATATTGAGACTGGTAATAGCATAAGTGAAGATATCTTAGACATGCTTGATATCTGGCTGGTAAAAAGACTTAATGGCTCAGAATACCAACACGCTACTGCTAAACCACCAACACTACATGAAAAGGCATTACGTAGATGTACTAAGCCTAAAGATGTGATACTAGATCTCTATCTAGGCAGTGGTTCTACACTTGTCAGCTGTGAGCAAATGAATCGTGTTTGCTATGGCTGTGAAATAGAACCAATATTCTGTGACTTAATAATCAAACGATACGAACACCTAACTGGAACCAAAGCAGAGCTAATCAGTAATACCAAAGCTTATGGCCAGTCGAAAAAGAAAAAGTAAGTCTCAAGTTGTAGAAACCAGAATAGCCAAGCAAAAAGCTGCAATGCTTGAGATGTTAGAAAGATTGCCTGTGATACAAGTAGCCTGTAAAAAGGTTGGGATCAGTAAAGCTACGTATTACCGTTGGTATCATGATGACCAAGAGTTTGCAGGACTAGCAGATATTGCAAAACGAGAAGGAACTACGACCATAAATGAACTAGCTCAATCCAAACTCATAGAACTCATAAGTCACAGTAATTTGTCTGCAATAATCTTCTGGCTCAAATGTAGAGATCCAGAGTTTACTGAGAAGAAACACTTTATCAATGAGATCAAACATGAAAAGCCAATTGATCCTAAGGCTAAAGATGCTGTAGACAACATCTTTGCACTCTTTGAAAAGAAAGCCAGAGAAGTTGCTCCTCAGTATACTGTGAGCGATGATGAAGACTAACGATAGTCTTCTACCGTCATGGTGTAACTACCAATAGTATTAGCCTCAATGTAATACTCACCTGATCCGTAGAGAATAGTTTCATCCGCGACTGATTCTGTTGAGTTCATGATTAACTCGAGATCAAAGTCACTTCTAGTATTGTGTAGAAATGCCTGGCACAAATCACCATTACAATCGTACTTGATTTTGAACCTACTACCAGTAATGGTAAATGGTTCTGATTTCTTGGCTCCATTACCACTGAAAGTAAATACCTGTTGGTATGACTTTTCTTGCACCTGTGGTTTTGGAGCTTCCTTGACGGGTTCTGGTTCTGCTACTTTCTGAGCTGGTGGTTGTGCTGGCTCTTCTGTTTTGGTAACAGGTTCTTGATTGCTAACTTGATTTGCTTCTGTAGTTTCTTGCACTATCTCTTGTTGAACTATGGGTTCAGTATTTACTACTTGTGTAGTACTTGATTGTTCATCATCTCCTGCTGCTGCAACAATGACTACGAATAGAAAGAAATACAATACAAACGCCCATTTTCGTTTGTACCATTTCTTTTTTGGTTTATTATTATCGGACATAAAGTTATTTATTTAATTAGTTAATTGATTTTGAAATTGAGAACTAAAAAACGACCTTGCGTGAGTAGCTGGTCGTAAAACACAAAGCCCCACGCCAGCTGGATCTTGCGATCCCATACCAGTTTCCCGATATGACCCAACGAAGAGTCGCTGAACGTGAGGTTCAGTATCTTCGTTGGGTTTTAATACCATACCCATAGACACAAAATCTATGGGGTTAGGTATACCTCAATTGTCAATGACATTTTAGCTCTTATAGACCTAAAAGTCCAGTATATCCTAGTATATTTCACTGATTCTGCGAAGCTCGAGTTACCAACAACTTACCGACAATAAAGACCAGGCTAGTGCCTGGTCTTTGTAAGCATAACATCAACCTAACTTTAGCGAGGATACTTAAAGTCTTTTGTTGAAGTAGCAGGGTCTTCAAAAATACGATGCTCGATGCCGTAATCGCCTATTGAGTTATTTCTATCTATTCTAGAATTTATATCTTCTATATTATCACGTTCATAAAAAGTTATCGGTATCAACAAATGTATTGTGTTTTCATTAATTAACTCTATTATGAGAGGATGATCGCCATACTTTACTTCATCCAACAATTTACCTTTATTGCTATAGAGAGATAAAACTTTATGACCTGAATTAAATGAAGTAGGCGGTTCTTCGTCAAAGACTCTAAAAACTCGATCTTGATGGATTACTTCTTGCAACTGCTCTCTATCTAGATTTCCGTACAATAAGTAGTCACCTGCCTTAATCAAGGCAACCGTAGTTACTACTACAATTCCAACCACGATACCTGTAATTATTATTTTACTTTTAATCTTACTACCTAGTTTTTTAACTGATAGCACATCAATAAAATAAGCAGTCCATATACCAATGACATTGGCGAACATATCAAGAAATGAGAATGCGCGTATGGAAGACATGAGTTGAGTAAACTCTTCAATTATTGCCAATCCGGTAACCAGCAAAGGAGCTGCTGGGACTCTTGCAAAGTGTTTCCTATTGAGAGATCTATGGAGTAAATATGAGAGAATCCCCAACAAAACAAAGTGTCCTATAAAATCATAGAAAGGGATATATGCAATTTCGGTGGGAATAAATCCCAAGTAAGCTCCAGCTATAATAGCGGCCAATATTACAAGGTGCAAAAGCAATAATATTATCCAATACCTCTTACTATCCATTAAGAAATTTGTTAGTTACGGCCTCTTGTACAGATACCAATTTGAATCACCTATTTTGGTAAGCTCCTCGAAGTTTTCTTCTAAATACTGGTTATTGACATTTTCAGAGATTGAACCATCAGTTACATATACCAATCCTTCTTTATCAGAAGAATATTCTGATTTGAACATTACAGCCCTTTCCTTCCCGTATTTAAAATTAATATCACCTTCAATGCATTTCACTGACTCAAAAGCATTAACAAAATCCATGTAGTAGTCAAACTCTTCATCTGTGAGATCAATCTTCAGCAAAAACTCATTGTAGTTAAGCTCCTCTCCTCCAGCAGGTGCGGGATTAGATTTTACCACTGAATCCTTGGAGCTAAAGAAGTAACCGCCTATCTTATAGTCACGATCATTAGTCTTACAAAATTCATACAATGGCGTGTAATCATCAATATACTTTTCAGCTATATCGGTAAAAGTTATTTGATTTTCACTAAATGTATCAACTATATCAGTACTGACTTTCTCATTGGAAGTTTGATAGTAGAAAACTCCAACAACTACTAACACGATGACCAAAATGACTAATGGTATAATTTTTTTCTTATCCATAGATTTAATCACTAAATAATTTTATAACTTTATTTGTCAGATACCATCCTGTGCTAGCCGTTTTCGATATGGTTTTCACTATTGGATTAGAGTAGGCAGTATTAATGATACCTCTTTCTAAATTAAATGTCCTACCGTGGTTTCTTCTATAAGAGTTTATACCAGTATTGATATTTCTCGTATCCCGTGGATCATCGTAATTCGCTATTGGATTAAATGTCTCTGTCCCGCTATACAATTGAGCAAAACCAGCTCCGTCGGTTAAGACACTTCTTGAAAACCCAGCGGCGGAACCAGTGTAACCGAAATGCAAATTTCCAAAACTTTCTGGTGTTTCAAGTTGCCCATCAAAGAAATAATATTCTCTTCCTCTATCCACAACATCTTCACTGTTCTTGAAATCCCAAGGTCCTCCTGACCTAACGTTATTGGCAAAATCTATACTACTCATATGCTTAGCCTGTTCAGCGTTATGATTTATCATATTAATGTCATCTTGCTCGCGATATGTGATTTCCGTTCCATCACTTACTCCTCTTGAAGTTTCAACAACGCTTCCATTGTTAAATTCATATTTGTCTAAACCAAGTGGATCAACGTATTTTAGAGGGTTATTATTGACGTAGCTGTAACTGTTTAAATTTTGAGGATCGGCTAAGTATCCTTGGAGCGAACTACCTGCGCCAATTTCTACAACTCCAGGAATACCCATACCTAAGTATACTGGATCCTGACTCAACCATCTACCAGTCTTGGCTGGGTAGTATCTAGCATTCGCATACGTCAGATCAGTATCCCCGTCATATTCATGACCCGTGAACTTACGCTCCCATACACCCGCTCTACTTTTGATGATATGAAAACATTTAATTCTTAAGTGATTCTAAACGTTCAATCGCCATTTCTCTTATCAAAGATAAATCATCAAAAGTATAGCAGCTTGGACTGAAGAAAAAGTGTTCATCAAATAACTTTTCAAGAATGCTATACACAACCGCATCTAATCCCATAAGTAAGCGTAACTTTTCAGCATCTTCTTTACTATCATCAACAAGTTCGAGCATCTCATCATAATCGTAACCCCAATGTGTGGCTAATTTGTTTTGAGAGGTAAAATTATAAATATGCATCCCTCTATCAACATCATCATTTTCATATTCACGTAATTCATCGATAGCAAGCTCTTTCTGGTCTCTAACAAAATCAATCAAAGCCTCGTATAATGCAATCTTGAATTCGACTTTGTTAAATGTTGGATACGCAGAAAGAATATAATCCAATACAGCAATACTCTCCTCTAATGCATTTATCCTCCCTTGAATAGGAGCTTTCAGTTGCTCTTGTTGTTTATTTTGAATTACCACTTGAGGTGTATTATCTTCTTCTTTTTTTTCTATACTTTCAATCCATGTCTCGATTAAGTTTTTCCACTGTGACCAATTGTGAGCTTCTTCAAGCCTAGGGCCTAGTTCGTTATCAATATCTTCAATAATTTGGCTATCGGAGTATTGCCAATTTTTTTTCAAAGCTGCTACATATTGACTCAACAAAATAGCACCACGTCTCGGATCGTAATAATTAAATGAAGACTTTGCTTTATTTTTTATAAAAGCGAGTTTTTGATCTATGGGACTAAGATTGCGATTAAACAAGATACCCCCTAGCTTACCTAAAAAAGTTTCCACACTATCTTTATCAAGCACGTTATCATTTGAAAATCGAAGATAAGTATCCGCCGATATATCTACCGCATCCAACAATGAAGGAATATCGTATTTGCGTAGTAAGTTTTTTATAGTCATTTCTCCGTTTTCATTGATTCTAAAAGGCGTAATTTTATAATGAATATATTCTTTTATCATCTCAATCGTCTCCTCATCTAATTTGGAAAGTGATTTCTTCCAAGCAAACATAAGCTCAATTTGCTCTCTTCTTTCTTGCAGGTCTTCCACTTGTCTTCTTTGTTTTTCAATAACGGAGTTGTCACTTAATTGATTATTGCTTTTCCCCAAATTACATTCTTGACAACTAGTAATCAAATTAATTATGTCATTATCACCACCCTTTGAAACTGGTTCTATATGATCGATATGTAACAAGATATCTGGTGACTTTCGTCCACAATACTGACAAGTAAATTTATCACGCTTAAAAACCTCAAATCGTACCTTCTTGGATAATGCCTTTCTTTTCATAAACTCATTCTATGAATCCATAGTATGTCTTTAACGTATCACAGGCTCGTAAAAGTTACCAACAGTTATCAACTTGCGCTATGTTTGTAAGTCCGTCATCAATATGATTGAGGTAAGTTTATAGCGGTAAGGCCACAGACAATTAGTCTAGCCTTTATAGGTGAGATGAACAAAACAGTGGATAGAGTGTGGTAAGAACCGCCTTTCCTAAACTCAGTAGGAATACTGGGCATGGAAGAAAAATCCCAAGAGTACTCCGCATGAGCTTGCCTCGTAATAAGTTAATAGCTAATCAGACAAAATAAATCCTAGGAAAGTCTTTCCAAAGTCGGTAATTCCCTTAGTCTTGGCTTCTACGCCTGAACCAAAATTATCAGCACCTAATGTGTATAAAAGATTCTTATAGCCCAACTGAAGCAACAATTGATTTGTCTCAGATTTACCTTGATAACCTGAAGAAATAGGTTGTAAACCAGAATTACGCAAAATATTATCTAATTCAGAGACATCAATAGTAATATTGCGCGCTTGTGGATTTGTAGAGTAATATTGTTCAACAACACCATCATCTTTCCAATAGCTCAGTAACTCTACTTCTCTCAAACTAATCGAATTCAATACTGTTACAAGTCTAGTATGCTCATCAAACTCATGAAACTTACCGCTAGCCATATTGATTATATAGTTCTTTATGTACAGCCTTCTTTGCTCATTGCCTTCGTTTATGTAATCACCCAGCATTTTAAAAAATACTGCTTTGAATTTATCTGATTCTACAATCTCTGACAAAAATCTGTCTTGGTGCTTAATAAGTTCTTCAATCAAATTTATCGCCTTACTGCCTGCATAATCACTGTAATAACCGAGAATGCCAGACATTGTACCTATTAATAAAGCAAAAGCAGGATTAATTAAAGCGAGTTGTTGCAAAGCTGCAGCTAAAGGCGGGGCAAAGTTCTTGACTATTCTAATACTTGGGTCAATAATTTTATGTATTTTTACTTTTTCGTCAGACATACTCAATTATGTTTAAGATCCGCTTGAACTAAATCTTGTAATTCTAGCATCTTATTTAGATACTCCTTGATATATTCGATTTCCTTCTTCTCTTCATCATTTTTTGCTTCATACCCCTGTAGTCGCTTATTGATGCAACTCAGATCTATGGGCTGAAAGTTCTTACGTACATGAGCCAGATGACCCGTTACATATCCTGCCAGGTTGCCATCTTCCAATGCTAACTCAGCAGCTATGTCTAAATCAATTGGAACAGAAGGGAATTTGAGTTTTTTGAACTCTTCAAATTTATCTTTTAGTCTTATGCCTCTCTCAATCATTAGTCCTTATTTTTAGTTGTGCAACCAAATCATTTAGATCTTCTATCATTTCAAAATAATCTGAAAATTGTTTGAAGCTCTGTTCATCCTCTTCATTCTTCGGTTGATAACCACTTAAGGCATCTCTTAAATAACTGTGGTAATGTAAATCTTTAACATCCTCAAGACGACCCTCTAATAGAGCCTGCACATTTGATATGATGCCATCGCTTGTAGTATCTAGCTCCGCTATCACATCTAGCCCTTCTGGCTCGGGTGGAAATTTTGATTGTGTAAATATTTGAAATTTTGCTTTTAAATCTTCAATGGATTTGCTTGATTTCATAAACAAGTTATTAATTATTCTACGCTAAATGATCTGTCATCATTGATTGGACCATGAGAAACCTGCTTTCCGTCTGAATCGTAAATTCCATAGTAATTATTTTCTTTAACTCTTATTTTTAAACCTGTTTCACCATTATTCAGTAGATGCGGTCTGCCTTGATCCTTATATTTGCTATAGAAACTATTTCCATCTTGAGTATACTCAGATATAGTCCTACCGGCTCCATGCACCCTATGATGATATTTGATTGTCTCAGTAATACTGTTTTTATTCACGTTTCGCCAACTACCCAATACCTGTTTTGGTGTCATTACTACACTTCTACCACCAGATACTACCATAGCGCCAAATCCTAAGCCAATTTGACCGCCTCGCAAGCCTTGTTCGTAATCAGAAAGCTGTGAGAACTCAGAAGCAGTAATAGCATAGCCTTGAGCTGCTTCGGTAAATACTTTATTTGGATCATTAGCCACATCACCAATAAAGCCTTTCCACTGATCTCCAAAATACGAAATTGAATCACCAATCTGTCTCAATGTTTGCACAGGATGAGCTACAGCCTGTACTGTTTGAACTACATTATCCCATGCAGTTTGAGCTCCTCCTTGCACAAAACCTGACCAAAACTCTCTTTCGGTAGTACCTGTAGGGTCTACGAAGTATAATGGATTATTAAGTACATAAGAATAGCTATTCAGGGTCTGCGGATTGCTCAAATCTCTATTTAACACAATAACAGCTGGATCCTGTGACAAAAACCTTCCTGTAGCCCCAGGGTAATATCTAGCATTCATGTAGGTAAGTCCTGTATCACTATCATACATGTGCCCTGTAAACTTTCTCTGCTCATCAAAGTCAGTATACTGCTCATTAATACGCAAATCACCAAACGGATAGTAATCATGCTCTCCTACAATAGTCCCTGAGCTATCTGTCATGACACTACTACCACCAAGGTGGTCTGTGTGAATATAATACAATGTACTCGTACTATCAGTATACTCTACTGTTGCAATTAGTGCAGGTCCTGCATAAATATGCTTTGTCTTAGTTATTCCATCTGTATTATAGTACTGATTCACATACGTTGTGGTTGCGGTGTTAGAAACAAGTAATGCTCTTTGTCCTGCATGATCATACCCATAACTCGCAACTGTACTGGTTACCACACCTGGTGTATCAACAGCAAATCTAACCTTATCAACATACATTGTACTTGCTATATCGCTTACTACCGTCATACCCCCAATAGTACTAGTGCCTACATTAAACTCAGTTATAGGTATATCTAACTCATACCATGTATCAGCATCTAGCGCACCATCAGTATAATCACTAACCTCAATGTACCCTAGTGGCTGGTCATCGTCATCATACAACCTTACTTCTGGCTCTTGCCCTGCAGTTGAACCACCATGTATTGCTAGGCGCAACCTCTCCATATCATCGATATTAACACCGTCGTCCGTATGCATGTAGAGCCCCGCCCAAGCAGCATTGTATACAACTTTAATGGAATCATTTCCATCATACACTTCTTCAGATGAGTCGTATGTCACTGTACTAGACCATGACCAATCCTCCCACCCTGAGGCTAAACTGTCATCATACACAAACAGTTCATCTGTACTAGTACTAGCAGACAAAGTACCCACTTCAACAAGTCTATTATCATAATCCCAAACAAAACTCTGTGTACCATCACTTGTCATATTGCCATTGTCATCATAAGTAATAGTCTGACCATTAATGCTTGTGGCAGCATGAGGATTTGCTTTACTCGTTCCTTGGTCCCCTTGGTATAAATAATTACCTATATCAGACTTATTGGTTATATTACCAAGCGCATTGTAGGTGTATGTACGTGAATAATCTCCTGGACTGGTACTGGTAGCAAGCGTACTTGATGCTGAGGTAAGACGGTAAAGGTCATCGTATCCAAAATCTAATGTCTTATATGTTTGGGTATCTGATGTATCTACGATTTGTGTTATATTCCCAACATTATCGTAATCGTAGGATATATCCTGAATTGAGCTAACATTATTTCCATTACCTACTGTGCTAGTAGAATATGTAACGTAAACCGAATACTTCTTATTATCCAAACTAGGGCTACTCAATGGGTCAGGATAATTTGTTGTATACGTTTTGTATTTATACAAACCTTGATTTGTTGCACCTGTATCATATTTAGGAGATATACTATCAGTTGTTTCAGATCCCCATATAGCTACAATATAGTCTGTATCAGTAATGTTGACATTGCTATCTAAGTTAAGTGTTAGCCATTCATCACTTATTGAACTAGCCTCAGCCGTCTGTTCCTCAAAATCATATCCGCTTGTAGCATCATATAAACCGTATTTAAAGTTCACACCACCAACTGTCAAATCTCCGTATACTGTAATACTCTCAGCAGTACCGCTTGCACCAGCAAACTTACTTCCTACTATTTTATCTCCAGCATACCCCCAACTACTTCCTATAGTGTCGTAACCAAAAGTCGGGTCCACAATCACGGGATAGGCTGCTTGCTCCAAAAACTTTTCTGGCACTGTAACGCTCAATTTGTTTCTTGATTCATCTATACTAAGCTCTCCCCATGTCCAATCACCACCTGAATCTTTTATCTTGGGTCTGTAAATATGTAATACTTTTCCTGATTTATAGTTCTTTCCATTCAGTTTTGAATAGTCGCCACTATATTCACTCGAATACACAGCATATGAGCCCACTACATTTTCTGGTCGATACTCAACTACCTTCCCTTCTTTATAGCATCGAGTTTCCGTACATCGTTCAAATTCGCTACTTTCTGCATACTGAACATCTAAAGCGGGTTGATAATAAAAATCTAGATCGTGAGTGCTTATATTGAACTCAAATACATTAGTTTTTGGCTTCGTGCTTAATACAACATCAAGCTCAAAGGCACCGTCTGGATACTGATCAGTACCTTCTATTTCATAGAAGCGGTAAGAACTATCGTTGTCATTGAACTCCAACTTATCACTATTAAACTGGACTTGGTAACCTTCTGAGTCACTTTTAAATGCTACAGGTTCGATCGTTAACTTTGCATCTCCATTCCATTTTTTTATTGTTAACTCAGGAGCCAGGCCTAACTTTGACACATTACCAACCGAAACTTGAATTGTATCATCTATTGGATTCTTTAATGCTAACAGTCTGCCGTCATAGGAGAACCTACTAACAAAGTAATTGTTCTGAGAGTACCCATCTAACACACTTACTTGAGACTGCGGCACTAAGAAGATAAGCTCATCATCTTGAGTGGACACAGGAGAATGATTGGCAATACTAACACTCGGCGCTAAAGCAGGCGTCATTGCTGTCGACAATGATGCCATTGCCATCTCCATTCCACTTAAGGATGTAACTTTGTGTTTCAGTCTGTAAAGCTCATCTTTATCATAGGTGTTTGTTGTAGCAGTGCCATTGGCATTATCCTGATATGTGATTTGTCCCAGTGGTGAATAGTCAAAATCTTCTACCACATTACTCCATGCTGAACCACTGTCAGAGCGCCACTGAATTGTCTCTGCAAGCCCTGTATTGTTATACGTATACTTCACACTACTACCATCTGGGTAATCAAGCTGAGTGATATTACCTAACCGGTCATAATTATACCCTGTATCATATGAGCTGCCATCAATAGTCTTTACTTCTTCTGTTACACGGCTCATTGGATCATACATAAAGTTAACCACAGCTGCTGTTGATGTAGCACTACAGAGTAAGCCTTCGCCATACTGACACCAGTCATATCCATACGCTACTTCTGTACCTGCTTCACCTGTATAATTTTCTGTTAAGACGCGGTTTATATCATCATACGTGTAGTTAATTGTTTGGCTTTTTGGATCTAGTTTTGAGGTTAGATTGCTAGAATTGTCATATCCATACGTCCAAGTACCATAGTAACTGTCAGCTGAAGCATGTGAGTCTTGGGCTGTTTTGAGTCGTCCTAAACCATCATACGTAAAGTTGCGAACATTACTTGCAGCATCAGTGATTTTGGTAAGATTTTGTAGTCCATTCCATTCATAATTTGTAGTATAGGTACTGACGCCTTCATGTTCTTCTACTTTTATAAGGTTTTGATACGCATCATGGTGAAGATCTTTAGTATTACTTTCAGTATCAGTTATGGCTGTCTCCCATTGATCATACGCATATGAAGTGGTTCCAACTGCATTGACTACTGTTTTAATTCTTTCTAACGCATCGTACGTGTAACTGGTTAACATATCTGCGGTCGTTGTTGCGGTAGTACGACTGGTACCGGTACTAAAATATGGCAAACTTTCAGATTTAACTTGTCCTTTCTTAGTGTACGTATAGTCTTGAGCTGCGTATGTATTGGCAGCTTCCACCTGACTTCGTGTCTGCACTGGCCTATCAAAACCATCAAGGTACGTATACTGCGTAGTTGTATCTGTACCATTACGATAATTAGTTTGCTCAATCACACGTGGGTTCGTACCATCTGTATAAGTATATGTTGTTACTGTTTCAAGTGTACTTGGCGTATCTGTATTTGGCTGTTTTTGTTCTTTGACACGATCAAGTGCATCAAAGCTTGTGGTAAAGCTATGGCCATTTGCATTTATAACCTTCTTTGGCTGACCGAGTGAGTAGTCGTAATAAAACTCTTGTGTCTGACTAAGTGGATTAGTTGAAGTTGCAACAAAGAGATCGTACTGATCATACGTATAGTTTGTAGCCTTATCTCGTGGATCTTTTTCTTGGGTTACTAAACCATAGTTATTATATGTTTTTTCGGTATCAATGTATGTCGTACTTTCTACCCAGCGCTCTTGTTTTGTTTCATTTCCTTTGTCTACATTTCCATGTGAAAGGTTATCATAATAGTACTTAGTTTCTGCGACTTTGTTACTACTTTGATCTTCTAGTGTCTCTGTCTTAGGTAATCCTAGGATATATGGTGTTGAACTAGCTGCATAGGCAATAGTAGTAGTGAATTTATCTGTACCAGTATCTGTATATGTGCCGTTATCTAATCCTGTCACTTCACCATACGTGACTTGTGAAGTAAGGTTACCATTGGTGTTGTCATACGAATATGTAATTGCTGTATCTTTATGATCTGCATCACCATCATAGAGGAAGCTCACTTCTTGCGTTTTCTTCACAAAGTCGGCATCACTACCAAGATCGTAGTTTTCCCATTTGTATATAGACTTTTCGTATAAATTGTCACTATCATCATACTTTTCTACCCGATACACTTTTCCTATTTTTGATCTATCGTCGCTATATTCTCCTGTAGAGGTAGCGGTGTCATTGCCTTGATGGTAGAAAGTCTTGGTGATATTGCCGTTTGGATCAGTGGTTATTACCTCTTCAAAACCACCAAATTGCTTCTCGTACGGACTTTCAAAGTAATAATACCCACCTGCGTATTCATAGGTTGTGGTAGCATAATTACCAAGTCCGTCATCCACAGTATTCGTGTATACCGTGAAAAACATCTGCGGCATATTAGTGTTTAGCACATCACCTGAACCATCCCGATATGTTGGTACTGACTTATACTGAACATCAAAAGCAAGGCTGCTACTTTCCTCTACTTCTTTGAGTAAATCAGCTGGGTTTGGTTTACCATGGTAAACCTCCTTATATATGTCATGACCTGTGTCCATGCTCCTTAAAAAGTCAACCAAGCCATCGCCATTTACGTCAACAATTCTCGTGCCAACATCCTTATTTGACTCTACAATATACTCTGGAATTGAATACCCTGTATCTTGTGCCCAACCTGTACCATCTCCTTTGTTGATATAAACTTTTTTCGTTGCAGTACTGTTTATATAGCTACTACGTATGATGTCAACCAAGCCATCGCCGTTAATATCATAAAGACGCACTCCTATATCATCTCCATTTTCGCTGAAGTGTTCAGGTATAGAATAATTCGAATCATAGACCCAACCTGTACCATCTCCTTTGTTGATATATGTCTTATCAACTGTTGAACCATTAAAATGCTCACGTAGTAAATCAACAAGACCGTCGCCATTCACATCTGCGAAACGAACACCTGCATCCTCACCTCCATTAATTATGTACTCAGGTATTGAATAATTTGTATCTTCTGTCCATCCTGTGCCGTCACCATCATTGATATAAACTTTCTTAATGCTCTCTCCTGAATCACTCCTGAGTATATCAACTAACCCGTCGCCATTAATATCAATTAGCACTATTCCTGCATCTTTAAAATCTTCAGGTATTGTGTAATTTGTATCTTCTGTCCATCCTGTGCCGTCTTTATCATTAATATAGACTTTATTCACACTAGCTGAAGTGTCTTTACGTAAGATATCCACAAAGCCATCGCCGTTTACATCTGCCAATCGTACGCCTAATGAAGTCCCGTTTCCACCTTCTACAAAATATTCAGGTATTGTGTAATTTGTATCTTCTGTCCATCCTGTTTCATCGCCATTATTTATATAAACATCCTTATAGTTTGTAGTATCATCATGGCTGCGGATTAAATCGATAAGACCATCACCATTCAAATCAGCTAATCTTAAACCAAAATCTACCCCATTTCCATTTGTAAAAACTTCTGGAATAGTATATCCTGTTTGTTCCTCCCAAGAGGTATCTTTAATATTGTAAGAAAAGTTATTGCTAGGCAACGTGAGGGTATTTGTTAATTCATCCTGACCTGACTCAGTAATGCTCGTTAGGATTGAAGAATAACCATTATCACCTGTTCCGAATCCTAGAGCATATTTACGAATCCAGGTTCCATTCACTTTGATCTGAATTTCATCAATACGATAGCTCGTAGTTACTGCAAAGCCTGTATCATACCTAGTAGCATCATCTGTACGTGATTCTCTTATAAATTCAACTGTATAAATACCATCAGTTGTACCGTGTCCTGTATACGTAATTTTACTGGGATACACTTGATTACTATCGTGGTAGTATTCGTAGGAAATATAGTTGTCATTGGTGTCTCTTACTTCTTCTAGCAGCCACTTAAATGTACTCGTACTGTAGTATTGCCGTGTACTGGTGCTTGCTCCAAATGTATAAACAGTACCGAGTTTATCAGTTACCGTCCAAGTATTATGATAAAATTCGTATTTAAGAAAATTGCCGTTATTCACCTTAGCTTGAAACTCTCCAGCTGTAGTCGTTGTTGCAAGTTCTCCTGAAAGTGATGAGTAAAAATATAAATCATCATCATACAGTTTATCTACGCCGTATTTGTTCAAGCGTTCGATAAATGGAATATTGAGCGTCCAGCCGTATCCAAAAACACTACTATGATCACCTCGGTGACTATGGTAATTAATCGCCAGATCAGGCTGCATGTTATTACGTCCTGGAGGGATAATGAGCGGAAACTGGTATAAAAGAGCACCTGATGTCTCATCAGTCGATAATCGCAACTGTGAAAAACCAGGACTTTCAATATCACCAACTCCTTGTTCCCCAAAGGACATAAGCGCCTGAGCGCCTTCTGGTTGAAGTTCTTGAGTATCAGCTACTTCTGTTAACTCTTCGTTCTCTGGCTCTAAAGCAACTTCTGTATTTTCTTTTACTGTTGTGCTCTCAGAGTTTGATGCAGCTTCTGTGGTAATCGCTTCCTGACTTACTGTTTCTTCAGCAGCCAAGAGCAGTCCTGGCTGACCTAAGACAAACAAAAAAACCACCACCAAAAGTGCTAGCTTGTTGAACTTTTTTGTATACATAATTTATTCTTACAACAATACTTATAAAATAGGATAATACATCACTATTAGATAATCATTATACTGCTGTAAAAATAACCATTCAAGTAAATGGGTCGATTTTGTCCAAACTTTCTGGGGATAACATTTTTTTGTACTTATCCTAGCTACACAGAGGCAGGATTTTGTTGTATCGTTTGGTGGACAGATCCAAAATTTTATCACACCCTACAAATCTGCGTCTCGCTGTTTAACTTTATCAACCTCAACTCGTATAGCTTCAGCTTCTTGCAAACGACCCGCGCCCTCATATGCATCAGCTAGCAGTGGCCAGTAGTTTGCGTTGTTTGGGTTATCATTTACAAGCTCCTCAAATACAGCTATAGCATTATCCCAATCACGAGCCTGAATATATAACGACCCAACTGTTGTTTTTTGATCATTTTTCAAAACATCCCAGTGTGTATTTAAGACATCATCAGCAAGCTCAAGTGCCAGCTCATACTCACCCATTTGATTCAGCTTCGTAACTACAGCCATAACTGTCTTTACACGTGTTGGCGCCAATTCAACTACTGTTTTATAATGCTCTATCGCCTGCGCATTGCGATTTTGCAGCTGTACTATCTCACCTAGTTGTAAGTAAAGATCAGGACGGTTAGGACTCACCTCTATGGCACGCTCCATAAACTCTTCAGCACGCACTATATACTGCGGCCCAAGGGGACGTGCAATAAGATTGATATTACCACCAAACGCTATAAATCGTGCATCATGTGGGTGCTTCTCTATAACATCATCAGTTGCGTCAATTGTAAACAACACTGCCTCTGTTTTGAACTCATCAGATAAGTTTTTATCAAGCAAGTATGAATTAAGCGCAAGCTGCAACTGCATCACTATCTCTTTATTTCCAAAGCTTTCATACTCGACTGCTTCTTTCAAATACTCATACGACTGCTCAGGTAGCGCACTAATGCGTGCTAAACCTTGAATAGTTGCAAGGTTCGCCTTATATCCAGGCAAGTTAATAACAACTGTTAAAACCACAGAAGCGATAAGTGCACCTACAAAAAAGATTGGCGCATCACTGGCACGGTAAGCTGTATTCGCAAAACGTGTAGGCTCAGCTTCGTCGCGCGACTCCCTGGCTATTTCACGAGAAAATCCCAGCAGAATAAAGAATGGGATATAGGTATTGAGTGAGTCAAAAACAAACTGGTTTTGTACCACATAAGCACTCCACAGCCCAAGTAATATACCAGCCACCAGTGTATCCTTGCGTCTGTATTGCCAAAATGCGTAAAATGGATAACCAATAACTGCTAAATACGCAAGTAGCCCAACCAGGCCGTTCATTGATAGCTGATCAAGTAAGTTGTTGTGCGCCCTATCCACCCACTCTTCACCAATGTCTACTGTATAGTATTTGTTGTAAATTAGATGAAAATTTTCTTGCCCCCAACCAAACACAGGTTTTTCTTTAAATCCTTCAATTGCAAGTTTCCAAATATTTAAACGAGAATTAACTGTACCTTCATCAAGACGGATTGTTACTACACGATTCACAATTCCAATATTCTGCACTACAGCAGTATCGCGTAACATCCAAACACTTCCCGCAAGCAAAATAAGTGCCACGAGCAAGCCTGCTGCAATATTACGCTGCCTGGCTTCCTCAGCTTTTGATAAATACACTGTAGTAAGTGTTGCCACAAAGAACCCTATAATAAGACCAATAGCTGCGCCACGAGTCTCAGACAATACAAGCGCAATTGTTGATATAACTAAGCTAAGTCCAGCAACTATGCGCACCCAAGTGATGCGGTCACGGAAAATAAGGTAAAGCGCTATGCCCATATGCACAACCATATATGCACCAATATATGCAGCATTACCAAGTGTAGACTCAATACGTGCTTGCCGTGCCACTAGCGCAGTATCAACCCCAGCTGCCTGCATGATACCGTAGATAGCAACCAAAGCAGCTGGCACAAGCGAAACACGGAATAGCCATATCCACTCATCACGGGTGCGAAATACACTAACAATCAAAAAGTAGTAAACACCAAGATAAAGCCACGTTAGAATACCTTCCATGCGTTCATAGCCTGACCAAAAACTATTGTATAAATTCTCACCAAATAATCCTGATAGCACCTTAGCTAGGATAACTGCCAATACTGCAAAATGCAGCCATGATTTTTTTGGACGAAGCTCCTTATAATACACCCACAACACTGCGAGCACAGCTGCTGCAATTGCAAGCAGTATACGAAACGCATAATTACGCGGTGTAATAAACGGAAACACAAAGCTGCTATGCACAAATAGCGGCAGAAATAATGATGCGTAGACTAAAAACTGACCAGTTTGATAAATGAATTTCAACATGTGCTAAATATTATTATAAATCTTGTTCAAGCTTTTCAATCTCTTCACCAATCGATTCTTTGATGCTTTTTACTTCTGACTTTTCATAGGCTTTTCTCCAGTATTCAAGTGCAGCTACTTTGTCATCTTTTTCTTCATCTAGGTAGTCAGCATATGCTGTCAGTAGGTCAATATGCTCATCTGTCTTAGCTAAACCTGTCTCAAATATAAGCTCAGCAATTGATTTATCAAATGCAAACTTCACAATCAAATCCCCTAGGCCCAAATATGAATTTGGGTTATCATCATTGAGATCAATAGCAGTAGCATAGAGATATGCAGCATCTAAATATTTCCCAGTTCTACGATTAATCTCTGCTTGATTAAGATGCAATGTTACATTTGTCGGATATATTTCAGCAGCGCGATCAAGTACTACTAAGGCTTCTTCGTGATTTCCAAGAGATGACTGCAGGGTTGCTTCTTGCAAATACGGCTCTATTGAACCACCATCTTGCTGCTCTTGCCAGAGTACAATGCCGTCTCTAATCTCTTGTTTCTTTTCTTCAGACAAATTGTATATCACAGTAACATTATCTTCATCATTTGCAATATACGAAGCAAAGTCAATAGCGCTCATACCTTCCTCTGTTATCACAATATCGTCTGATTGTTCTTGTTCAGGTGCCTGTACCTCCTGTCGCTGCATCATAATAAGCGCTCCAGCAACAAATAGCACGATCAAAATGCCAATTATAATACTAATCTTTTTTTGCATAGTTTTCTAGTTAATTACTTATATCTTAGCAAAGAAAATTCATTTTGTACATTAGAGTGTCTTTCTTTTTATGTTAATGATTGATTAGTCATATACAAAAAATATATCCTTTTATAACTAAAAGGATGGCAGGAAATATTATACAAAACCAAAACCCCGCACCACTAAGGGTGCGGGGTTGGTTGATAGTTTTTACACTATCGATCTAGCTCTTCTTAAAGAGACCCTGCTTACGGTGTAGCAAGTGCGCCACCGTAGAGGTCACCGCGGAAGATAATGTCACCGTGGTTGTATGAACCAGAGTTGTTAATACCCCAGTCAATGTCACCAGCAGTATCATCTAGCCAGAACTGAATGTTTTCACCGCTTGTAGCCAATTCTGAAGTATCTGCGTATACGAAGATTACTTCTGAAGTGCCTTGACCAACCTCAAGTGATTTGGTTGAGAAGTCAGCAGTAAATTCACTGTTTTCATGAAGACCAGTTGTGGTTGACCACAATGTGTTACCCTGGTCATCTTTCAAGGTAATTACATCGTCAGCTGCACCAGCTGCTGCACCGTTTGATGAGACCTGGAAGGTGAGGGTATTACCGTCACCATTTTCAAAGGTTACATCATCATTACCAGTTGCAGTAATCTGGACCTTAGCAATCAAGCTATTTGTAGCTGGGATGAGTGTTCCTGATGGTGTATCAGATGTGAAGGCTACAGTTGGGTAAGCCTTAAAGATCTGGTGAGTGTTTGGCAAGAGGTCATTAGCCTCATTTACTGCACCACCACTTGTACCAGTCGTATCAGCTGTACCTGCGCTGTCAACAGCCTTGAATGTACCTGAGACATCGAAACCAACACGGAGGTTGTCATCGTTATCTGCACCACCTGAACCAGATGTTGATGCTACATCAACCTTTACGGTCATGACTGCATCGTCATCCTTCTCGATGTACATAGGAGCATCCTGGATGTAGAATGTTACGATTCCTGATGCACCGAAGTTACCAATAGCAGTAGCTGTACCGCTTTCGGTTGGGTATTCAACACTGACCTGTGATACAGAGTCAATAGCTGAAGTTGAAGCAATCAAGGTGAACTCGTGTAGCCAGAAGTCTGATGAAGTTGCATCAAACTTGAACTTAGCAACTGTTTGACCAGTTGATGGAGCTACCAAGAGACTTGCTTCTGGTGATGAAGCATCTACAGAGATATTCAAGTCACCGCTACCGATAGTTACATCCTGCAAGAGAACGTTTGAAGCAGTAACTGAGTTACCAGTTACACTACCGGTTCCTGAACCTTCAGCACCAAGTTCAATAGTACCTGAAGCTGTGGTCTTGAGGTCTGCGTACAATTCAACAACCTTAGCTTGTCCCTTTGCAACGTTGAAGTTGACTGAGAACAAGTTACTGGTTGATGGTGATGTCTTGGTAGTACCAATTTGTTGACCATCCATCATAAGTTTCAAATTCTGGAGGTAACCTGCCTCAGTTGATGAAGCAGTAATAGTAATACCATCAACATCTACAGCCTCTGAAGAGCCTGACAAGATTTGAATAGCAGCAATCTTTACGTCGTTAGCACCAGCCAATAGAGTCTGGTTACCAACAGCTGTGTACTCTGAGAATGTCAAGCTAGCATTTGATACAGTCAAGCTATTTGCTGCTGTGTCTGATGCTGGAGCATTAACAGTTGAGAGTGATTGCATACCTTGTGCATTTGATGAACCAGTTGCCAAGTAAACTTGAACTGTTTCAGCGTTTTGAAGGTTGGTTGAGGTTGAAGTCTTTGCATCAGCATAAAGATCAACAATATGAGTTTGACCTGCCTTTGCAATAAAGCTTGAACCTAGAGTAACTGTTGCTGTTGATGAGTATTCAGTACAGTCAGTTGTTGAACCAACTTGTACACCATCAACAAGGATGCGACAGTTATCAAGACCACCATTGGTCTCAGAAGTTGCAGCTGCGATCAAGAGGTTCTTAACCTTCATGTCTTCACCAGTTGCTTCGAACTCATACCGACCCATGTGAAGGTTGGTAGCACCAGCTGAAATTTGGCTGGTTGGTGAATCAGCTGCTTTTTGAATAGACAATGATCCTGTACCAATGAGGTAATCACCACTTGGTTGGACTACTGACCATTCGTTATCCATTGAACTTAAGTCTGCTGGAACAAGAACACCGAAGCTTTGATCTTCGATGATCAAGTCGTCGCGGTACTGGAAGGTGAATTTGAAGTCACGGTTTGAACCACCGATAAGATCACCACGAAGTGAGAACACACGTGATTCGCCCTTATCAATTGCAAATGGATTGTTTGAGAGATCAAAGTATACTTCGAAATCGTTATTCATCATTGCAACGGTACCGAGCTCTGTACCACCTTGTACAAGACGGAAGTTTTGGACGTCATCAGTATCTACGCTACCAACTTTGGTAAAGCGAAGACCTTTGATGTGAAGATCCTGGTCGTTAGCAGTCAAAGTGAACTTCCATAATTCGAAGTCCTCTTCACCACTATCAATGCTTGTATCATTGCTTGATGGAGTTGTGTAACTACCGCCAATGATAGCAAAACCAAGATCAGATGCTTGTGCAGTAGACATGGTTGCGCCCAATGCTGGGAAGCTACCTGATACTGCTCCGCTTGAAGCGGTTACGTCAGATGCAGACTCAAGCTGGAATGCCATTGTCTGTCCTGAACTTGCATCTTCATTAAGGTCAATACGAAGGGTAATTGCCTTTGATTGACCTGCAGGAACTGTGAACAAGCCATTTGGATTGTTAAAGGTAACGTAGTTGTTAGCCAATGAACCACCAAATGCTACACGTTCCATACCTTCGTAAAGGTATGTGTCCTGAATATCAGTGTCTGATGAGATACCAGTTCGCTTGAAGCGGAGGCTGGTAACAGTTACAGCACCATCAGCTGGAGCTGAGAATCGAACAGTGATAAATGGCACCAACGCTTGCGCGTGGGTAGCACCTGAATCAACAACAACTGTTGCTGCTGCTGGACTTGAAGAATCAAGTGAAACAGTCAAGTTGCTGCCGGTTGGTGGAGGAGTTACCGCACCACCTGGAACTCCCATAGGAGTTGAGATACCGTGCTCAAAACCAGTTACCAATGCACCTGGGGTGTAAACCTCAGTGTCAGGAATGGTCAAAACGGTATCAAAGCTGAGTCGGTTAGCAAAAAATGCTGACTCAGATTGGAATGCACGATAAGTGTTGTTGTCACCGATCAAAAATACTGCTGGATCATTAGCATATTTGATGAGCTGACCTTTAACGTGCCAGTCTGCATTATCAATCATTGCACCCATTGGGTATTGATCAACAAATGCTTGTGATGTTTCAAAAACATCACCGAAGTCGAGACCAAGTGCATAAAACACAGTCTCTGAAATAATTGGGTACAAAGTACCATCTGCTACATAGTAAGTGTCAGCCTTGTCAAATGACTTGAGCAATGAACCACTGCGAGCTTCTGCAGCTGCGCCCATGGTGTATGCAGACAAGTCAGGAACAGTTGTGACGTTATCAAAGCTGTAATTCCATGAATCGAAAATAGCAGCATTTGGGAAGAGGTGTAATGTAACACCATCTTGGTTTACTACGTATACAGTTGAACTTGAGGAAGATTTGATCAATTCGCCTGCTGCTGCATTTGCAAAGTTGGCAGTAAAACCACCAAATGACATTGTAACAGACATAACGAAGGTCAATGTTCCTACAAAGAACTGTCGTAAATTCATAACTAAACCTTTCTGTTAAGTAAGATGCTACACATATTTTAGGGAATGTGTAGTCGATGGATATACAAATCGTACAATCATTGTCGCAGGTTCGACCTTTACATTAACACTTAAGATCAAGGGGATACCCCTTTATAAGAGAAGTCCCTAGCGACGATTGCCGTACTTATACAGCGCCATCTAGAATGCCTTATTTTTAGGTAAGGCTTGCTAGCAAACCCCCTGCGCTCTCTACAAAACCTAGAGAACAAATGCTTCTGGCATTTCTTCGCAGGCAGAGAAAGACTATTGATCTTCCTGTGCCTACGAAGCAGCGAGTGCTAACTATTTTTCAATAAACTGATAACTCCGTGAAATGGAGTGCTGTACACACGTACACATGACATGCTACACAGCACTTCATTACATAACTATTATAAATTCTCAGGCGGGGTTGATGTTGATGCGTCTTCAGCCTCAGCTACCTCTTCTTCCTTCTCAGTCTCAATAATTTCGTCCACCTCTTCCTCTTCTACTGATTCGTCTACGATTTCTTCTTCTCCCTCTACAACCTCAGCAGTCATCACGTCATCTACCGTCTTGGTAATATCCTTAATATCCGCAATAGCAGCCAATACACCCATATAATCTTTCTCCCCAAACAATACTTCAATCTCAGCTACAGTCTCATCGTACTGACTTTGTAAATTTTCAAGTGCTTCTGACTGACCTTCTTCAACCTCAGTTGCTGCAGCTACCCAACCAGCGATGTTACGTTCTGCAAATTGTTCTTGAGCCATACGTACACGATCATCAAGCTTCTGTGCAATATCATCTTCTGAAACAGTTGTGTCAAAAATACCGCCGCCGACAATTACCTCAAATGCTTCCTCATTGGTACTCTCTACAACTGCAGCTACTTCACGGATTTCCTCTTCCATACTTACTTGTACTTCTGTAGGTAGCACGCGTGCTACTTTCTCAATTTCTTGAACAAGCTTTGTAGTATCTTGCTCTACTTTTGTTGCTACCTCTATGATAGCTTCTTTGTCACCAGATTCTTTCACTGCTGCAAAACTTGCTTTTGCTGCTTCAATATCACGCTTGAGGTCACGAACTGTTCGATTAACACTTTGCTCATTACCTTCACTAAGTTCAAATCGAATAGCCAATGACTTAAGCTCGTCCACTCGTTTACCAGCAAGCTCAGTTTGTTTTTCAACGCGCGCTGAGTCATTAACAGTCAAAACAACACTCGCCTTTTCCAAAACCTGCTTTACTGGATAAAGCACATCACCGTGTGTGGTCTCTTCTGCTGAAGCAACCATACTAAATGAACCAACAATAGCAACAACCACAACAGCGAACATATTAGCAACTGGCCGGAATACTGACGGATGACTCATAGTACAAGAAATCTTTTCCCAGATACTCAACTCTCGCGCCTCAACTTTAGGAAGTTGGGCACGCAAAACTTCCCATTGCTTTTGTTGCCACTCAAGCGATGGGCTCACGTCCTTTAATTTCTTCAATTGTCTGATTTCTTTACTCATTACTATGTAATGATTTTAGTTGTTTGATAGCTCGATGAATTTGAACCTTTACTGCACCTGTTGTCTTGTCCAAAACCTCTGCTATTTCATCGTGTGATAAATCTTCTATATATCTCAGTTGCAAAATTTCTTTATAACTATCCTGCAAATCATCCATCACCTTGAGCATTGCTCTGATATCATCTTCAAGACTTACTGCTTCAAAAATATCCTCATCTGTAGTGATGTCAGTTGCTGTGTCTATATCAAGATGCTCTTTGCGTGTTCGGTAATGATCAATAATTGCATTACGTGTCATCTTATAAAGAAGCGCTTGGAAGTTCTTGATACGTGTATCTGACTGAATCATCTCCCATATCTTTAGGAATAGATCATTTACCATATCATCAATAATTGCCTGATCTTTTATCCTAAAATAGATAAAGCGATATATCTTTGCTGAATAGCGTTTAAAAAGTACTTCAAAAGCCCCGGTATCGCCAGCTGCTACTCGATCTACTAAAATTGCGTCTGTTAATTTATGGAGGGCTTTCATATAATAAGACGAAAATATGGTGTATAAGTTACACCAAAATTATGCTTGAAATACTATAAAATATCCAGTGAAGAATAACAAAAAATCACAGATTTGTAAAGGCCTTTTTGGCTAAAATACAGTATAATCCTTTATTTTCCTCTACTTAAGAGGACGAATTCTTAGCCAAAAAGTAACACTTATCTACTTGACAATAGAACGAATATTTATTATGATATATAATAAGTTCTAGAATAACCTATACTTTATGACTAAAATAGTAAGAGTTTCTGTTTCTGAGGCTGCTCGATTATTCGGAGTATCAGGCAAAACAATACGAAAAGCTATCCACAATCAAGAAATCACCTATATTGTAGTTCGTGGTCGTTACAAGATAAATTTTGAATCTTTAGTAAAATGGTCACAAAAATCAACCAGACGTAAAAATCAACTTACTAACGATGGTATTGGGCAATTTGTAACAAACTGGTCAATTTCAAATACTAAATACTCCCCGTCTGAAGATCATATAGATAAATAAAAAACAGCGTACCTTGTATGCTGTTTTTTTGTTTTCCTTTTGGAATCTACTATTTTTGAATTAACCTTTTTCGTTACGCTTTCGCCCATTTCACCATTGCTGTTGTAAGCAATCTCGGCACCCATTCGAAAAATGAAAAATAAAGCATAAACGCTGCCATGCCGGCTACAATAACACTTACCAATAGTGAAAGACGCCACGGCTGCCCCGCTGTTTCCACAAATACCTGTACGGACTTTGCATAAAGCGGAATCGCTAGTAACAACCACCTGTTAAAGTGAATATCTTCCGAATCCATGCCACTAGGCATAACAAGTAGGTACAGCGACTGCAACATTGCTGCGCCGGCAAAAATTAAGGATAACTGAAAAGATGTCTCCGGAGCAAACGTAGAATCCGGCAATCCATCAACCATATCACTAATGAGTTGAAACAAAAAGTAATTCCAGACCAGGTATGTAAACACACCTGTCAACAAAATGATAATGCCTTTTTTCCAGTTAAGCTCACTCCAATTCAGTTTAAGCATTTTTGTCCCCTATTCTTTTACGATTGAACTAAGCATGAATGCTACCAAATGTACAGTCCAGGAGAATAACAATGCGTGAATCATTAAACCGAGAATAAACCCGGTCGGCAAAGAAATGATGAACAAGCGCTCAAATGATAGACCAGTTCCTCCGCCAGTCACAAACATCATAACGATGGTGAGCGTGGTGGTTATAACCCATGGCCTGACAGATTTTTTGTTGATCTGATCGACTGTATTTGCAGGCGCCAGCCAATGATGCATTAACTGAGTAAACCCAGTGAATGCAATCAGCAATGCCACTCCTGGACTTCCGATCCAGCTAGACGACACATCCTTCACCCCAACAAGCTCGGCAACAAACGGTAGTGCCAAAAAATACAAAAAGATAAAGTAGATACCAAATCCCAGAGTCCCGGCAATGAGATGCCTGGTAGTCATTCTGCTGATGACATTTTTTACTTTTCGGGTTGCATCCCCACTGGTGATCTTTTCGAACATAGAATCCATCAAGGGGGTAATCCAGGAAAATAATAGATTATGAATTCCAAGGCCGACAATGATCCCGCCAAGCACTGAGCTAAAAATAAGTTCCAGGATGTGGATCTGATCAAACAAGCTCAAATTCACGACAGCAATCATAATTATTGACAGTACACAAGTAGTAATATTTGTGTTGATTGCCTTTCGATTTTCATCTTGCCGCGATCTATCAGGCAAAATCCACTCCTGAATCAACCTAATGAGACCCATAAATGAAAGAAACGATGCAACCTCAAAGCGACCAACCCATCCTTGTGAGACAACATCCTCATTAGTAGCTAATGCCATTATTGGCAAAATTAAATAATACAAAAGGATAAAATAAGCCACATACCCCAATACTCCTGCGAGCAAGTGTCTTGGCTTAACTTTGCTTCTGGTACGGTTTAGTGATGAATTAGAATTACTCATAACAAACCTCCGGTCAAAACAAACCTGTTAATGAAGCGTTTAAAGTAGATAATACATGATTTAAAAGAACCAAATAGCACGCTAAAAAGTAACACAATACCCTGCATTTGTCAATATATCACCTCAACTTAGCAAAAAACCACATGTACCTTTATTGACACTACTTTTGAATGCGCTATCATAAAAGCATGGATAAAATATCTCGACCTAACATATCTACAGCACTTATCTGCTCATGCAGCAATGCTTGTACTATGCCTGATCGGGATATAACTTTGTAATACATACACGCGTTATACAAGAGACTCCCGGTCAGGCACCGGGATTTTTATTTTTCTTAAAACACTAAATTACGCTGTATGAACAACAAACAAGATCGCGTCCATCTACTAGCCTTTGGAGCGCATGCAGATGACGTAGAAGTTGGAGCAGGAGGAACACTCATCCGTTATACAAAACAAAACAAAAAAACAGGTATTATAGACCTAACACAAAGCGAACGCTCAAGTAATGGCACCAAAGAATCACGAACAAAAGAAGCAAGCAATGCTGCAAATATTATGGGCACATCATTTCGAAAAGCACTTAATTTTCCAGATGGGAATGTAACAACCACAGAAGAATCTATAATGACTGTTGCTAACCTTATACGTATTCATCAACCAGAAGTAGTACTTGCCCCATACTGGGTCGATCGACATCCAGATCATGTTGCAACTAGTCATATTGTAAAAAACGCTGCACTCAAAGCAGGTATGAAAGCATTTGAGACTGACAGCCCACCGCATAAACCTCGCATAGTACTATACTATATGCTCCATGGAGAATTTACCCCTGATATTACTATCAATATATCTGATTATTTTGAGGAAAAACTTCAAGCTATTGGTGCATACTCAAGCCAATTCGAGTACAAAGAAAATACTCAAAAAACAGCTATAAACTGTGGCCGATTTGCAAAATACATTTATGCGCGCTCGCAGGTACTTGGGTATCATATAGGCGCTGACTTTGGTGAAGGCTTTGTACTATCTGAACAGCGTATTGGCGCGGAGAACTTTGAACATATTCAAACAAAGCCTATATAAACTGTTTTGACAATAATACATCTTATATGCGTAAATACATGTAGAAGCATAAATACAATTTCTATGGAATTTCCTTGCGATGAATGCGGCCAGTATAAAACTCCATCACTTACCATTGATGGAATTGTACTTCATGAAGGCAAGATACTACTTATTAAAAGAGGAGTAAAAGATGAAGCTTTTTATAATGAATACGCTCTCCCTGGCGGTTTTGTTGAATACGGAGAAGAAACTGAAAAAGCTACTATCCGCGAGGTGTGGGAAGAGACTGGCCTTAAAACAGAGATAAACCAACTGGTTGGTGTTTATAGCAAGCCGAACCGCGACCCTAGGCGGCATGTTATTTCAATAGCATATTCACTAAAGGTAATCAGTGGCGACATCAAAGAATCATCAGAAACCAAAGATATCTCTTGGTTTGACTTAGATAATCTACCAAAACTAGCCTTTGACCACCAAAGAATCATTACAGATTTTCGTGAGAGTAATAAAATGTTTAGTGACTATAACGGATGGCAACTTGATAAAAAATTAGTATTTTGTTCTCATTCACGCCATTTCATGCATGCTTCACTTCTGATCTGTAAATATGTAATTGACCAAGGAGGTGTGCCAATAAATTCATTTACCAATTTTGGCTATTTTCTCTACGAACTAGTCTCTAGGCACGACATTGCCGAGGGTATAAACAACATCATTAATCGCTGCGATGAACAATGGGTATTTGGCCCAATTGGTGGAGGTGTTGGTATGGAAATTGAAATGTGTAAAAAAATGGGCAAAAAAATACGCTTTTTTGATATTGAGGAAAATGACAACCCCATGATGATTACCGAAACCACTGAAGAAGCGCTCAGAAATAAATACCCCTGAAAAACCCCGCCACTCAGGCGGGATTTTTATTAAACTTCAATCTGTTCTAAGTACTTAAGTAATATATCATAAAATGTTTGCAATGACTCTATACTTACCCATTCACCATTATTATGCCAGTCTGCTCCATCCGGCCTGGTAATAAGCACGGGCATCTCTGCGCTTGAGAAGAAACGAGCATCTGAGCCACCTGCCTCCACACCAAAGTTCACCTCACGACCTAGAATACCTTCAGCTACGCTCTTGTATTGCTGTAAATATTCGTCATTAAAATCAGTAAAACAAATATCACCTTGTGCTTGTATTTCAAAGTCAGCATCATGATCCTTAACAACCTTTTTGATAATTTCATACCACTCATCAAATGAGTGCTTTTCTGTAAGACGAACATCAAAGTATGCTTCGCATTTATCTGGCACTTGGTTGATAGCATTACCAGCCTGTATCTTTCCTATGTTGACTGATGGACGCCAATCATCCTCTGACTCTGGTTTTGGAAACTGTTTTTGTAAATCCTTATACAGTAAACACACTTTATTAATCGCATTGTCACCAAGCCACGGACGAGAGCCATGAGCAGCAGTCCCGTGGAGTGTTGCCTTGAAAAATATAAGCCCCTTTTGGGATGTGATAATAGCATCCATAGCACCACCATCAGGAACAATCACAAGCTTTGCCTTATACCCCTGCTCGACTAAATACTGAGCTCCATTTTGCCCACCTACTTCTTCATCTGATGTAAGCATAAGCCCTAGCTTGAGCTCAGGTCTAGTCTTGTGAACCTTTTGAAAGGCAAGAATACTTGCCGCAACTGAACCCTTCATATCCGCAGCACCACGGCCATACAATTTATCACCTTGTATACGCGGCACAAACTCCCTCTGCTCAGCTTCAATAACATCCAAATGTCCTGCGAGTAACACATCGAATTCTTTTGTATCGTGCGTTGATGCTACAAGTGACGGTTTATCATTTTGCATGTATTTGCTAATTGTAAAACCATTTTCACTCAAATAATTCTCACAAAAATCAACCACATTTTGAAGATGGTGCGGCTTTTGTGCTGTTGACTGAAATAGAATAAGCTCTTTTGTAAGCTCAACTATCTGTGTGTGTGGATTGTCTGTTTGAAACATCATAAAGCGTGAGGTTATTTTGAATAAATGGATTTTAGGTACTCGATATAGTATTGGGGCTGCATAGCGTCACCAGTTGCATTCCTTAGCAAAGTCTCTGGTGCATACCGTTTACCGTGCTGCCAAATGTGACTACTAAACCAGTCACGTATAGATGTAAAATCGCCCCCAGCAAAGGCCTGGTCATACTCTGGGTACTCAAGTGTATATGCTTTCCACATTTGTGCAGCCTGTGCAGTACCTAGGACATAGTTTGGGAAATACCCAAGCATTCCATATGGCCAATGCACATCTTGAAGACATCCTTCACTAAGTGTTTTTGGCTCAGTACCAAAGTTCTTTTTCATATCTGCATCCCACCTCTTTGGCAAGTCTTCCATAGATAAAGCCCCATCAAGCAGATCTCGTTCAATCTGATAACGAATTGCAACATGTATGATATAACCAACCTGGTCACTATTAACACGATTAAGTGAGGGTTGTATGCTTCGTGCATATTTTGCAACCTGCTTTGCGTCAATGTCTTTAGCACGCGGTTCAAACTCAGCAAGTTCACGAAGTGCATACTCCCAAAATCCATCGCAAAGCATAATATAACTATCAAACAAACGTGCTTGTGATTCATCAATACTAACAGACACAGCGCGGTCAAGATCTGTATCAGAGTATTCATCAAGTACATACTGGTCATACAAACCATGACCCATTTCATGTATTGCTATTTGAATTACTTTAAACAAGTCATCATTTCCAAGTGGAACAAATAGTCTTGTGTCGTGTTTTGACACTTTACGCTCACGTCCATGAACAGCTGTACCTAGCACTCCGCGAGTAAAGTCAAACCCCATGCCAGCAAGTAGTGTTTCTAAGTAAGCTTTTTTGGTATGTGGATCAAGTTTTATACCCTTTAACGGGTCCGCTACTACCTCACTATGATTTTGAACAAGATTCTGCGCAACAGGAAGTAGCTGAGAAAATAGCACCTCAACATCAGCGTAGGTGGTGCCTTCTTCATACACATCAAGTAACACATCATATACAGGACGACGAGAGTCAATGATCTGGGCATACTCCCGACTCATAGCAATCATCTCTTCAAAATACGGTGCATACATTCTAAAATCATTTGCTTGTTTTGCTTTTGTCCATTGTTCAAATCCTTTGGCTTTAATCTCTGTATACTGTTGCACAAACTCTGCAGGTAGGCGAGCTTGTTTGTGATAACTCCGCATTGAGAGCTCTACTCCGCGACGATCCGCCTCTGATAGATTTTCACGCTGATCATATAAATCATGCAACGCGCTCACATACTCTGATGATGTGAGAACCTCGTGCATCATACGCTCAAGCATACCAAACTCATGCGAACGCCTAGGCAGGGCCTGCTCAGGAAGTGCTTGCTCGCGATCCCAAAGCAAGACATCACTAATACTAGCTAGTTTCTTATACTGCTGTAGTGTTGATCTATATATTTGTAAACTTTGTTGTAGCGGTGACATATGAATATACTTACTATTGTACCATTAATACCTTTGAGTAACTCAAAAACATTATTAGTAGGCTCAGCTTTGCTGAGCCGTTTTATGTTAATTAGACAGAGATACACTTATGACCATTTTCGATAGAACTCATCCGAGACGAAGAAAACCGGACAGACTCCGCATTCTACATGGTTATTAGCGCCAACGTTGTGCATGGTATTACCATCGCCCTTGTGCATTGCGCGTCTACCAAAGTAGTATGTGGTATCTTTACCAGTACGCATCTGACGAAGCTCCAAAGCAAAGTGATCACTTCCAACCTGGTTAGGCGTAGCAAAGCGCTCTTGAACATTTGACTGCGCCAACTGGTTACCGGCCTGCGTTGCAGCTCGCAAATCGCGAATCGACGGTTTGAGATTTAACCCATCACCACCAAATTCATTGGTGGGTTTCATGATGATATTTTCCACACCCCCTAATCCAGGTAGAATATCACTTATGAAATAGTGATTCACAACCCAGGAAGGGACAACGCCATCAAGATGACCGGTATGAATCATCGAGCTTTTTTGCCCAATAAAAAACCATCTTGGATCGGGTGAGCAATTTACGTCAACCGGATTCTTAAAAAAGAAATCGACATAGCGCTCATATACCTCTGCACCAGCCGCCTCAATATCAAGTGGCAGCGCTCGCCAGTGAATGCCGCGGATGTAAACCTTGGTACTGTTATCCCTATAATACAACCGTTTTCCTTCGCGACGAATTACTTCAAATCCTATAACCGGCGTGCCAAAATAATGCTCCAAGGCAAAATGATCATGCCTTGTTTTTTGCTTTTCCGGTGCCACATCAACAACCACATCAATACCTTCAGTATCACCTTCAGGAAAAAGTACCTCCCTGACTTCCTTGATGTATTCATCCAGTGATGCGTGTCGCCAAAACGGACTTAAATCAGCCAATGCAGGGAACTCTTCTCTCCATGCTTCAGCCAAAACCAGTAGAAACATTTGCCACCCGGAAACATTGATATGATACTCAAGCATCAATGTCTTCCACGGCTTCTCTTTCTCTGGACGAACCACTGTATGATCCAAAGTGGCTGTTAGTACTTCTGGACCAGGGTGGTCTATCATATTTGTTTCAGGATATGGACTTTCTGCCCAATGCTGACGAATAAACTCATCTTGTCCGACAACATCCAAAACACCATTACCTTGTGCATTCATCCGTTCAGCTAAACTACGCCGAAGCAAAACGGGTGTAAAACCAAAGATATCCCAGGGGAATCTTGATGGGTCAACATTTATCATCCGGCAAGCGCGATCACGTACGCGCAAAAATGCGGCTTCAGATGATATGTCTGCGAATAGTTCTTCGAAGAACCGATGATTCATACTCATGCTACTACCTCGATCTTTTGAGGAATTGAGTTTAAAGGGCTCTTATGTATAACCCCTACCAATTAAAGACCCAGCTCAGCAGCGAGCCGGTTATGTGCTTCCATGTACGGATTTCTTCCTGCTTGAAAATCGCGCATCATTCGCATTGCACCATTTTCTTGATTTTTAACTTGCTGTATCAATGCTGCGTGCTGCGGTTGATACTGAAGTTCATTCATAAATGGTGCTACAAAACGAATCAACCCTTCCAGCGCATCGCCAAGACATCCTTCCTTACCGCGGTTAAAGGGATTGTAGAAATGAGCATCCATATTCTGCAATCCAAGTGTCGCAATTCCTATATTAACGCGCAGTTTCTCATCATGTTTAAAGTCATCTTCTGGAACGTCCAAATTAACACCTTCTACAAAAAAGGCATGAAAGAGTGATGCAATAGTTGCTGTCAAAGTCTGCGCTTCAGACGGCAAGCCAGGCAAATCACAAATGCGGCTTTCCGCAGTATAAATACTAAATCTGTTAAAAAACCACAAACGCGTCCATTGCTGTGCTACTTTATGCTTTAAAGCATACTCCATCTTCTCCAGAAAACTTTTAACATCCTGAACTTCAGGGGGTATAAAACGAACCAACTGAAACGACAACCACCTCTGCAAACGCATTGAATGGTATGAATAACCACACTCAGTGTCATACGAATTTGCAGAGATCGCTGCTAAAAGCGGGGACAGCATATCCATCATCTTCAAAACTCTGATACCACGATCAGTAAGCTCTTTCACTCCGAAATGAACGTGGAGAGAAAAAGCATTTGCAGCTTCTAATACTTGTGGTTTGCGATTCTTCAACAGTTCATACCCCTCGTCAGCAGGTATTCCAGCGAGATGACTCCCAGGTAGCCATGCTACTGGTATCATATTGTATCTGTGCTTCAGCCCTGCTTTGAACAACTGCTCATACAAACAGCGAATGCCTTGCATTGACTGTCCGTTCCCTGTCCAAACACTCGGTGTCTTACCTTCTATGGTATGAAACCGCCATTCTGGACATGCTGTCACGCAGTTACTGCTGTTAATCACTTCCATCACCATCCTTTGACCATCCTCATCCATAGGGGTAATGACTCGTCCATCAGGACTAACAAATGTTACAAAGGGCGCTTCTATTTCACCGGCAAGCGTGCCTAAAACGTCACTTCCAATAAATTCCTTTCCAGGTAGTGCCATATTTGTATCTCCTATAATTATTTCAACGTGCTATTTATTAAACTTTTTTGTTTTTATACAGACACGCATGTGTAGTATGTATACCCTATAAAAACAAAAATCTCGGATCCCTTTTGGGTCCGAGTACGTTTTCCTTAATTTTGTATAGAAACGTTTACACTGACCCAACTACCGGCATAATCAAAATAACCAAGACCAAAATAATAGCTGTCTTAGCTACGATCATGTTGTATGTAGTGGGTTTTGTAAGCAATTTCGTTTCCATACAAAGCTTAGGATAAAGCATGTATGTAGCTTTGTCAAATTAAACTTAGCTAGTTTTCCACAGAGTGGCAATCTAATAAAAACTTGCTTAGAACCTCATAATACTGATATAACGACTCAAGTTCAATATATTCTCCACCATTATGGATGTTATCACCAACTGGATTACTTATAATTACGGGCATGCCACGACTTGAGAAATACCGAGCATCAGAAGCACCTGCTTCAACACCAAACCGCACCTCTCTTCCAAGGATAAGCTCGTTTGCCTTTTTAAACAGTTGTAAATACGGGTCATTAAAATCAGTAAAACACATATCGCCTATGATCTCTATCTCCACCTCTACACCACGCGCGTCACAAATACTAGTAATTATTCCAACCCACTCTTCAACTTCATGCTCCTCAGTGAAACGCATATCAAGTCCAGCAGTACAGAGCGCGGGTACTTTATTAACAGCTGTACCTGCACTTATAGTGCCCATATTAATAGACGGCTTCCAATCTTCTTCAGCAGTAGGACCAGGAAATGCTCTCACCAAATCACCATTAAGACCCATCATGATAGCAATAGCATTTTTACCAAGCCACGGACGTGATCCATGCGCTGACTCACCTTTGGCAGTTAATTTAAACCTTATAACCCCTTTTTGAGCAGTAACAATACGATCAATATCACCACCATCTGGAACAACAACGACATCTGCTGTGTATTCTTCAGCCTCAAGAAGATATCCCACACCATCAGGACCACCAATCTCTTCATCACTTGTTAGCATCAATCCTATACTATGATCTGGATAGTTTTGACCATGCTGCTTCATAGCCATCATCAAAGCCGCAACTGGCCCTTTCATATCAAGTGCACCGCGTCCATATAATTTACCATCACTGATCTTGGGTACAAAGTCTGATTGATTTGCACCTACAACATCAACATGCCCATTAAGCAGAACATTAAAATGTTTTGTTTTTTTGTTGCTCACAACAATTGATGGGACATTATTGTGCTCATATCGTCTTATGAATAAACCACTCTCCTCAAAAAACTGCGCACAAAAATCTACAACATTATTTAAATGATGTGGCTTATCAGCAGTTGATTGAAACACAATCAACTCCTGGGTCAAGGTTTTAATGTCTTGATATATTTTGTTCATAGGCTCATTGTTATGTATCTCTTCACCTTTGTCTATGCTTGATAAACAAAACTGAAGAGATGGCGTCGATTTTCGACGCCAGATGAAAATTAAGAAGTAAACGTATTAAATGCGTACACACGGATAGCATTGTGATCTGCCAGCTGCAGCGAACGAATACGCTCAGCACCGGTTGCGGCACCATCAAGAATAGTTGTCACAAAATCTGTACATGGAAGCGCATCATACACATCCACTACTATACCAACAAGCTGGCGCAAGAACATCTCAATCTGTACGCTTTCATTTTGAAAGTTCTGCGTTACAGCATCACGCCAATTACCAGACCAATTCGCAAGTTGGATATTCTGCTGATCTAGCATTGAGGGTTCGAATTGCTCGGGATAAAAATCTGGGCGCTGAAAATGAAAAATAGACATCAGTCGAACCATGAGCTCAGCAATATGCTCTATATGCTGAGGTAAGAACGACATATCTCCCATCGCCAATTCCAATCGATAAAACTCATTAGTTCCACCATTTGGAATTTGCTTAATCCTTATCCACGGCCACCCTTTGTGTACTATGCTTTCCGGCTTACTTCCTTGAAACGGCATGCCAAATTTGTTGATAAATTCATCATAATCATCTAGCGAATCTATCCACAAAGGCTTGATCGTGTGATCAACAAACCGCCAATACATACCACGTTCGCAATGCCCAGTGTCACTGTACGACGACAACAGCGCCATAAAAGGATTAATAAAAAAGTTAGCGATATTGAACATACGAACAATGTCACTAGCTGGTATCGCAACACTTACATGAAGCGCAGCATACCTGTTGAACCTGATATTTGCCTGTCGTTTCTGTATAAGCATGTTTTGCCATGCTTCCTGATAGTATCCACGGCCCGCTACCTTTGACACATACTCCTCTGTTACCTCAAAATCAGAATCAAAAATGCCTGAAAATGGTACTACCATAATACCAGTACGATTGAACAGTTCGCGTAATCGGTTTTGAGTCTCTGTTATAAAGCCAGCAATAGAGTTGAACTCAGTGAAAACGTCGCTTTGGATCTCTGCCTGCAAAGCAAGAAATTCGTAATCAAGCCAATCAGGGCGCTCATCTGCATTAAACTGACACAATCGTTCAAACGATAGCAGTTTCCCATTTTGGTCAGTTAGAATACCCTCAAACTCAAATCCGTGATTCAAAATCTGATCTGGATTTTCCAGACGCGTACGTTGCATTTGCATACGTATCTCCTTTTTAATCATGTATGAATATTTCGATGTACTTTTATGTGCTACTATAAATTCTTTAAACTTGAAGCAGTACACAAAAAAACTGACCTGTGGCCAGTTGCGCTTTCATCTAAATTTGGGTGATTATACGAAAAAGCTGCTAGCCACGTGCCAGATTAAAGAAGTAATAAAAGAAAAACCAATTGTTGGATAGCATTTGTTTCATAATGCATGTACTATAACGATGCGTCTCCATATTGTCAAACATCTTTTTCCACAATAAAAAACGCGAGTTATTACTCGCGTTTTAGTTTATAGTGCCTGAGAGACGAGATACAAAACTGCATCAACGTAACTCCGAAGAACAGATAAGTCTTCATGAGTACCAAACATACGGAACTCAAGTGTATGCGTTGATGGCTTCCATCTTATCCAATCCCAATTATCTTTTGGGTTAAAATTATTCCGATATGTATGACGATAAAGCTCGCTGATTGTACTCATACTCGGATGAAACCCAGATTCATGTGTGACCAAAGTATATGCCTTCAATCTTTTGCCTTCAGAATTGTCGCCCAGTTCCAGCAAATCCCTTACCACTGATTCATTAGCGTACTTAAGAATGCGCACTGCCTCATCTGGCGTAACACCAACATGAATCTGAAACGATGCAACTTGTGATGCTGCCACGCGTACACTGTAATCAAGCGTTTGCCATAAGCGTAAGTGACGATCATTGCATGGATTCACAAGCAGCTGCCCAAGTTCATCCTCTGGCACAAACTCCACATGCATAATAGACGCACCAAATCCGACGGCTGTATCAGAGAGGTAATTACGTAATACTTTAATTTGTGAAAACAACTCATCCACATTACTACACGGAACGCTTTTGACCTCAATTTGGCCTGCAAATAACTCTGTTGAAAACTGTGTCGGAAGTAAATTACGCTCCAAACATCCTTGCACAAGTAACTGCAACACATCAGCTACGCGGGGTATAACTATACCATCCTTTACTATAAAGCCCTCATCCTCTATACCAAGAGTTCGAAATGATTGTTTCATATTTGTCTCCTTTCGACATATGATTATATGGTAATGAACAAAAAACTTCCATCCTTGTATACATACCAAATAGATACGTATACAAGGACGGAAGCTTTACTCCGCGGTACCACCTTGTTTATGTAAAAAAATATCCGCCAGCAGCGGATACATATTACATCACTTTACTGACTCAGTCTCTACGTGAGTAGACGACATCAGATGTAGTTGATTACGGGCTACAAACCCCGAGCTATCACACCACACTCTGTATACACACAGTATGTAGCAATAACCATCCATAATCCGCAGACCCAACCCTAAAGCTTTTGACTTTAGGATCTGCAGGGATATTATATTTGTAAATGTATTTCTAGGGTATCAAAAACCAAATACCTGTCAACTACTCATCGAGCACACTGCTTGTGAGCAGCAAATCAACTTCGCGTATCTCACCACTATTTTGCACCGTCAACTGCACCACATCACCAATACGATACTCTTGCAAAAGTGAAGTTACTGAATGGCGAGCATCCACATCATCATCATTAACCTTCAAAACAATATCTCCAACAGACAACCCAGCATCAGCCGCAGGTGAATCAGAATCGATCGCTGTGACTGCATGTTCCCGATCACCAAAAACAAGTGCACCTACTTGGAGATCCTCGCTAAGCAGTGTTGGTAAACCAATGGTATGGGCTAAATCAATATATCTAAAACCTACATAAGGACGCTCAATCTCTCCACTACGCAGAAATCGCTCAAATACATCCATGAAGTTCTGTGCTGGGATAACTTTACCATCAGTATAATAAAGCCCAATAATAGCACCCTCCATATCAATAAGCGGACTACCATCAAAAGCAGCATCAATATCTTCTTGTACCTTTATAAATGTTGCGTACTTTTCAGTAGACAAAAATGTGTCAGCAAATCCATCTGCAGGCCTATAATACTGGTGCTCTACAGCAGTAATTACTGACTGTGATGATGGACCTAGGATCGTTTGGCCAATAAGAACTGCTGGTAAACCTGGATACACATCACCTTCATCAGCAAACTTGATGACTTTCAAATTCTCTGCTGTCACTTTCAAAAAAACTATATCAGAGACAGGATCAAGCACAACACGCTCAATAGGAAGTAATGTATTTGATTCTGTAATAATCACAAGCTCTTTATTTGGCTCATCTGGCATACCTGTAACAGTAGTAGCTAACCAACCATCACTTGTTAAAACAAGCGCATTGCCTACTTTATCTTCTGGACGATACACTTGGTCAACAAGCTCATCTCCGCCACGTTTTAGGTAAATGCCAACAACAACTTGTTCAATATTTTCAAGTAATGTTTTTGTTTGATTATTAGCTTCTGTGATTTCTTCTTTTTTAAATACAATAACTTGCTCATCTCCGGTTTCTTCATTCTGCCTCTCAACTAAACGCGTAGCGTCATAACCTTGGTAGTACAAATAATTATTGATGACGAGCTCACCAACAATACCACCTAGTAAACTAATAATAGCCACGGCCAGAGCATACAATGCAAAACTCCCACGCCGTGAATGTGGTCTTTCGATCATGCCAATTTCTCCCTCATCTTCATACATTGAATCAACAATCTCGTCGAGGTTTTCTTCTTTTGCGTCTTTTTTTAGTTTCTTCTTTGCCATATGTCTAGTATATATTACTTTTGTTATATTCGTAAAATATGCACCCTAGTACCAAGGGGTGGTAGCTAATAGTATACCACTTATAATGAAAAACAGCAGAATCAATGTCAACACACTCTTTCTATTCCACACGCCTTTGAGACTGTTCTCATACAACTCCATAACCACAAAATAAACTAACATAAAGACAATTCCTTTTACATAAACCAAAAAAGGTAAAAATGCTATAGCTATGAACACTTGTGTGAGCAGAAATGCCCCGACAATGGCAGTCAACCGTTCAGTTCTGAGCAAACGCTGTATATACACATGCTGCATGAGTAAAAGTACCAAAAGTACAAACTGTATACTAGCAGTTACAACAAGAGAAAAGTTCAAAAATATCTCTACCGCATACAAAAAGGTAGCCACAAAAAACATACTCACTACATTGATATACTTTATTTGTATTTGTAGAGAGTTTGGTTGGTACTTAACAGAATGCCAGAAAAAGAAATAAAGAGCCCTTAATATAAAAAATAATCCGAAAGCGACAAGAACCGACTGGACAGTACGAAGCATATCAGAATCAGCAAGTACAAAAAATGCGAGCCCACTTACCAAAAGTAAAAACGGACTACCAGCCATAATCACATACTCATTTTGTAAACGCTTTATACCTATAATACTTACCCACACAACCAAAAACAGTATCGCAAGTCCTGAAAAAACGTACCAAATATACTCAACATATTGCTCATAATAAACAAGCGCGATTAATAAAAGCGCGCTATAACCATATGCTGCTGATGCTGCAAGAATTCTTTTGAACATACATTACAAACTTAACCACGGATACCCAGCAATAAACACATTCATTCGGTTACGTACTTCCTCCAATGTATCAATATCTACTTCACCATCAACGTATGCATTCATTGTGTCTACTAACTGCTTAAATGAAACACTAAGTGCGACATGAAAATCTTGGTACTCGCGAGGTACATGAAGTCTCAACAACTTGTCATAAGCTAGGGTATAAGCACGGGCTGCTGCATGGTAGTTGAGTGTCTCAGAATTGTAAACTGCAAGTAGCTCACGAATGTCAGACTCATACTTCTCTGTAGTCACCACTTGCTTAGCTGCTGCTGGTTTTGCTACTTCATAAGCTGGTAGTACTGATTCTTGTTGAATTGACTCAAATCGCGGCTCAAACACTTCCGCATACCTACCTCCAAGTGAGTGCGAATAATGAAGTGACATGATCATACCTACCATAGTAATAACCACTATGGTTCCTGCAACTAAAAATGAATCTGTATGAAAGACTTTCATGTTGTTAGTATAGCAAATTTAGACTTAAATGTTATTTGAGTTCAAACTGCTGTCCAAGCTCAGGAGTATGCACTTTCACTGTTTCTTTCATCTTTTCTATCTCCATTTTCATTTCGTCTTGTGCATTTTCTTCACCATGAACTAAGAAAGTTTCTTTAATACCTCTAACTGGTTTTATATGATCAAGTAGCTCGTGTTTACCAGCATGCGCTGAAAAAGAATTAATAACAAATACTTTTGCATTCAAATCATACATACGATCAAATATTTTGATCTGCTTTTCTCTTTCTACGATTCTCCTACCAAGCGTGTGCTGCGCCATAAATCCAACAACCATAACAACATTACGACTGTCTTCAACCGCATGCTTAAGATGATGCCTGATACGTCCTGTTTCAGCCATTCCTGAAGTTGAAAGAATCAGCATTGGTCCTTTTTGATAATTAAGCGCCTTTGAATCCTCAGCACTTGGTGTGTACCTAAGGTTTCTAAATGAAAATGGGTCATCTTCATCAGCAAAGAAACTGGTAATTTCATCGTCAAAAAATTCTTGGTTTTTTGTAAAAACCTCCGTGAGCTCAGTTGCCATTGGCGAGTCAACATAAATAGGTATACGCGGAATCTTCCCTTCATCTGTCAACTTGTGCAGAATGTATACAATACCCTGCGTTCTGCCAAGTGCAAAGGCTGGTACAATAATTTTTCCTTTTTGCTGCGCTGCTGTTAGTACTACCTCTTGCACGCGTGCTTCAAGCTCATCAAGTGGTTCGTGTAACCGATTGCCATATGTACTCTCAGACACTAGATAATCCAATGTATCAAAGTATGCCGGATCTTTTAGGATTGGTAGCCCACGTCTACCCAAATCACCGGTAAACCCAAGCTTCACGCGTTTATCACCTTCTTTTAAATGAAGCACTACCTGCGCTGAACCTAAAATATGACCAGCTTCTATAAATGTAACCTCAACACCTGGGAAAATTTCTGTATGAGTATCAAATTCTACTGCCTGCATCTGCTTTAGCACTCCAGCAACTTCCTCGTGAGTATAAATTGGATCTATCCATTCTGCCTCTGGTTTATACTTGTTGATATGTCTAGCATCAGAAATCTGAATATCAGCAGCATCTTCAAGCATAATCTTGGTCACATCACATGTTGGCCGTGTTGCGTACACCGGTCCCCTGAAACCTGTCTTATAAAGTGTTGGCAAACTACCACAATGATCCATATGTGCATGCGACAACACTACCGCATCTATACTACTCCCCTCAAAGGGCAAGTTTCTATTTTTTTCTTCTGCCTCAGCGCGCCTACCCTGGAACATGCCACAGTCAAGTAAAATCTTTTTACCATTTACTTCAAGCAAATGCTTTGACCCAGTTACCTCCCGCGCAGCTCCCCAAAATGTTATGTTCATAAAAATACATTAATAATGATACGGACGACCGCTAATAATCATGTGTGCTCGGTACAGCTGCTCAAACAGCATAACTCGAACAAATTCATGTGTAAATGTCATACGAGATAAACTAACAACAGAATCTGCGCGCGCATGTATAGTTTTATCAAGTCCAAAGGTACCGCCAATAATCGCACAAATACTGCCACCTGATTCAACAATCTTTTTATCTAAAAAATTTGCAAACTCCGGCGAGGTATATTCTTTACCTGCTTCATCAAATGCTAGCACATATGAATTTTTAGGTATTTCTTTTTCGATTGCCTCTGCCTCCATCCTTTTAATAGCATCATGTGACTGATTGGTTTGTTCACTTGCTGCTTTTACCACACGTACTGTTACGTCTGCGAAATGGCCAAGACGCTCCATGTACACTGCCTCAAGTGCTTGTATGTCTTTATTCTTAGTCTTTCCTACTACGATAATCTTGTACTGCATATTATTTTTCGAAAACCTTCCATTCAAAATCATGCAAAACCACCAGCTCTAAATCTTGGGAATATTTCTCCATATCCTGTATAGACTGTTCGTTCACATCAAACTCTTCCGCCTCGCTTTCAAAATGACAGATGACCCGTATTGGTAGCAACCCTAAACCTTTGTTAATTTTTCCAGTTGAAGCAGAATGATAATACGTTGAAAATAAGTACACCCCAGCTGATGAACCAGCTACTATCTTTCCTTGAATCGCTTCTACAAATTCTGGATGCTCATTCACAGTTGCTAATAACTTATCTGTTATACCCCCACGAAAATAAATTGCTTTGGCACTTTTTATTTGATCAATAAAAAATTCTTTATTAGCAACTTCGAACTGTACTTTTGTTTCACCTGCACATTCTGTAATAAACGTAGTATCTTGTGCTGTCAATTTCTCGTACTCATTATCCTCACGAGAAAAATATACCAATAGAACAATATCACCATCAGAAAGTTCGCTGACCATTTCAGTAAAAAAACTTTTGTTTAATTCATTACGAGTCCGCGCAAAACCACCATGTAAAATAAACTTTGTCATAAAATTTACTAATTATTTAAATAAAGTCTTACCATACTCCCATATTGCTGGCATATTGTGGACTTCTTTAAGCCAATACCACCATTCAACACCCCACATAAGTACTGTATCAAAGCCTGTGTCTCTAGCAAATGCTACATTTTGCTGAATCTTTTCTAAATCTATTGACTCAAACTGTTGATTTAATGGAAATGAAGTCATAGGAACTGGGGTCCATGGCTCTGTTTGTAGCTCACTGCTAATAACCATAGTTCCTGGAAATGCTTTTTCAACATGACTTGCCTTATAGTGGTAAAAAGCAGGAGGTAGTGGGTAGTTGAAATATCCCCAAAACGGGTTCCATGTATTTTCGTACATCGACACACCAACAATATCTGCGATCTTTGCGCCGTGTCGCCATGATGACAACTCACCACTCTCAGTAATCATTATAGGCAAAGATACACGCTCCTGTACAAAATCAATTTCTTTTAACAGAAGCTCTTCATCAAGCGGTGGGCACTCACCAAACACTCCTAAGAATGGTTCATTCTCAATCTGCCAGGCAACTATTGCATCGTGAGTTTGGTAGCGTTCAATAGTTGCATCAATATAATCAAACAGCTCTTGCTCAAACACTTCACTTGATTCAATCTCACCAAGCCATATAGGATCGTGACACTCAGGCCAGCGTGGCAACCTTCGTCCTACTGCCAAAATCACTTCAGCATCACGCTTTGCTGCCTCATCAAGCATCCAATCGATTTCATACCAATCAAATTCACCACGCTCACGCTCTACCCTATTCCAATACACTGGGATACGGTACAATCTCACACCCAAATCATCAAGTGTCGCGGTAAATGTCTCTTGCCAATCAAGACCAAGCTCTTCTGCGTATAACGTTGAAAATGTAAATCCAAATGTTGTACCTTTTTCACTTTGAAAACTCTGTCCAGCTATAGCAAAAATAACCACTGCAATAAGCACCGGAAGTGACCAAAGAATATATGAGATAATTTTTTTCTTTTTCATACTATGGAAGAACACTTAATGCCAAACCTATAATCAGCACCAATATTGCAAGGGTTTTCTGTAATACAACTGACTTAGTAAGTGGCTCATCAAGCATTCGTGGGTGCCATCTAGCAACTAATACTATGAATACAAATAAAAAGGCATACTGGATTCCTTGAAGCGCATTGATAATAGTGACGGGACCAAGCGAGATGGCGTATGACACTAGTAAGAAACTAACTGCACCCAAAATCTGACCTACAACAAACCATTCTTTAGCAGCAGGTTTTGATTTCTTTGAACTTTTTGTAATCAACTTCCAGTTTCCAGGAAGTGCTGCCAAGATTGCGACAAATGCAAATGTACCAATACGCGTCCACACAAATCCTGATACAAATCCCTGCTCTATATAGACTAACTTCAGCAGTGCATATGACAAACCAAACAACACACTTGAAAGCAGAATGTATTTGACGCTCTCAGTAAACAAACGCTTTTTGTTAACTTCCAGTGCTAGAAATATAGTACTAAATACAATCAAAGCAATACCTATGTACTGCTTGAAAACTAAAGTCTCTGGTAAAAACCACCAAGCAAACGCGAGCACAAACACTGGCTGCAGTCCACCAATCATAGGAGCTACCTGTGATGCCTGGTCTTTGTTAAGTGCTACCGCTAAGTAATACATAGCCCAAGCATAACTTGCACCTGAAATAAGTGCTATGAGTATTTGTAGTGCTGAGGGAACATAAAAACCAAATGGAATCAACACCAGCGCCACTAAATTAAATACGCCTATATAAAACGTAAACACTACTGGCTCTGGAATATCCTTAATTAGCAACCACTTTGAAATAAGTGTTGCGAGTGCATTAAGTATGTATCCAATAAGCGCAAGTACAAGCCAGAGCATTATATAACTTTGTTTAATAATTCTTTAAATTCTTTCAAAGGCAATCCCATTGCAGTGCTTTTTTCACCAATTACTGTAATGAAAGGTAAGAGCAGTGGTTCTTCTGTAGCAATACCCGCTGCATACCGACCATACACTCCTTTTGCAATAACTTTTTCAAGTACATCATCGGGTATATTACTGTATGTGACTGTTGCTGTGTCAACAGCACTAAGTTGTATATTGTTCTTCGTGTCTGTCACCACCACACTACTGATAAACTGCAAGGGCATCTTTTGTGTCCATTCGATGTTCCGTCTGTATTCTTCCTCTGAGGTCGGTTTTTCTAAAATCTCATCATTACAGTACCCAACAGTATCTCCAGTAATTAGTATATGGCTTGGAAATGCATCTTTTAGTGCATCTGCTTTTGCTCTTGCTATTTTGTCAGTTAATGCATAAGGATCGTTATCACGAATGCTTTTTTCATCAATATCAGCAGGAGCCACCTCAAATTCATACCCAGCACTTTTTAGCACTTTCTTTCTCCCCCAAGACTGTGATCCTAGTATTAATTGCATATGCTAGTATTGCAGAACAACCTGTGGTTCTTCAGCTTCGGATTCTTCATGTGTTATTATTTTCTCTATATTTAGCGTACCGTATTTCGCAGCTTCAAAATATCCATGCATCGCAGCCTCTGCAAACCAACCGCTCTTGAGCCAATCAAACAACCATTCATCAGTATAACGTGGCGTTTCCTGGTTTATTGCAGCGCCTATTGTCAAAAGCCAACGTCGGTTAAAGAACTCCTGGGATCCAATAGGTGGGGCCATAATAATAGGCAAACCAAGTCCAACATAAAAAGACAATTCACTTGGTTTTGTCCACAAAATATCTGTATGCCTGATAACTTCGTTAAACTTTTTGAAATAAGTATACTTGTCTTCTGCGTAAACAATTTCAATACTGTTCCCAAGTTCCTTGTGTAACCCAAATCGCTCAAGCTCTGTATGAAAGTACTGTGCTATGTGCTTGTGGGTACCTGCAATAAGATTTATTTTTACTTGATTAAGCAGCAACTTTCCACGAAGCGCCTTTACAATAACCATACCTATTTCACGCTGTGCTCCAGCTCCGCCTACCGCAAATGTCAATGTAATCCGCCCACCCGTTGGGATTGTATGCAAATCAACTTCAAGCTCTTTTTCAAGCATGTCTTTGTACTTGATACAGTACTTACATTCTGGATCAAGGCGACGGAGCCTATGTGCGAGATCATTTTTTAGTATCTCAGAATCTTTGTGTCCAATATTTTCAAGTGGTAACGGAAATCCAGTGTAGTAAATATTCTCTTTTGGCACGCCATACTGCTTTAAACGTTCTACTACACGTTTTGACGGTGCGAGATACTTTATACGACTCTTTTTTGGATCATACGCAGCCCATGCACGCGATACATCAGCATCACACACTATCAAATAAATATCTTCAGAGTAGTTAAAGTGATCTGCCATATAAGCAGGAATAAAAAAACTAGTGACAAGCGGCTTTGGATCTTTTTCAAGCATATCAATCAAATGCTTGCCCCACTGTCTTTTTTTAATCATGTTCATAGTACTCCACAGCTGCATTGTAGGCCGAGAAAGATCCCTACGCGGATAAAAATCCTGAATTTTTTGAAACTGATCAAAAAGCCTCCATGCTGGTTCACCAACTATAGGTAATTTCTTAAACCGTGACATAAACTCATAAAACTTTCTTGATGAAAGCCATATGTCCTGGTCCTGCTTAGGGATACCTTCGTAATTATTCGCATGAATAATAGTACTATCCATTGCTAAATGCTGCAGTGGATATGCAGCGCGTTGGTGGCCGTATCCCATATCAACAGACACCACATAGACCTTTGGAGTGCTTGTGGATTCTTTTTTTTGCTTCCTTGGCATGCAAAGATACGTTATTTACTATATATGCGTATTATAACGTACCAATGGCTATCAAACAATCCACTTAAATCTCACCCCGACGTACATCAACTGTTTTACGAAATCCTATACGATCATGTGCTTGTTTCTCCAGGCCATACATAATCCCAGGATACACCACATACTCACCATATTGATCATTAATAGCATCAAGTGCCTTGTTGAGTTTATATGATTTAATATCATTTCGTATAAACGACAACTGCGGTACAAACGGCCTCAAACCACCAACACTCACTGCAATCATAGAAACCGTATCCTCAAATGTCGCATCTGCAATTACCTTTTTACCCTCTTCCCATATATCACGTGTAGTAAACAATGGGTAACTAACGGTCCTGCGTTTCCACAAACCGCCGCCGTGTGTATAACGAAAACCACTATGAATGGTCGTTGCAATACGTTCTTTCCTGCGCAAACGCCTACCAGCACGCTCACATAGTTTATACAACACTTCTTGTAAATATTCTTTATCTTTACCACGTTTTGGCACGCAGTACGAATGACCTATACTTTTTGGCTCATGCTGCTCCTCCCGTGTCCATCCTGGTATTTCTATACCATTAACATGCGCCCACATGTAGTAGCCGTATTTACCAAACGCAGTAAGCAGTGTTTGTGGATTTGAACTTTGGAGCTGACCAAGTGTATGAATACCAAGTGTGCGTATACGTTTTTCCATACGTGGACCTATACCACACGCATGCTGCAAGGGTCTGTCTTGAAACAATTTCTTAATATCATCTGGCGCAACAACAAATAAACCATCAGGTTTATACTCTTCAGATGCAAATTTAGATAACCACTGTGTGTATGAGATACCAACTGAGCACTTAAGCCAATCTCCAATTTCTTCTCTGATTCGCTTTTTAATTGTTTTACCAAGCTCAGCTGCAGTGCCAAAATCTTTTTGCCAACCAGTCAAGTCTAAAAACGCCTCATCAATAGAATACGGCGATACATAATCGGTGTATTCTGCGAACAATGAAAAAAGTTTATCTGAAATAGTACGGTATTTAGCTGGTTCATTCTCAACCAAAATAATATCTGGGCATAACTTGCGAGCGTCTTGCACACGCATAGCTGTTTTAACTCCACGCTGCTTTGCTTCTATAGATGCTGCGATAATACAACCACGCTCTGACAAATATGCACACACCCCTACTGGTTTACCACGAAGCAATGGATTTGCTTGCTGCTCAACAGTGGCAAAGTAGGAGTTCATATCAATATGCATAATAATGCGGTTTGTAGATTTGTTCATAAAAAAATGCGCAGCTTTCGCTGCGCTTCAACTATTAGGTGTTTTAATCAGTGTACATATCTTCAAGTGTCCACTGCAGCGTATTGGTTGAAAATAGTAATCGAAAAAAATTAATCCCATCAGTAACCGAGAAAAAATAGTTCATATCCCGCCCCTTTCGCTCTTTGTGAATAAGCGTCACTTTTAGCACTATATACTCACGACCTCGCCACAAAAAACGTCTTGGCTTTACTGTGTTATCAGAAAAACTCACAATAACATTAATTGGTTCCTGTACATGCTCAAGCATAGCTATAGAATGTGAAGAACATACTTACTAGATAGTCGACCAACACGTTTAAATGATCTTACACGACGAAATGTAAGTGCATAAAAACTTTTGTGTGGAAACGCGTATTGGTTTTTTGGTTTTGTTACTTTGAGATATGGCATAGGTTTTGTATTAATAATTTTCCACAAAAAAATATTGACGAAATTTTAATGATTCCTATAATGACAGTACACCACAAAACGTGACTAAAGGGTCACCGTGAGTGTCAAAACGTCCGTCTAAGTTTTTCACGAAGCCTAACGGGCGTTTTGTTTTGTACTCACACTTATATCCAACCGTGTTCGCTGTAAAAATGTTTTGTATGAATCTTTTCCAATGCTTGCCTTATATATGGAATTGTATTGTCAGGTAGCTCCTTGATATGAAACCATGAGACATCATCACACTTGTGTGGTTCTTTGTTTATAGGTTCGCCGCTCCATGTCGTTGCTATAAAAAATACATCAACTCGCTCACTGTACTCGTCTTTACCTGAATTACGGTGCATAACATGTACTACCTGTAGGTGATCTGGATGAACAATAACACCCGCCTCTTCCTTTGCTTCTCGTATCACACAATCTGTAAAGTTCTCCCCAGATTCTACATGACCTGCCACTAGTGAATAATTACCATCTTCATATCCTGTGTTGTGTCTACGAAGTAATAATACCTGGTCATCTTGAAAAAGAACGAGATATGATGCTGGTACATTTTGGTGTCGTTGCTTATTCATATCAATACTATGTTAAACCATTTGATAATTTCGGATGACACCTCGTACGATTCCTTGAATTGAAAGGTCAGTCACATAAATAGGTTTGTACTTACCATTTGCAGGCTGTAATCTAATACGCTTTGCTTCTCGATAAAATCTTTTTAGTGTTGCGTAGGCATTATCAAGTAGCGCAACCACAATATCGCCGTTGTCAGGATAAAAATTGCGCTCAACTACCACATAGTCGCCAGATAAAATCCCATCATCTTTCATTGAGTCTCCTTTGACGCGTAAGACGAATGTATTTTCTTGGCTAAAAACTAGATTAGACGGAATTGCAATAGTCTCATTGTCCTCAATAGCCTCAATGGGCTCACCAGCTGTAATCAATCCAACCAATGGGAGGTTAAATGCTTGCGCAGTATCAAGCTCGTTTTGACCAACAAGCTCCAAGCCACGCTTGGCATGATCATCAGCAGACAAATATCCCTTGGTTTTTAATGCTTCCACATGCTGATGAATTGTCGCTGGACTTGAGAGTCCAAACGCGCTTGCAATCTCAACATAACTTGGCGCATAATCATGCTCTACAATGAAATCCTCAATAAACCCCAATATTTCTTTTTGTCGTTTTGTGAGTTTATGACTCATACTTTTCCACAGTAGTATTTAGATATATACATTATACCGAAAATAAACCGAAAGTCAATTGTGTAAAAAATCCGCACACATTTGGTGCGGAGTTAATAGCTAATCTATTTTTTTAATATCACAAAGTTTTACATCAGGAGATTGGTGTCCATCATCCCAAATAACAAAAGCACGAAATCGATCACCTGCATACTCACGCCTCTCATTGTTTGACCGCGGTCTTACATAGATGAGCTTGCCGGTAACCGCTTGATTCATTGCATGACACACATGTGTACCTGGGGGATATGCACACGTAACTCTCCGACTTGCCTCAAACAAACGTTTGCGATTTGCTGGCATACGACCAGCATTTATAAACTTACAGAACCAACCACCAATATGCAGTCGATACTTTTTGCCTTTTGGCAACTTCACTCCCTGTGAGAGCAAATACTTAATATCAACTCGCTCTGGAAATTCTCCTTCTCTATCTGATGACTTCTTTATATTTTTCTTCACAACCAGCCCCCTTTATGCATGGTAAGTGAATGTAGTATTTGGAGTGGATTAAATGTTTTTAAAAAGCAAAAACAACGCTGTAATCTTTACACTATTTACTAAAAATTTGCAATACGTTATAAAAAAGGTAACCTAGAACATTTTACAAAAGGACCAATTGCCATGAAAACAATACTACGCACTATCGTCAAGCATCTTTATGCTGGGTGGCCGTTTCTTTATCCTGGCATGGCAATAGTACTCATTGCATCATTCTACGCTGGGAATATGGTTTTCTTTGCCATTGAGCTGATCATTTGCGCTGCAAGCATTGCGATTGTGTATATATTCCCAGAAGAGATGAGCCCGTAACAACAAATCATCGCCAATGGCGATGATTTTACTTTTGTATAGTATGTAGTGCGTCAAATGGTAGCAGTGCGCACTTAAGCCTAGCTGGACTCACCTCTATATCAAGTTCTGTGACTATATTATCAGTAGACAATGCCCTTACCTTATCAAGTGTCATGCCGATAATTTTTTCACTAATAATTGATGACGCTGCCTGCGACAAAGAGCATCCCTCACCTTCCCAACCTACGTCTATAATCTTGTCATCAGCCACCTCCAAATACATAGTAAGCGTATCACCGCATGATGGATTTTCTGCAACTAAAGTATGTGTAGGATTTTCTAGTGTACCTTTATTTTGTGGGTTCTTGGTATGACGAAAAACTTTTTGTGAATATAGTTTGCTCATATATTTTTCCGGATCACCTGATCAAGTCAGGGGATGACTTTGTTTAAATATTCTTCCTCCAATATTCTATCGCTTGCTTTAGTGCGAATATAAAATAATCAATATCTTCTTTGGTTGTATAAACCCCCACGCTTGCCCGAGCGCTAGCAATCACACCAAGACATGCATGTAGTGGCTGAGCGCAGTGATGACCCGTCCTGATTGCCACTCCCTTTTCATTAAGAAGAGTTGCGATGTCGTGTGCATGCATATTCTCAATAGTAAATGATACTATTCCGCTACGTTGTTCTGGCTTTGGTCCCAAAATGGCAATTTCATTGATTTCACTAAGTTTGTCATATAAATAATCAACCAGCAGTGTGTCATGGTGCAAAATCTTTTTCATACCAATACCAGAGAGATAATCAAGTGTCTCGCCAAATGCAAAAACTTGCGCAAGCGGCATAGTTCCTGCCTCAAGTAGCCATGGCATTGGCTTGTAATCGATTTGCTCTTTGGTAACCTTGCGGATCATATCACCACCACCCTCAAATGGCTTAAGCTCTGCGAATCGATCCGGATGTACATATAAAACACCTAGGCCAGTAGGGCCATACATTTTGTGGCTTGAAAAAGCTAGAAAATCAACTTGCAGCTCTTCAACATCAACCGGCATATGCCCCACGCTCTGTGCTGCATCAACTACGACGACCACGCCTCGCTTATGCGCTTCCCCTATAATATCCTGAATAGGATTAACTGTTCCTAAAACATTTGACACATGCACTAAAGAAAGTAATTTTACACCTTTGAATAACTCATCATACGACACATCTTCAAGTAAGCCCTCATCAGTAATTGGCCAATACTTTACTTTGATGTTTTTTTCCTCTGCAAGCATATGCCACGGCACCACGTTTGCGTGATGCTCCATTTCAGTAAGTAACAAGGTATCACCTTCTTGCAAATTGTGCGCGGCCCAACTGCGAACAATAGCATTGATACTACTAGTGGTTCCGCGGGTAAAGACTATACTCTTTGGATTGGTCGCATGCAGAAACTGTGCTGTTTTACCACGAACTCCCTCAAAAAAGTCAGTTGCTCGCTCAGACAAATCATAAGCACCACGGTGGACATTGGCATTAAATGACTCATACCATTTTGTTTCAGCGTCAATAACATTTTGCGGTTTCTGCGTTGTAGCAGCAGAATCCAAATACACAAAATCGCCCTTAGCCTCTTTCTGAACTAACAGTGGAAATTGCTTTAAAATTGTGTTTTCTTCTGACATATGCTGATTATACACAAAATACTCTCTTCCCTCATTTTACATGATACATATAGTAGCTACAATGACGACCACATAATCTCGAACATTTCTTTGTGTGTCTTCACCACGCTGCTATTTTCAACAACAATAGCAGACATTGGTGGTAACAAATTGTGTATCACTACTTTACGTGGCAACACAACAACGTTTGTAGATAACTCTACGGAAGAAGGTAGAAGTTTTATCTCCTGGTTGTGATTTTTTTCAAACTTTTTATAATGCCGCGCAATCTCTGAATCTTGTAAGATAATACGTATATTTATTGAGAGCTTTGACCGTCTTTCAATAAACTTTGAAAAAAACTTAGGATCAAGATCGTGCCACTTAGTACTGTCACCAAAGACAAGGTAATCCTCTTTGGGTCTTATGCTTGTTAGCAAACTATCATACACGTGTTTTATTTGCTCCTTACCTTCATACTGCTTTACTCGGCCTTGCTCACCCTGTGTATTATACATAGACAACAAATCGGGCAATGACTGGGTCAATGTCTGTTTTTTAATGTCTAACATAAGCTCTAGTCTCTCAGGTGATTCAGCCACAAAAACACGCTTAAGCCCTTTGATTTCGATTCGTACTAAACCTTTTTCTTTAAGACTCTCAAGCGCTAAATACACAGTTGTTCGCTTAACCTGTGACTGTTTTGACAGCTCAAGAGCTGTTGTGGGCCCCAATGAGAGCATTGCAACATAAACTCTAGCCTCATTCTCAGTAAGCCCCAAATCCTGTAATAAACTGTTGATTGATGATGTGTTCATAATTTTGTCAATTATTCTGACAACTTATAATACCTTAGAACAAAGTGAAAAATAAGTCAAAATAGTATTTTGGTGACAAAAATGACAAAATACTATGCATTGCTAAGCTATATACCACGCACATTTACAAAGGAGAAAGCTATGAAAAAATTTATTAACGCAGTTGGCACTATCGCAATACTCATTGGTTTGTTATGCATCACAGTACCACTTATCAAAAAAGTTCCAGACGTCAACCACCCTGATCTCTATATAAGTGCTTTTTCTGCAGTTGTTGCTATTATTAGTAGTATTTACATTATTGTTGTTATTCTCTCCTCTGGAGACATAGGATTTTTTACTAAATCAATTCCAAAAAACTATGTACTGCTAAAAAAAGGAGTCCCCGTAAAAATTCTCAAAAAACGCACAACATTTTGGCGAAGTGAACTAAAAGGATTTACCTACGAATACATACCAGACGAAATCCATCTACGCTACGGCCCTATAGCGTACCAAGGACACAGGATAAAGAGCAAAATTGACAAAATCTCTTACAGGATCGTATTTTATATTCCCCCCAACCTTGTAAATCTTAAAAAGTATTACCGAGCTGGTGGCGGTAGAGAGGTAACAAAAAAACTACACAAGCGAAATGTATCTATCCTCAATAAGCAACCACAGCTACTCATACCCTTTATTAACACAATTGTTTTTGGATATGATCAAAAATCATTTAAAGAGCTAATGGAAAAGGTGTTTGATCAGGAGTGTTATAGATACGGATGTAAAATCAAATCAACCAAGTATTCGATTAGGTAACGCCAACACAAAAGACAGACTAAAAGTCTGTCTTTGAATTATTATATGCAATCTACTCTACATCGCTTCTAGACGCTTGCATGCGTCATCATAAAAAGGCTTTGCAAATTTTTTACCTTCACTTGAAGTAATGCGGTTATACATAAAGTCAAACTTTCCTTGCACAGCTTCCTTGCCAAACATTTCAACATGTTTACTCAAAAAAGTATCAATATTGTTTTCCAAAAAACTAATACTGTCAGCATCTTTGAGTAAATTCTGATCATCATCTCCACCAACTTCATGCCGCGAAATTAAATGGACCACACGGTCTATAAAGCCTTTTTCTACATTCTCTTTTTCTAAAAAATCTTTTACAATCTCTGCACTTGCTTCTGAATGATTTTTTAAATAATCAGGATCTTGATAATGAGTTTTCTTTGTGGTCTCAGGATCAATCGGGACTATCTTTTGTGATCTCTCAATATCATGCGCAAGCGCTGCTACGCAAAATGCCTCATCAGTATCAGGCTTTAGCTCTTTTGCCCAATAAACAGTACGATAAAAATGATCAAGTGACCTTTTACCGCCGTAGGATTCTTTTACAAACTCTTCTACTTTAGGATATATTTTTAGCATATACACTTCATTTTCTATTATACCTCTCACTAGCTGACTTTAAAAATCCTTTTATAATAACTTTTTCAGCTAACTTTTTTGATAATCCACGGGATTGCAAATACCGTAGCTGCTGCTCATCAACCATACCAAGTGTTGCACCATGCGATGCAACCACATCATTATTTAAAATTTCTAAATTTGGCACTGCGCGGACATTAGCCTTCTCGGACAAAAGAAGAACGTCTTGCTGAAGATATGAGTTTGTATCAAGAGCCTTTTTGCCAATATCAATCCAACCATCAATCTTAACATTTGCTCGATTGCGGCCAACAGACTTAACTACCACATCTGCAGTAGTATGCTTTGCTTTGTGATAGTTCACAATATTACCGTACACATGTGACTGCTTATGAGCATCAAGCATCCAGGTATGACTTGTTTTTGTCTCTACACCACTGTGTACTACATGATGAGTATGTAGCTGTGTTGTCTGCGGACTCATCTGTTGCAATGCGGTTAGAGTTGAGCATTTTGCTAAATAAAAAACATAATGTGACTGATATGTGTATTTTGCATAAGCTTCTATATGATACCGAACACTTGCTCCAGCACCCACATCAACGAATACACTTGCCCCACCAAAAGGGGCATCTTGTATACTATGTGTGTCACGTATTTCAACCTCTGCATTTTTACCAATACGCAAGTATACACACCCCCAATAATCAAATAGCTGGTTTGTAAAATCTAGCCGTACTTTTGAGTTTGATTTAATATCTATAACTATATGTGTTTTGGCATGAGCTTGCTGCGTGAATACAGACTTACTGGTGTGTTTGCCTTGTGACTGCAACAACTTTACAAAACGTTTTTGAGTAGCTGAATTTGTCTTTTGTATATCATATATACGGACAGCACCCGGCTTACCATCATACCAAATAATATTAGTGGCAAAATCTCTTGCCTTGAGTGTCTCACTTGGTTTACTCTTGAGCAAAACTTTCCAATCCCAAGATCTTACTCCACGCTCCCATTCCATGTTACGTGATTTCTTCTTAAACTCATTTTGTATTGTCTTAATTTCTTTCATATGATTACCCAACGCTTCCCTCCATTTCCATTTCAATGAGACGATTCAACTCCAAGGCATACTCCATTGGAAGCTCCTTAGCAAAAACTTCCATAAACCCAGCCACTATAAGTCTTTCAGCATCTTCTTGTGTGAGGCCTCTGGACATAAGGTACATGAGCTGACTTTCCGATACTTTTGAGACAGTTGCCTCATGTTCAATACTAACGCGTTTGTTATCTACTTGCATAGTTGGGTAAGTATCAGTTCGCGATGCTTCATCAAGCAGCAGTGCATCACAGTTTACTTTTACTTTTACGTCTGTTGCATGTGGCGCCACTTGTACCAATCCACGGTATGAACTTCGTCCGCCGTCTTTGGAAATAGATTTTGAAATAATCTTTGATGATGTACGAGGTGCCAAATGAATTACCTTAGCACCTGCATCTTGATGCTGATTTTTCCCAGCAAATGCCACAGAAATAATATCAGCTTTAGCACCTGGTTCCTTCATAATAACTGCTGGGTACTTCATGGTCAGCTTTGACCCCAAATTTCCATCTATCCACTCAACTAAAGAGTCCTGATAAGCAATAGCGCGTTTTGTCACTAAGTTATAAATATTATGTGACCAGTTTTGTATAGTGGTATACCTAACCTTTGCGTCTTTAAGTGCTACAATCTCTACAACTGCGGCGTGGAGTGAATCTTTTGAATACATTGGTGCAGTGCATCCTTCGATATAGTGAATACTTGCACCCTCATCAACAATAATAAGAGTTCGCTCAAATTGGCCTATACTAGGAGCATTAATACGAAAATACGCTTGAAGCGGCGCACTCACATGCACGCCTTTGGGTACATAAATAAACGAGCCACCAGACCATACTGCGCTATTGAGACTAGCAAACTTGTTGTCACCGAGCGGCACAGCTGTGCCAAAATGTTTTTTTACAAGATCAGGATACAGCCGCGGCGCTTCTGACATATCGCAAAAAACAACACCAAGTTTGGTCCATTGCTCTTTGAGTTTGTGGTAAATAACCTCAGATTCGTACTGCGCGCCAACGCCAGCTAAAAACTTACGCTCTGCTTGCGGGATACCAAGTCGATCAAATGTATTTTTGATATAATCTGGTACGTCATTCCAGTCAGTGGACTGTTTTTCATTCGGGCGAAAATAATATGTAATAGCATCAAAGTCAATGCTGCTCATGTCACCACCCCAAGCAGGCATTTCTTTTTTCTTAAAT
>JBMYTV010000007.1:0-17377 GCA_049604715.1 Patescibacteria group bacterium
ATCTCCTTTTGCTGACTATTATGCTTCAGATCGTATTCTCGTTTAGTCGAATCTTTTTTACTACTATAAGCCTCATAATACACCAAGCGCAACGGTTTATACTTTTTTGTTGACAGAACTAAGCCTGCTTGATGGCGCTGTATTCTTTTTTTTAAATCACCTGTTCTTCCAATATACACCCAACTTGTCACTTTCAAACTTTGCAGTGCATATACATAATACATACTCCCTCCTCGTAAATATTAAATGGAGGCCACGGCGGGAATCGAACCCACGAATAAAGGTTTTGCAGACCTCTGCCTTACCACTTGGCTACGTGGCCACTTAAATTGTCTTTGTTTTTATGTAAAATTTTGTGTCCCTATCGGGAAAGCCTCCGCAGGAGGCCAGGGCTCTGCCTGGACTTTATCCGCCTTTGGCGGAACTTGGCTACGTGTCAGGTCGCTCGCGAGTGACCTGACGTGGCCCAAAATAACACAGTACGCTTGTATATGAGCGTACTGTATTGGTAGCAAATGTATACTAAAAAATCAATATTATCGGCTGGCAATTTGCACGTCAGCCTCTGTCAAAACTTGGATTAGTAGTTTACGACGACCCAATTTTCTCGCTTCACCCTTATCATAAAAAAGCACATCAACATTATATGGGTATCGTGGGTTCATACGATCCTCAACAGTAAACACTGTATCACCAAAGTACTCTGGAATCATAACCTTAGTACCAAACTTGAGCCAGTTAGCAGCTACCACTGCATGCTCACCTTCACAAATATTTTTGTTACTTGCAGTAATACACGGAGTTGAGTCAGTTTGCTCTGGAACTGGATTGTATCCACTTACCTCAGCAACAACCTCACGCGCTACTGTATAACCAAATGGCAAGGTTGGGTCAAATGAAAAAGGTTTTTCGTTTGCAAGCTCAGCTACAACGGTTGGAATAACTTCCTCTGCCTGCTCTTCTGTAAATGCTTCTGCCTCTTCATAATTACCTGAAATTGAAGCAATGTTCTCACCCTGAATCTCAATATGAGCTATCTGAATATCATGCCATGATGCAACAGTCTGAATCTCAACACTTGTTTGTGTTGTTTCAATAGGAGTAATCTCAGCAATTGGTGCTGCATCAGACAATGTTTGAGTTGAGGCAACTGCAGGCACAATAAGCATAGCCGTCACTGCCATCAAAGCGATGCGACCAGCTTCTTTAATAGTCTGCAGATCACGCTCAAGATAGTTCATGATCTCATGCAATAGATTTTTCGCAAAATACAATTTCTTCATAATCTATACAAATAGAAAATCCCATTAAAAGGTTTAATGGGAACACTATAAAGATAGCATAACTTAGCCTAAAAGTCAATATCTGAGCGGCTATTGACAAGCACTTTTTGGCTAAAAAATAGGGGTAAATTTGATGCCTGCGCTCAGATTAGCTTCATATAAGCAATTTAATAATTTTTTTGGCTTATGTTAGCCAAATACTTTGTCATATCAACACGATAGAGACCCTGATCTTTAGTAACAGACACGTTTTCACTTTTTAGCCGATTTTTCTGCTCTTCTGCAGCAAAGTTTGGATTCACAATAGTCAAAAAACCATCCTTATTTACCACTCGCTGCCACGGAACGGTCGTTTCTGGTGGCAATGCACGCAGTGCCCAACCTACAGCTCGTGCTGCTCTAGGGGTGCCACAAATAGCAGCTACTTGTGAGTAGGCCATGACTTTACCTTTTGGAATCTTTTCTACAACCCTATACACACGAGCGTAAAAGTTGTCATTTTCATTGACTTTCATAAAAGATATGCTAACGTAAACGTATACAATATAGTATAAAGCGTTTGAGTCTGGCTGTCACCAGACAAGCTTTCGGAAGAACTCTCAACACACGAGATAGTAGAACCGAACGGCTCCGTGTCCGTAATCACGCTAAATTAAGTGCCCACATTTTGGGAATCGAGATGGTACCGTCCTGTATAACCGGGATTCTCGAACCCTTTTATGTGGTTTTTTTATTACATATGCGGTGAAGCCGAGTGTAGCGAAGCCTGAACCGGATAGGTAATAAATCCGCCTTTGGCGGATATGGAACGATTCCTTTAATATATTTTTTAGATAACACAATGGTATGAACGAAATTCCAAAAGCATACAATGCATCAAATCATGAAGATGCTATATACAAAAAATGGCTAGACAAAAACGCTTTTAACCCAGATACAGCCATTAAAAAAGGTCTAACATCAAAAGACGCAGAGCACTTTTCTATTGTTCTTCCTCCCCCAAACGTGACTGGCACGCTTCATCTCGGACATGCAGTCATGCTTGCTATTGAAGATGTGATGACAAGATACAACCGTATGCAAGGTAAGCGTACGCTATGGCTACCCGGCACTGACCACGCTGCTATTGCAACACAGTCAAAGGTTGAGAAAATTCTTTTTGAAGAAGAAGGCAAAACAAGGCATGACCTTGGCCGTAGTAAATTCCTCGAAAAGGTAGAAAAATTTGCACAAGACAGTCATGACACTATTGTTCATCAAAGTATGAAGATGGGCGCATCACTTGATTGGTCACGTGAAGCATATACTCTGGATGAAAAAAGAAACTTGGCAGTCAAAACTGTTTTCAAAAAAATGTACGATGATGGTCTTATCTATCGCGGAGAAAGGATAGTGAACTGGGACCCAAAAATGCAAACAAACGTATCTGATGACGAACTAGAACGTGTAGAAAAACAAACAAAGTTCTATTACCTACAGTACGGCCCCTTTGTTATAGGTACTGCACGTCCTGAAACAAAGTTTGGTGACAAATACGTAGTTATGCATCCGGATGACAAACGATATGCAGAATATTCACATGGACAGCAAGTAGACCTTGAGTGGATTAATGGACCAGTAACTGCAACTATTGTCAAAGACAAAGCAGTTGACCCTGATTTTGGCACAGGTGTTATGACCATTACACCATGGCATGACACAGCCGACTTTGAAATAGCGCAGCGTCATGAACTTGATTATGAAATGATTATTGACCTTGAAGGCAAACTTACTGATATTGCTGGAGAATTTGCGGGACAAGACATTTTTGAAGCTAGAGACAAAATTGTCAAAAAACTCGATGACAAAAACCTTCTTGTAAAGATAGATGAAGAATATGTACATAGCATTGCTACGAATAGCCGCGGTGGTGGAATTATAGAACCACAAATTCGAAGGCAATGGTTTATCGATGTGAACAAAGAATTCACTCTTGAGCATTCAAATATTGAGGGTATTGCAAGTGGTAGCAAAGTTACTTTAAAGAAGCTGATGCAACACACTGTATCTTCAAAGCAAATCAAAATCATTCCTGAGCGTTTTGAAAAAACATACTTCAGTTGGGTTGATAATCTACGTGACTGGTGCATCAGCCGTCAAATTTGGTATGGCCACCAAATCCCCGCTTGGTACAATGATGAAAAAAATGAAGTATACGTGGGCATTGAACCACCAACAGGTGATGGCTGGCAGCAAGATCCTGACACACTAGACACTTGGTTTTCATCAGGGCTTTGGACATTTTCTACACTTGGTTGGCCAGAAGGAACTGAAGATTTACAAAACTACCATCCAACTAGTGTTCTTGAAACTGGTTACGACATTATATTTTTCTGGGTTGCTCGTATGATCCTGATGAGTGGCTATACCCTTGGTGACATTCCATTCAAACACGTATACCTTCATGGTCTTGTTCGTGATGAACATGGTAAGAAAATGTCTAAATCACTCGGCAACGTACTTGACCCACTTGATATGGTTACTAAGTTTGGTGCTGACGCTACTCGTCTTGCGCTCATGATTGGCACAACCCCTGGTAACGACACTAAGCTCTCTGAAGAAAAAATTGCTTCATACCGAAATTTCGTAAACAAACTATGGAATATTTCACGGTATATCATGATAAATGTAGAAACTATACAACATATTCCAAAAGAGCCAACACCACAAACACTAAGTGACACTTGGATTCTCTCAGAACTCAATCAGCTTATCGCAGATGTTACGCAAGATGTCGACGAGTACAAATTCTCAAGCGCGGGAGAGAAGCTCTATGAGTTTACTTGGAATAAACTGGCAGACTGGTATGTAGAAATAGCAAAAATAGAAAAAGACAAAGACGACATCCTCCTCTACACCCTCGAGCAACTTCTCAAACTATGGCACCCATTTACGCCGTTTGTCACTGAGGTTATTTGGGAACAATACAATACAGATGAAATGTTAGTTCTAGAAAAATGGCCACAAACAGGCCTAGTTGATACTAAAGCCATCTCCGACATGAACAAACTACAACAGACTATTACTACACTTCGATCACTTAGATCAGATGGTGGAATCAAAGCAAATGAATCTACTAGCATCTTAGTTAACACTAAAGACAAAACATTTTTTGAAAAGCACACTGCTGTTATAGAAGCTCTTACTAGAACCAAAATTGAGTTTGTTTCAGAAGAGCCAAATGATGCACATATCACAACTCACCAATCAGACTTTACTGCCTATATCCTGGTATCTGCTGAACAACAAGAAAAGCTCGCGCAAGAAATGAAAAATCTTGAAGATTACATCGCACGTCTAGAAAAGAAACTTGATAACAAACAGTTTACTGACAACGCTCCAGAAGCTATTATAAATGCAGAAAAGAAGCGCCTGGCAGAGGCAAAAGAAAAATTAGCTAAATACTAAATATATGGGACGATTTGCTACAAATAATTATGAAGATCGCTTTTTCGAAGGCAGACTTACACAAGCAACTACACGAGCAGAAGCGCGCTGGACAAATAACGAAGATTTTAATTTGATTGTTCAACAGTTTAATGAGAGCGGCCCTCACATGGGTAAATTTGATGAAGACAAAGGCGGCATCTACCCACAAGAAGAAATTATGTCTGATGCTAAATGGGCAAAACAATTTGCAGAACGTCACGACTTTGAAAGCACACAGGCAAAGATAGAGGAAGCGGTTGCAGCTGAGAATATATTTCTTGAAGGAGTTTACAGCTATGAATGGTTTGGTCCAGAGGTTGTAGCTACAAACACTACACGTTACGATGATTACAAGAGTGGTATTGACGCAGTAGTTGTCCATCATGATGATGACGAAAATATTGACTTTGCACTTGGTGTTGATATTACAGTTAGCAGCGACCCTGATGTAATTGATAACAAGCTTGCAAAAAGCGTAGAGGCTGTGCATCACACAGTCATGTCCCAAGATGATGCACAAAAAGCTTTGCACCACATAAAATACTTTAAGGACCCAGAGACTGAAAAGTTGGGGAACCTACACGTACCTCGTGTTGTTCTGGCATTTGATGTTGAAGATACAGAAACACTTATGAAACGTTTTGTAGAAAAAGATGCGAGTATCGCAAATGATGAAATAAAAAAGCACCTTCAATATGAGGTAATTTCACAACTAGAGGTGCTAGTAGCAGAACTCATCCGAAAATACCTTGATAACTCATTTAGCACACAGTCCGATGACTGGCAATCAGCTATAGAAACACACGAGGCAAAAATCAACGACATACCTGGTTTACGCACAGTATTTAATGCACACACCAAGCCTCTTACTTACTTCTCGAAAATATATAAAGAAAATTAAAAAGACCATTTATGGCCTTTAGTTCTGAGAATCTTCCGGAGTTTGCGACTCGGTCTTTTTTCTTTCTAATAGCACTCTTAAGCGCTCTACCAGTGACCTTATCTTAATCGGGAGATTCTTCTTTGGTTGCGGCGGTGGAGAGTTTTCCTTAGGCTGACTCATAGCTCCTCCATTGTTCGAGAACGACCTATACTATACCACAACAAATTATATTTTCAACCCTACTCTGCCTGTTTGAACACTTCTTCAACAGTAGTTACGCCCTTTAATGCCTTAAGTAAGCCATCCTGTACCATAGTTATCATGCCCTTACTCTGTGCTATTTTTTGAATATCACCTTCACTAACTTGATTTGAGAGAATCATTTTTTCTATTTCATCCTCAACTATCAAAACTTCATACAAACCAATTCGCCCTTTATATCCAAGGTTATGGCATGCCTCACAACCCTTTCCTTTATAAAAACTTAGATTATCAAAATCAACAGACGCTCTTTCTTCTGAACCCTCAGGAAGTGTTTCTAAAATACCCTTAACACGTTCTAACTGCTCAGAGGTTAGCTCGTCACCACCTTTACACTCATTACAAACGCGTCTTACCAAACGCTGCCCAATTACTGCATCAAGCGCAGGGGCTAGTAAGAATGGTTTTACATTCATGGATACAAATCGAGGAATAGCACCTGCTGCAGAATTGGTGTGAATGGTTGATATAACTAGGTGACCAGTCAATGCAGCATTAACAGCAATATCAGCCGTCTCGTCATCACGAATCTCACCAACCATAACAATATCCGGGTCCTGCCTTAGTATTGAACGCAATCCTTTTGCAAACGTATACTCCCTAGCAGCATCAATCTGGCTCTGGTTAATACCTTCAAGTTTGTACTCAATTGGATCCTCAAGTGTAATAATCTTGGTCTCAGGCTTATTAAGCAAGTTTAATATTGCATACAAAGTCGTAGTCTTACCACTACCAGTTGGACCCGTTGTGATGATCATACCGTTTGGCCGCTGTACTTGTGTTTGCAATAAGTCATACGCCCTACCCTCAAATCCTAAATCATCAAATTTAAGACCTACAGATGAAGAGCGCAGCAAACGCATCACTACTGACTCACCATAAGCAGTGGGGATGGTAGATACACGAACCTCAACCTTGTCTTCTGTTAAGAAAATAGTAAACCTGCCATCCTGTGGTGTAGTAGTAACGTTTAACTTCAAGTGAGCAACCAACTTCAAACGAGCAATAAGCTTACTCCAGTCAGCACTAGGAATAGCAGCAACGTCATGTAAAACACCATCTATACGAAAACGAATCATAACTCCCTTTTCTGCTGCCTCCACATGAACATCTGAAGCATTCATCTTCATAGCACTTGCAAGCACGATCACTACTGTTTCTGATAAGTTTACTCCCTTGATTCTCTTTGCTACATCTTCAAACTCATTAATCTCAGATTGATACTTTTTGATGTCTGCTTCAGTAATCTCAACACCACCTTTTATCTCTTTTTTTACTGGGAGGAGCTCATAAAAACTCATTGCTGTTTGGTAACTATCTTCTGAGATCAAGTAGACTGCCGCATGAGCATTGTGCCTCTGACCATACTGTTCAGCCAGACCCTGAACTTCCTGCTGCATATTTTGATCAGTAAACCCAATACGGAGTTGATCATTGGTGCGCAAAAAACAAACCAATTTCTTTTCTTTAGCAGTTTCTTTATCGATTATCTTGATGGCATCAGTGAGTATTGGAAATCCATGTAAATCCATATACGGCACACCAATCTGAGAGGCTGTAGATGCAGCCTCTTCTTCCTTACGCTTCAAAGTAATCTCCGACATCTTACTCTTTAGTTTTGATGTCGCAGATTTCTCAATAGCATCATCTGCCTCCTCGTGCGGCAGCAAGTCTTCAACTGAAGAAAAATCATTTCCCATAATTATCCACGTGCAACAATGCGATGTAATTTAGAGTACGCTTTTCCTTTTTTGAGCTCAAAGAAAAGCAAAGTCCAAGCACTATATTGGAAGACAGCCCAACCAGCACCAACAAGTGCAATAATGATCATGAAAATAAGTAGCGCCAATATCAACGCCAAGTTAGCAAGTCCAGCAAAACCACTAGCAATAAGCACAACTCCAACTGCCATGAACGGTACAGCCAAGAAGAACAGACCAACAAACATACCGAGTACTACTAAGATGTTAAGAACAAACATTACGATCGCGAATTCAAGCGACACAAGCCAATACTTCCAGAATAGTTGCCATGCCTTTTGAAATGCTGACCATGTTTTCTCACCATCAACCACTGCATATACAAGCGCATACTTCAACACAAAGTTAACAACCATAGCAAGTGGTACAATAATCAAGAATGAAAGTAATGTAATACCAAAAAGCCCTACCGCATTACCATCATTAACCATAAGCAACCCTGAGAATGGTAGGATAAGAAGCGCAAGCGCTCCGTACAAAATAACCCTAGTAAAGATGTTAAGTGCAAATACTTCCCAAATCTTATCATGTACTGTAGAAAAAACTGTTTTAAAATCAATTGCCTTATTGCTTTGAACACGCGCAGTACTATGCACAAGCGCTCCTTGGCTAAGCATAATAAGCCAGACCATAAATATTATTACAGCAAGTAGTATGCCAAAAAGCGGGAATGCTAATGACGGATTCAAAACAAATAAATCCCAAAAAGCACCAATGAGCTCAGCTGGTGTGTATTCCAAAAAGAACTGACCCCAGTCACTAAACTCAGTTGGTAGGTTTGGTACTACCTCACCCGCACGGAAAAGCATCTGCACTTCCCGGCCGTTACCCATCATAGCTGCGAACACACCGAAGAACCACAAGAATTTGTACCGTCTAACAATGAGGTACGATTTTTTTAGTAAGTTACGATAAAATTGTTTCATAGGAATACCCCCAATACTTAAATTGATGTTTTTAGTATAACAAAAACCACCTAAGATTAAAACAACCCCGCTCGTAAGAGCGGGGTTGTATGTTACTTACAAATATATCTACTCGCTTTTGTCTTCTTTGTCAGACTTACCATCAACAATTGCAGTAAATTCATCGCGCTCAAGTGTCTCTTTTTCTTTAAGCGCTGTAACGATATTTTCAAGTATCCCTTTCTTATCTTTCAAAATGGTTCGTGCCTGCTCATATGCGTCATTAATAATACGAGCCACCTCGTCATCAATAAGTTGGGCTGTCTTCTCTGAATAATCACGCCTCTCATGAATTTCCTTGCCTAAAAACACCATTTCTTCGCGTTGACCATAGGCACGCGGTGCTAAGTTCTCGCTCATACCAAACTGAGTTACAAATGCTCGGGCCATTTTTGACACTTGTTGTAAATCACTACTTGGTCCTGTGGTTACCTCACCAAACTTATCTTTTTCTATCACATGACCAGCAAGAGATACTGCAAGATCTTCCAAAAATTCTGAACGCGTTCGGTAGTGCTTATCAGATTCTGGCATCTTAAGCGTATAACCACCAGCGCGGCCACGAGAAACAATAGATACTTTTTGCACTGGATCGGTATTTGGCAATACGTGCGCTACCAATGCATGAGCTGCTTCATGGTAAGCTGTAATTTCCTTTTCTTTATCAGAAAATACTCGTGAACGTCTCTCTGGCCCAAGAAGAACCTTCTCTATACTATCCAAAATGTCACGTTGCGAAATATCCTTTTTATTACCCCTTGCTGCCCAAATAGCTGCTTCATTAAGAAGGTTCGCAAGATCTGCGCCTGAGAACCCAGGGGTTCTTTCTGCAACATGCTTAAGATCAACACTACTATCAAATGGTTTTCCCTCTGCATGAATCTGCAAAATCTCATGACGCTCTGTAATATCAGGAAGATCAATAGTCACACGGCGATCAAAGCGTCCGGGACGAAGCAATGCAGGATCAAGTACATCAGGCCTATTTGTAGCTGCAATCACAATCACATTTGTTCCTGACTCAAACCCATCCATTTCAACCAAAATTTGATTTAATGTCTGCTCACGCTCATCATGAGATCCGCCAAGACCTGCTCCACGCTGCCTACCCACTGCATCGATCTCATCAATAAATATAATACATGGCGCTGCCTTTTTTGCTTTCTTAAACAAATCTCTCACGCGAGATGCACCAACACCTACAAACATTTCTACAAACTCAGAACCTGAGATCAGGAAAAATGGCACACCTGCTTCTCCAGCAATTGCGCGTGCAAGTAATGTTTTACCTGTTCCTGGAGGACCAATCATGAGTACTCCCTTTGGAATTTTTGCACCAAGGTCAGTAAATTTCTTTGGTGTTTTCAAAAACTCAACAATCTCAGTCACTTCTTCTTTTGCTTCCTTCATACCAGCAACGTCTTTGAGCTTCTTTTTCTCACCTGCAATCTTGGATGAGTCTCTCACCTGCGACTGACCAAAAGTCATGGCCTTATTATTTGCTCCCTGCACTTGCCTCGACATAAACCAGATAAACCCAATAATCAAGATAAGTGGTAAGAATATTTGTAAGAGTGTAATCAATACAATATTACTCTGTGACTCTTCAGCTACTTTAACCTGAATGTTTGTTAGCTCTTCACCTTCAACACCATAATTTGCCATGAGTTCAGAAAATGGCTGGCCTGGCTCTTTTTGGAGCACCTTTTCACTCTCATCATTCAAAAGAACTGTCACAGTACTACCATCAACCTCAATCTCTTTCACCTCGTTATTGTTGATGTATGTAACAAGCTCATTAATAGCAATAGAATTATCTTCCTGCTGACTTGACTGCCAATAGCTAAAAATAAGCAATAATCCAGAAAATACTAGGAAAATAACAATAATATTTTTAAATAAATTTTTCATACGATTTCGCGTGTCTAAACCTAATAAAAGTATGTGCAGTATAGTTTTTTTACCCTAATTTTGCAAGAAACGTTAGGGTATTTACAAAAGTAACATTGCATCACCAAATGAATAAAAACGGTACTGCTCATCAATTGCCTCTTTGTACAATTTATGTAAAATTTCTACGCCAACTTCTGGTGTTTTTGTTTGTGCTAAAAAAGCAGCAACTAACATCAAAAGTGTACTCTTTGGTAAATGAAAATTAGTAATAATACCATCGACAATTTTGTATTCGTATCCAGGATAAATAAATGTATCAATCCAACCTGACTGCGCAATAAGATCGTCTTTTTCAGTAAAAGTCTCAAGTGTTCGAATGGACGTAGTGCCAACAGCAATAGTCTTATTACCTTTTTTCTTAGCTGTATTTACAAGATCTGCAGTATCTTGCGAAACAACTCCCCATTCTGCATGCATTTTGTGCTCTGTGATCTTATCTGTGGTCACAGGAGCAAATGTTCCAAGACCAACATGAAGTGTTACCTCTGTGATTATTACCCCTTTATCCCTAAGTCTATCTAAAAGATTGTCGGTAAAATGAAGTCCTGCAGTAGGTGCCGCGACAGAACCATTTTCTTTTGCAAAGACTGTCTGGTATTTGTCCTCTCCTGAAGTGTCAGTAATATACGGTGGCAGCGGCACCTGACCATACTGCTCAACATGCTGCCAAAAAACATCTTTGTTATCAAACTCCGCAACCCACGTCTCACCATCCCCTTCTCTTTTGATCAACGTGCAAAAAAATTCTTCTGCAAAATCAATCACATCACCCTCATGCCGTTTAGCTCCACCTACCATCACCTGCCAGATACCTGGTTTTTTCTCTTGAAGCAAAAACACTTCTACATTACCACCTGTTTGTTTCTTTCCTTTTAATCTCGCTGGAAAAACTTTTGTATTGTTCAAAACAATTACATCCCCTTGCGAAAGGTATGACTCGATATCAAAAAAACTTTTGTGTGAAATTGTATCAGTACTACGATCATACACAAAAAGACGCGAGTGATCTCGCGGATTAGTAGGTGTTTGCGCAATCAAAGATTGTGGCAAAGTATAATCAAAATCTTTTAGTAACATTATTCGGCTCTTTTTGATTTCTTATCCCATTCTGCAAGCTTAGCTATATTCCTAGCCACTTGGTGCGGACGCGGAATTTCTTTAAAAATGAAAAACTCACTTGCACCTGCTGTTTGGATAGTTACATTACCAAAATCAAAAAAAGTTGCAACCACCCCTCGCACCTCAGCATACACATCCTGAATACGATATAGCTTCTGTTCTGCAATACTACGAGAAAAAAGCCCCTGTTGCTCAATACTCACTACTCGCTCATTTGTCACAAACCAAACATCAAGGTAATAATCAAGCCACGAGCGGAAGAAAAATACCCAAACAAACATGTAGTACAAACTAACGCTTAGAACTAATATTATTTGAAATACCTGATCAGACCACTGCTCTGAAAGCCAAGCAGTTGCATATAACTGCAAAATTACAAAAAGAAGTATCGGCGCTAGTAAAAGTGTTCCATAAAAAAATACCATGCGAATAAGCACCCATGAATCTCGTCTGAGTAAAATAAGAACCTCTTCTCTAGGATGTAGCAATGACTCAATATGCATATTATAAGCCTATAACAACGCTAAATGTTTCAGTCCAATCAAACTGAAAAATATACACCGAACTTACACCGAACATGAGCAATAACCCAATAACAAAAACAGACGAAACCGCAATAGACATCTTTGACGAGAGCGCGTAACGGTACACGTGATAAAGATTAAAAAGCGCAAACAACAATACAACCAGTGTTGCGATAAAGTACGGGATAAGAAAAATGTAATATGGTATGTCCATAGTGTTACTATACCATAGATCCTTGGCCGGGCTTTACTCTACCAAGGTGCTCATACGCCCGTGTCGTAGCAGTGCGACCACGAGGTGTTCTCTCAAGCAATCCGAGCTGTAGCAAAAATGGCTCGTAGATATCTTCTATAGTACCAACATCTTCAGATAGAGCTGCAGCAAGTGAGTTAAGTCCTACTGGACCGCCGCTAAATTGGTCAATAACAATTTCAATAAGTCGCCTATCAAACTCATCAAGTCCAAGTGGATCAATATTCATCATCTTAAGACCATCGTGGGCAATCGGATGTGTTATCTTTCCATCCCCCTTTACCTCTGCATAGTCACGAACGCGTTTAATAAGACGGTTGGCTATTCGAGGTGTTGCTCTTGATCTGATAGCTATCTCATCAGCAGCTGGATCTTCAATAGCAATGGTAAGTTTATCAGCAGAACGTTTGATAATCTTCGCCATGTCCTCAGGAGTATAGAAATCAAGTCGCCATGTTGAACCAAACCGGTCACGCAAAGGAGATGAAAGTAGATTATACCTAGTAGTTGCGCCAATGATTGTAAAACGTGGTAGATCTAGCCTAAGTGTACGAGCAGCAGTCCCCTTTCCAACAATAATATCAAGTGCATAATCCTCCATAGCAGGATACAAAATCTCTTCAATTACTTTGTGTAGTCTATGAATCTCATCAATAAACAAAACATCACCTTCTTGAAGATTAGTCAGAATAGCTGCTAGGTCACCAGCACGTTCAATAGCAGGTCCTGATGTAACTTTAATATTGCTCTCCATCTCCTGCGCAATGATATGAGCAAGTGTTGTTTTGCCAAGTCCAGGAGGACCATAAAGCAATACGTGCTCTATAGGCTCACTGCGCTTTTTTGCAGCTTCCATAAAAATAGACAAGCTTTGCTTTATCTTGTCTTGGCCAACAAATTCATCAAGACGCTTAGGCCGAAGCGCTATATCAAGAGCCGTGTCGTCTACTTTTTGATCTGGTGCAATAATTCGTTCTTCCATATGTGTAGAGTATCGCGCCTACACTTGTTTGACAAGATTGCGTTTTTGCGGGACATTCAAATTAACTACACATGCGAACCTTTACATGAGGTCTATCATGGATATGAAAGCCATCATACACGGTGCAGTGCTAAATATCTTGAAATACTTTTCAAAACATCACACAGGGGAAGTAGCTTATTATAACCCTAGAAAGGTGGATCAAAAGCTAAGTGCTGAGGATCTTTTTACTAGATGGAGACCCGTCTACAAGCGTGTCTATAAACGAAGAGCTAGTGTCGCAAGACAAAAACGCGGATACATCAAAAGCATCAGAAAGAAGCACCTACCCTTAGGAGTGAGGGTATATGTAGAGAGCAATAAGACTGAGTTGCTGGATTTTGCCGGCAGATATCTTTTTATCCACTTCTTCTGGGAGCTTGATGTCAAAAAAATTGCTAAGGCTACGCGTGAGTCAATCCTCCCTGAAATTGCTAGTTTAAGGCAAAAACCTACAACCAACAATGGAGTGGCTTTATACAATGACCGCGGAGGTTTTGTAGTTCTTATCAAAAGGCACTATATTAAGCTCAATATCCCCAAAAAAGCGCTAGGGATAGAGCGTATGGCCTTTTTGATTCTTGATATGATCCTCCACTACGACGACCTTTTAAAAAGACCCAAAAGGCTACGTTTTGTGCGAAAACAAGCATAAAGACCCAGCATTAAGCAAAAAAACAGGCCAATAGCCTGTTTTTCTATTGACAAAGGGTATATTCTGTGTTAAGATTCTTTGTTATTCATTGACCTGTTTATATCACTACGGGCACGACAAGCATGGGGAATTTGTATTAGGTTAAGTCAGGTCGCTGACTCGACTCATCCTATAATAAATTTTCTTGCCCGTAGCGACATGAACAGGTAACCCCCACACTCATCTGAGTGTGGGGGTTTTGTTTTGACTATAAGATTACTCTACTCTACTGGCTCAACATCTACCTCTGCTACTGTTTGACGATGTGGATTATACACTTGAGAAGCAGTCCAGTTCAACGCTTCTTCAGAAGTAGCTGCAACTAGCAATGCGCCCTCAGCAAATAATGCCACAACAACCAAAACGATTAACTTCCAAAATGTATGAAAGTCTGTCAATCGTGGTTTGTTTTCTTGTGCCATGGGGTTGTGTGCTTAATGGTTATAATGGTGTCGCAAGCGCTGTGCTCCTACTATCATAAGGAGTGTAATAATTGCAGCACTTAATAAATAAAGACTATAGTACAAGCTTTTATCTCCCTGGTCGTCAATTGCATAAAGCGCCTTCCCTAAGACCTCTCCTTTCTCATCTTCTTCTGTGCTAACTTGTATATTTACGTCGTTACTACTACGAGGCGAAGCGTATATACGATCACCGCGAAGTTGTAGCACTCCGCTCACAAAAAGTATATCACCCTTTATACTGTCTGACAACAAATCTCTTTTTACCAAAACATCACATTCTTCAGTCGTGATATGCACATATGAACCATCTTTTTTTGTTACTTCGCCGTTTATGCTTACAAGCATACCCACCTGATCATTTGAGCAATTGTATTCCCTAGGCTCAACTGCTTCACCTTGTGGTATAACTTCAATATTGTCAGTACTTGTAATACCAATTCTACGCTCTCCATATGCTGTACGCATTTCACCACTAACACTTACAATGTCGCCTTCTTCTATAAATGGCCAGTTAGCAGCATGAAAGTACACCTGTATACCGGACTGCTGATCCTGTATGTATGTGATTCTATTTTGCAGCTGGCCAGGCACTGTTGTCACTCGTCCCTGTACAGTAACATCTGCTTGGTCAGGCAACTCTTTGGCTTGTGTGATGGTGACAAAAGCATTGTTTTGCACACTATTCTGTTGATTAGTAATAGTTTTTTCTCCTGGGGTAATATCTTCCACCCATTCCCAAGTACCATTTACTTGAGCATATGCAAAATCGTCATGTGCTTTTTCATAAGAGACAACATCAATTTCAATACCTAACGCATCATACAACCACACAGTATCACCAGTATTATTGAGTGCAATGTTTGTTTCCTCCCGCTCAAATACTTTGTATGAATGAGCATTAATTGTCGCAGAAAAAGTAAACTCCCTACTACCATCTGTAATCACCCAATCATTTATATGAACTGTAGATGTGGTTGTATTGTAAAGTTCAATGAACTCATACTCTTTATCATCACCATCAGGCGCAGGAAAAAGCTCAGTAAAAATTATACTACCAATAACACTTTCAGTAGCCTCAGTTATAGGTAACCTTTGTTCTTCTTTAGCTTCCTGCTCACTTTCGACACTTTTGTCCTTATCTTTTTGGTTGCTTGTTTGTATATTCGCAGTACCAGGAGTTGGTGTTGAAGTCCATTGCCACACTCCATTATCTTGCTGCATAAACGAATGCCCTTCAAATGATTTGTCGTATATTGTTTCATCAATAACAGAACCATGGGGTGACATTAAAACAACATACTCGCTTGAGTTATTAAGCGCTATGCCAGATACTTCCCGAGGTAATACAAAGTAAGAACCAGCAGAAATTACTAAAGACTCAAAGTCATCATGTGAGAATGTATAAGTTTTACCTGACGCGTCAGATAGCGACCAATCTTTCAAATCAACAGAACTAGCCCCATAGTTATAGAGCTCTATCCACTCAATATCATCGCTACCCACTGGGTTTGGAATAAACTCTGATAAAAGCAACGTGGTAGCAGCAACAGATCCTGAGCCGCTATCCGACTCAACTGAAACAAGTAACGAGAATACGCTCATGCCCTCACTATCAGATGCGTATAAAAACACTTCGTATTCTCCTGACTCAAAGTATGTGTGCTCTACTACTGCACCATGCTGTCTTGTGCCATCACCCAAATCCCATGTAAAAGAAACAAGATCACCATCAGGATCTACTGTCCCTGACGCATCTAGCGTGATCTTTTCTTCTGTATAGATAGTGTGTGGGTACACAAGTGATATAACTGGCGCCTCAGCATGAGTAACTTGAGGCAACAAAAAAATCGCGGCAATAATGCTCGCGAGGACTGAATATACTCTCTCCTGCATATTTTTTCCTCCTAATTATTAGCGCCCTGATCTTAGAACACCTTTTGTAATTTGACAAGTCCGCTATGCTGACGTAACCTCAATGAGATTAGCACCTCACATCAATTATCCATCAACACACCCAAAACAACCGGAGGTCTGACATGGCCAAAGAAAAACTCACACCACTCCAGAAATACCGCCGTAACAGAGGCAAGAATATGATTTGGATCATTTTGTTTATTGCCCTTTTACTCGCAGCTGGCATTGCCGGGGTTGTGTATTACACAGACAACTCACCCACAAACCGCAATATTGAACCTGCCGGGGAAGTAACACCCCCTGCAAGCAATTTGCCTCTAACTTCTCAAGTCAACAACAATCTCGCCAATGGCGAGATTTTAATTTTACTCCTGCATTGATGAGCCAATTGGCTGCGTAAAGGAAGTAAAGCTATTCCATTTTCGCGCAGTATCAGGAAATACGTACGCAATCCACATAAACAGAATTGCTAAACACAACACAACAACAAGCCAACCAAAAAATGATGCTATAAAATGACGCTTTTCAGACATATGCTTATAGGTTACATATTTTTTATACCTGATTCTTGCTAAAATATCAAAAAAATAGTACATTCACTCTTGAGCTGCCCTGCCGGGGTGGTGAAATTGGTAGACACGCTGGCCTTAGGAGCCAGTGGGCTTAGTCCCGTGAAGGTTCGAGTCCTTTCCCCGGCACCATTCACTCTCCTTATGTGAGGGTGTTTTTTATAAAAAATAATTACCTTTTTCCTTTACATTAAGGTAATATAAAACTCGAGATTACCTAAATTATTACTTATATGAAAACATTTT
>JBMYTV010000007.1:17387-49422 GCA_049604715.1 Patescibacteria group bacterium
CCGCCATTTCGCGATTGTCTGGATGGACGAGGTCGCTGCAATCCTCGATGCGGCCGCCATCCGAGGTGTTGGCAATATCGCGCAAAATTTTACTTAGTTAGACACGGCGAATCGACCTTAAATAAAAAGAAAGTTCACCAAGACCACACGCCAGAACTTTCTGAGTCAGGCATAAAGCAAGCTGAGAAAATAGCAGAAAGAGCTTCTCATTTGCCAATCCAACACATCATATCCAGTACATATACCCGAGCTCAACAAACTGCCGAGGTTATCAAAAAGAGAACCAATACAGATATTGAGACTTCAGAACTTTTTACTGAAAGAAAAAAGCCCTCCGAACTTTCTGGCATGTCATATAGCGACCCAAAAACAAAAGAAATTTTAAAAAGTCTTTTCAAAGGATATCAAGACCATAATCATCGCATTAGTGATGCAGAAACATTCAATGAGTTACAACAGCGCTCAAAAAAAGCTCTCGATTTTCTAGAAGCACAACCATATGATAATGTTCTTGTTGTCAGCCATGCAGGCTTTATCCAAATAATTGTAATGCACATACTACTAGGAGAGTTTTTTACTGGAAAAACAATTGCACACGCAAGAAATATGTTTATCACCAATACAGGCATTACTGTCATACGCTTTGATGAAACCAAAACAGAAGGCAATCAATGGCACGTCTGGACTGTTAATGACCACGCTCATTTAGGCTAGCCCCATGAACATTACACCGATTAAAACTCGCCTGTTTGAAGAAAATGAATCCATTGTAGATTTTATACTTGAGCATATCACTGAACTACCCGAAAACTCAGTACTTGCAGTTACATCAAAGATCGTTGCTTTGAATGAAGGTCGTACAGCAGAGATTGAAAATGAAAACACCAAAGAAAAACTAATCAGAGCAGAAAGTGATATAGCCATCCGCACTGATTATACTTGGCTGACAATTATGAATAACTCCGTTCTCTCTTCTGCTGGTATTGACGCATCTAATGCAAATGGGAAATATATTCTACTCCCCAAAAATAGTTTTGTATCTGCAAAAAACATCCGGGAGCAGTTGTTAAAGCATTACGCTATTACTAACTTCGGTGTAGTAATCACAGACAGTCGTACCATGGCCTTCAAGGCTGGAGCGCTTGGAGTGGCTCTTGGATATGCAGGTTTTGAAGGTCTAAGAAGCTACAAAGGAAAACCTGATCTATACGGAAGAGAGCTAAATGTCTCACGAGTAAACATTGCTGATAGCCTAGCTACTAGCGCCATGCTTACTATGGGTGAGGCAGATGAAAGTCAGCCACTTGCCATTATCACCAAAGCGCCTGTAACTTTTACGGATACGATTGATCAAAATGAACTAGCGATAGACATTAAAAACGATTTATACAAGCCACTATTTGATCATCTGAACAACAAATAGTCTGTAAAAATTGTCATATGCATTGCATAAGAATATACTAACTATATGGAAAACATTTCCTATAATCACGAAAATTCTGAACGACTTGATAAATTCCTTGTTAACGACGTAGGCGGATACTCAAGAAGTCAGTGGCAAAAAATCATAAAGAGTGGTTTTGTTTTGGTTAATGACGAAAGAGCTCTTGGTAAACACAAACTACAAACCGGAGATACAGTGACGATCAGTCAACGTCCAGAGTTTAATGGCGCTGAACTTCCTGATATGGATATTGAAGTGCTATCAAAAACCCCTGACTATCTGGTTATTTACAAACCATCCGGACTACCAGTACACCCTGACTCAAAGCACCTCTCAAATACACTTGTTCAACAACTTACTAAAAAATACCCAGAACTTGCAGATGTTGACCCAGGAAGCAACCGGTCAGGACTTGTGCATAGACTAGATAAGGATGTTTCAGGAGTCATGGTCGTTGCCCGAACAAAAGAAATGTTTGAGCACCTAAAAGCGCAATTTCAAAAACGAACAGTCTACAAAGAATACCTTGCACTCGTCCATGGAACACTTGAAAATGACGAAGGAGAGTTTGTAAGCACTATGCAGCGAGACAAAAAAACAGGTAAAATGATCGTACGACCACATAATCAGGAGGGCAAAAAAGCGATCACAAAGTATTCTGTGATCAAACGCTTTGATCACTTTACGTACGTAAAAATCATTATTGAGACAGGACGCACACACCAGATCCGGGCTGTTATGCGATCACTTGATCATCCTATTGTTGGCGATACCTTGTATATGAAGAAAAAGGTTAAAGCAAACATAGACATTTCAAGACCGTTTCTACATGCACACATACTCAGTTTTGATAACTTTACACAAGAACGCATAACCACAACGGCCGAACTTCCGTCCGAATTACTAAATATTATCACCTCCCTCTCATGATTATTACAGCATCAGGCCTGCCAGGCGCAGGTAAATCAACTATTACCGGACGTCTTGCAGACGAACTTGGATATGAATTTTATAACATGGGGCGCTTATTTCGAGATGTTGCGAAAAAACGTAACATGACCCTTGTTGAGTATCTTGAATACGGTGAACAACATCCTGAGGTTGATACAGAAATGGATGATTACCAAAAAGAACTTGGTGAAACAAAAGATAACTTTATTATTGATAGTCGTATGGGATGGTACTTTATCCCACAATCGATCAAAGTATTCTTCTCTGTAGAACCACGCGTTGGTGCTGAGAGGATCTTTCAAGATCTACAAAAAAGCAATGACCGCAACGAAGGCACAGACCATGAAACTGTAGAAGATGTTATCAAAACACAAGAGCGTCGTATGAATACCGACAGCAAACGCTACCTTGAACTATATGACATCAATCCATTTGATCACGCACATCACGATATAGTAGTTGACACAACCGACAAGACGCCTGATGAAGTTTTTCAAGAAACTCTTAAAAAACTCCAACCGTTCTTGACGAAAAAGTCATAAGGGTGTACTTTTCCACCTTGCCACTACTTAAGTTGGTGGTATACTAGTCATATTGATTTTCTATTTTTTATGTTGGTAAAAGACTACATGTACACTGACGTGCATACAGCAAATACTGAAAATACTGTTGCTGAGGCACTCAAATACATGAAACAACACAAGACAAACAGCCTTATCATCACCGATGCAGAGAATAAACCAGTTGGTATTGTTTCTTCGCAAATACTAATCCGTGCAGCTGTACCTGAGTATTTGCAAGGTGATCCAGTGTATTCACAATACGGACCAGAAGGAACAATGGCTGAGTCATTAAAAAAAATCAAAGACCGCGCCTTAGGTGATCTTATGTATACTGAGTTCCATACACTTACTATGGATGATGTTATAATTGAAGCTGCAAGCTATTCAGTTGACTCATATAGACGTATTCTACCTGTCATAAATGATGACGGTACACTTGCAGGAGCAATTACACGCACCTGTATCAAAAATGCCATGTATGACACACTATTTGAACATAGTGAATCAAACACAACAACTTCGGAATAACCAAACAGCGCAACCTATCAGAGCCACTGAATAGGTTTTTTTGTAACGTTTAAAGTATGATCGCGCCTATTGAAACAACAACACAAATATTTACCGCCGGTAGCATAGCTGCTCTACTGCTGTTTTTAGCTACCTATGCGGTCATCATTTCAGAGCGCGTGCATCGAACGATCATTGCTTTATTTGGGGCTGCAACAATGATCATACTTGGTATTATGTTTGAGTTTTATGATCAACACAGCGCTGTGTCCGCAGTAGACTTTAATACAATTGGCCTTCTTATAGGCATGATGATCATCGTTACCATCACAAAGCATTCGGGCCTGTTTCAATACGTTGCTATCAAAGCCGCCAAACTTGCTGGCGGTGACCCATGGAAAATACTACTACTATTTGCGCTAATAACTGCTGTTTTCTCTGCGCTTCTTGATAATGTCACAACCGTACTACTTATGGCACCAATGACACTTGTTATTTGTGCCAATCTAAAGATAAATCCCATCCCCTTACTTATCACACAGATACTAGTAAGTAACATTGGCGGCGCAGCTACACTCATTGGCGACCCACCAAATATCCTGATTGGCAGCGCTGCGGGTCTCTCGTTTATGGATTTTGTTGCAAACCTTGGACCTATTGTTGTGGTACTTCTTGTTGTGCTCATACCGTTGTTTAAGTGGTACTACAAAGATAAGATCAAAACAGAAAAGCAGTATATGGAACGCATTCTAAAGATGAAAGAGGCTGATAGCATCAAAGACAGATTGCTCATGAAGAAGTCTATATTTGTACTCGCACTAGTAATGCTTGGCTTCCTTCTCCATGGCGTACTGGGCCTTGAAGGTGCAACTATTGCTATCTTTGGTGGTGCACTTCTTTTGCTTCTTGATGACAAACATTTCGAATCAGTCTTACACGAAATTGAATGGACAACCATATTTTTCTTTGTAGGGCTCTTCATACTTGTTGGCGGACTTGAACATGTTGGTGTTATGGGATGGGCAGCTGACCAATTCTTACAGTTCACCAATGGCTCACTGACCACTACGGCTATTGTTATTTTATGGTCTAGTGCTATCTTCTCTGCATTTATTGATAATATTCCGTTTGTTGCTACTATGATCCCTTTAGTAGAAAATATGCATGCAACATTTGGCGATCTAAACCCGTTGTGGTGGGCTTTAGCACTTGGCGCTGACCTTGGTGGTAATGGCACGCTTATTGGCGCAAGCGCAAATCTTATTGTAGCTGATATTGCTAAAAAAGCTGACTTCAATATTGGCTTTAAAGAATTTATGAAAGTTGGACTTGTTGTTATGGTTATTACCGTAACAATAGCAATGGGCTATATTTGGCTACGTTACCTGTAAAACTTGACAAAATCCCTATCTTTAAGTAGTATAGATCTCGTTAACTATTGAATTTTTTTATGGCTGAAAAAGAGCAAACAACTGAAAAGCAAGGCGTAGAAAAAGCAGCTATTGATCCGGCTACAATCAAGCCAGGTATGACTGTTCGTGTTCACCAACGCATTAAAGATGTAAACTCAAAAGGTGAAGAAAAAGAGCGTATTCAGATCTATGAAGGTATTGTACTTTCAAAAAAGGGCAAAACACTTGAGAATGCTCGAATCCTTGTACGCAAAATCAGCGCTAACCGTTTTGGTGTAGAAAAGCTATTCCCACTTGCATCACACAATGTTGTAAAAGTTGAAATAGTAAAAGAAGCTAAAGTCAGACGCGCAAAACTATACTTCTTACGAAACTACAAAAAACGACTTCGCGAAAGAAAGGCTGCATAAGACTAGATACTCCACCCGCCCATCTGGGCGGGTTTTTTATTTGACGCTTACCAAGCAATGCTGTACAATCGACCAGTTATTGTACAATCACAAAATATGAGGAGCCTATGAAGCTTATTGCTGATTTGATTCTGGAAGTAGCCATTAAGGCTATACTTCTAACCATTACAGCACACAAACTAAACGAGGCCGTTCAGTCGGATTTGTTATTTGTTATCTACACGGTATTATCTGCGGTTGTTGTGCTGTATGTATATGATGGTATTGCCTACATATACGAACTGTTTGAAGTAATAAAGAAAAAACGAGTTTATTTAAAAACTTTTTTTCTTCTACTAAAAAAGGAACCGCTTTGGTACGTGCTACAAGGCCTTATCATCACTGGTATTAATTTCTGTATAGTCAGAGTCTTGCCGACTATTCTTGCCCCAACAGAAATCCATGTTTTGGCATGGCACGCCACCGCAGTTGTTGTCTTTATTGTTTTTAAAAAGCACCTTATACCTCCCGACAATGACTAGAATTCCAAACTCGCTTAAAAATAAGCGAGTTTTATAATACTTGTACACTACCCTAATCCATGCTACACTTGAATCTGCATTTCAGGCGGATGTGCTGGAACTGGTAGACAGGCCAGGTTGAGGGCCTGGTGTGGGTTATCCACGTGGAGGTTCGATTCCTCTCATCCGCACCATCAAAAAACACCTAACTTCTTAGGTGTTTTTTGTATTTATAACCAATGTTATTTACGAGTAAACTATCTCTGAAATACTATTAGCAACAGCTATGGCATCTTCTACTGAATTTTGATATATATTTCTACCTACAGCTACTCCGCGTGCGCCCGCTGTATTTATTTGTTCTTTGACGTGAGACAAATATACATCACTGTCTTGTTTTGAACCACCTACACAAAGCACACCCGCCTTGCCCGCTGCAGTAGTCACTTCTTTGTACTGCTCGGCAGAAGTCTTTGGATCGTCACTATATGGATAGTTTACCTTTACAAAATCAGCGCCAAGTGCGAGTCCTACACCAGCTGCTCCAGCAATAATATGGATGTCTTTTTCATCCTTCACCGCCTCGCCGCGGGGGTAGATCCATAATACAGCAAGCATGCCGTGCCTGTGTGCGTCAACAACTATTTCAGCTGCCTGGTGAAGCATTAAAGACTCAAATTCACTTCCTAAATACACAGTATACCCAACTCCCATAATAGGTAATTTTGAATCTTCCTGAAAACTAACTACATCCCCTACATCAATCCAACGCCTCGACAACGGGTCTTTATCTTCTTTTGGAATGAGGTTTGTTTTTCCATTGAGCTTCACTAAATAAGGAACATCCTTGTAGTCTCTTCCATACCGCGCGATCAAACCAAGGTGTGTAGCGAATACGCCAATATTTGCCTGACTTGCAATTTTGAAGTAATGCTCTGGGTCCGCAGCTACATCTGGAATATTAGCACCAACAAAATCATCATTCATGTGCTCGACCTTTTGATCTCCTGCAAACAAAAAGAGATTGCCAGTGTCGTGTGTTGCCTTTTTAAATCTTTGTGAGTACTCACGTGCTTTTTTAGGAGGCACAGTAAGTGGGGTACTATATTCCATAACAATAAACTAACATTTAACTATCTGTAGTATATCGCATCTCCCTAGGCATCACCAAGTCCCGTTACGGCAATATCTCGGCTTGTCTCACCTGTAACCACAAAATCAAGCCCTGCACCAACAGGTGGCTCTATGAGCTTTTCAGGCCACTCTATAACTACAAGTGACTCTGGGTCATTAAGATATTCCTGCAATCCAAGCTCCTTTACTTGCCCTGGAGTAAAAGATTCAAATCTATACATATCTGCATGGACCAACCTTTTAAACTGAGAATGATCTGTGTTATATACGCTCATGATAATAAATGTTGGACTTGTCACTGTATCTGCAACGCCCATATGCTCAGCAAGTTTCTTTACAAAAGCTGTTTTGCCGCTACCAAGGTCACCTGATAAAAGCAACACATGGTTTGTACTAGAACATTTGTGCAATACATCAGCTGCAATTTTTTTTGTATCTTCAATTGAGTTTGAATGTAATGTTCTCATGCTATACGGAGGTTAGGATTTACAGAAAGCGATTTGAAATCATCAGTGTTATTCTGAGCACTCTTTAGATATCCAGCATAAGCTATCATAGCAGCATTATCTCCTGTATATGTCATTTCTGGAAATAATACATTACAATTTTGCAATCTACTCCCTAACTGTTCTCGCAAAAAAGAATTAGCAGACACGCCACCTACAACAGCAATACTTTCTACACCATAATCATCAATAGCACGTGCTGCTTTTGTCACCAGAACGTCTGCTACTGCTTGCTCAAAACTTGCTGCCATATCTGCAATGATCTTGTCATCCAGTGTATGCTTTTGTAATTCATATAAAACTGCTGTTTTTAATCCAGCAAATGAAAACTGATAATCACCCGACTGAAGCATTGGGCGAGGTAGAGCAAACTCCTCTCGATTACCCTTTAGTGCATAATTACTAATCTGAGGACCCCCGGGATATGACAATCCCATCATCTTAGCAGTCTTATCAAAGGCCTCACCAACCGCATCATCAACTGTTCTGCCTAGTAGAGTATACTTCTCAAAACCCTCAACAAAAATAAGTTCAGTATGACCCCCAGAGATAATCAAACTCAAAAAAGGAAACGAAATACTGTGATCTTTTTTTTCACCAGACTTACCCAAAGCCCAAGAAAAAATGTGTCCAGCTAAATGATTTACAGCAACGAACGGTATGTCCCTACCAAAAGAAAAGGCCTTCCCTGCTTCAAAACCAACCATAAGCGAAGAAGCAAGTCCTGGGCCTTGTGTGGCTGCAATGAGAACAACATCATCAAGTCCGCACGATGCCTGCTCAAGTGCATGCTCAAAAATTGGCATAAACTGCTTTGTGTGTTCACGAGCCGCAACTTCAGGCACAACCCCACCATACTTTTTGTGTAAATCTACTTGCGAGCTCACTACATGAGACAACACCAAAACCTCTGTTTTGGTAATTTCAAGAACAGCCACAGCTGTTTCGTCACACGATGTTTCTATGCCTAAAACTTTCATATAATTCGCTTTCTACTATACCTCATTATAGTAAATAGTAAAACATTACATTTTGGTATCAAATACATTGACTTTTTGGCTAAAATATAGTATAATCTAATAGTAATTAAATTCATTTTATGCGATTTTTTGCTTTTCTTGGCGTTATGTTTGTCCTTTTAGGTACGGTTACATTCCCACAAACAAACGCCTTAGCACAAGAAGATGAGTTGTACTTTACTAATCTAGAAGTTGAAGTACTAGAAGATAGTGAGGTGCGTATAGAGTGGGCTACAAATAGCCCAAGTTTTTATTTACTTGAGTTTGGTCTTACTGATGAATACGGCGAATCTATTCGCGGTACTACTAGTAAGCAGTCCCATGAAGTACTACTACGAAACTTGGAACCAAAAAAGACCTATCACTTTCGCATAATCAGCTACACAAGCGATAACATTCGTAGTGTAACTTTTGACCAAACATTCAAAACCAAAAAAGAAATTGACGATGAAATACCAGAGCTTGTTTTATTCCGTATTCCTATAGTTACTGATACCGCTGCGTATATCTATATCCAAACGAATGAATCAGCAAAAACAACTATTACATACTGGGAACAAAACAAACCAAATAAAACATATAAAAAAACTATCTCATCATCTAAAGGTGATTTTTCTGGTCAAGCAACTATCAAGAAGTTAGAACCAGCGACTGTCTATGTTTATACATACGAAATAAAAGATGACGCTGGAAACGTTGCCTCCTTTTTTGAGCAAACATTTCAAACTGAAACAACTGCGTTTAAGCTCAATGATTTAGCTATTGAGAATATTACTCCCCTCGATAACAACGCACCATCTATCACGGAGGATTCGTCTGAAATTACTTTTACTACAACCCGACCAGCGCGTTGTAGTGTCACACATAAAAAGAAAAATAAACGAGGCGGCACTACCATTAAAGAACCTGATCTTAAAAAATGGCAGCACTCATTTGAAGTTGATGAACTAACACCCGGTACTGTATATAGCTATAAAGTAAACTGTACTGACTTTTTGGGTAAAAAAATATCTAGCGATAATTTTCTTTACGCAACCAAAGGAACCGCACCAAATAAAAACACAAAGGAAGATGACGGTGAGTTGTTTGGCGGTAAAAAATTTACACTTATGAAAAGCAACTCATCCCCTCGAGTATATGTTGTATTTAAGAAACAAAAATATCACATAAAAAATCCTGATATCTACAGATCATATGAACTTCAAGATTATCCCATCGAGGTAGTTAGCCAGGACAAACTCGATTCATACGCCAATACACGTCTTGTTAAGAACTCCAGTGGTGATAAGTACTTTTTATACCCTAATAAAAATAAGAAAAAACACATTCTTTCTGACTCAGTCAACAAATCATATGACTACAACAAAAAGTACGATGCTATTGAGCTTAATGACTTTGATTTAAACACATTCCAAAATCTTACACTGGTCAAAACTGCAGACAGTCCAGCTGTATACTATATCTCAGAGGGCGTAAAACGACCTATCGCATCATGGGATGTATTCCTTAAACGAGGTTGGGAGCCTTGGGAAATAGGAGTAATAAATCAAAAAGACTTAGACTCCTACACCAGTAGCAGTCTAATTGAGTAACAAAAAACCCCGCCAGATGCGGGGTTTTTATGTTGCGTTTTGTAGTGAATTTAACGTGGCAGCTGGATTATCTGACCTTGCTATTGCACTTCCTACCACAATATAGTCAAAATTATATTCACCTACCTGATCGATAGTTTCTTCATTGATACCACCATCAAGCCCTATCAGGATACTATCGTGAAGCAACCTAACTTCTGGTACCTTCTTAAGCACCTCTGGCATAAATAACTGCCCCTGCATACCAGGAGTTACACTCATAAGCAGCACGCCGTCTATAAGGTGTCCGTAAGACTCAAGGTATGACACGTTTGTGCCTGGATTAAGAGCAGCGACAATCTGGAGACCTACCTCGTGAGCAGATATAATCGCCTCATCAAAACCTTCTTGTACAGCCTCATAATGCACAACCACACGCCTCATACCCAAACGCTTACAATCACCAAACAAAGCGATTGGATCCTCTACCATCAAGTGAGCTTCTACTTGAAAGCCAGAGAACTCATCATCTGGAATATCAGTAAGTGCAGTACTTGTCTGCTCGACAAAACCACCATCCATCACATCTACATGCAGCCACTCAGCAGCTCCCTTAAGAGCCGTAACTTGTGCATGCAAATCATCGTATGACTTAGTTAACAACCCTGGTGTCACGATAATGTTATTTCTGCTCATATGCCTGTATTTTATCTATACGTCTTTGGTAGCGCTTTGCCTCTCCGTATGGTGTTTGCAAAAAAGTATCTATAACATCTTTCGCAACCGCAAAATCTATGTGCTGAGCTGGTAGACACAAAATATTTACATGATCATCGTTTCTTGCCTCTCTCACTATTGTCACCGAATCAGTCATCACCGCCCTTACTCCAGATACCTTATTAGCAGCTATGTTCATACCAACACCGTTATGACAAAGCAAAATACCAATACCATTATTTGTCGCAACTTTCTCAGCTACTGGAAATGCAAAATCAGGATAATCATCACTGGCGTCAACAACGTCATTACCATAATCATCAATAGTATGTCCCCGCTCTATTAAATACGCCTTGATCTCCTCCTTAAGTTCAAAACCCTTATGATCTGCGCCAATATATATATGCATAAATTTATATGTTATCTACATCTATAGTAGCAAACCATACAAAAAAACAAACCCCGTAAAGAAAGTTTGTTTTTTTGTTGAAGATAACCTACATCTCACCACCATCTGATGGCATTGGCTCAGACTTTTCTGCGCCTGATTTGTCGTCACACGTACACTTACCGCAACTGCAACAACTTGATTTGTGGTTAAGTAGCTCATAAAGAGCTGAAATACCTACAAGAATATAAATAATCCTTGATATCAAAGCGTCTGGACCGTTGAATAATTCGCCGATCTCCCAACCAAAAACTCCCAGAAGAAGCCAGTTCAAACCTCCAATAATCAGTAGGATAAAGGTTATTTTATGTAAACCTGCCTTATTTTTCATCATAACACCCCCTCTCTAGATTTAGGATATTAAGTCCTCATTCTAAGTATAGCAAGAAAAGATCATGCCGTGTACTTAGTCTTCTTTCTTTATATCAAGATTATCAAAACCGAATTTCTTAAAGATAAAGTACACAACAGCAGCAATAATGACAAAATCAATCAAAATAGTCACAAAACTACCAAGCATCACAGGTCCAACCATCATTTCAGCCAAGCCATCTTGGGAGCCAAAAAGCATACCAATGATTGGCTGGATAATATCGTCAACAAGCGATGCCACAAGTTTGCTAACTGCGCCACCAAGTATGAAACCAATAGCAAGACCAACAACGCCCTGCTCGCGTAAAAATGTAATAAAGTTACTCATAAAATTATTCTTAATATTTATGAATTAGGATCATACCCATTTTCAACCTCCACACCATCACTGTATCCATCTCCATCAGAGTCAGGGTCAAATGGATCTGTGAAGTAAATAAATATTTCGTCATTATCAATCAGACCATCGTTATCTGAATCCAAGGTAAGCTGATCCTCAAGTAGAGACCCTTCGTCTCTATTTTCATCCTGTGCTGCAAAGTCATTTGTTGGATCAGAGTTAAATATAGCCATACCATCAACCAATGCCTCGTGCTCTGGAAACTTATTCTTGTATTGCTCCAAAGTTAAATGATCAGTAAATGGATTGCCGTTGATAGTACTTGGGTATGCAACATTCCATCCCTGATCTGCTGAACCAAAGCTATCATTCATATAATACAAAATTGCGTAGCTATCATCAGGAAGGCTTATATAGCGAACTGGACGTACTGTATCTACATATGAAACTATTGCGTACTCTAAGTCGCATTCTGTATCAAAACCTACAAAACCTTCTTCACAAAGAATGTATTCTGAATCAAACCAGAACCCATCATCATACTGAGGATAATACCCCAAAAGACTGTAGTACGAACCTATACCTGCAGCTATATTCGTAACTTCAAAAAATGTACTTGATCCACCACCTTCTTCATATTCCATAGACTCCATACCCATCATAAAGCCGCCAAATAGTTCGTCTAAATATTCGTCAACGTTCAGCGTTTCTGAAGGAACCTCTACACTCAAAGGTTCTTGTAGTGGCTCAAAAGTAAATGACGCGCTATATCTAAATGTCGGATCCTGTGGTTCTTCAGGTACAAACTTACCCTCTATACTAACCAAACGAAGTTGTTCGTTCATATGATCGATAAGAAGCATAACTTTGTTCTGTGCAAACTGCTCCCACTCTTCATCGGTTGGATCTTCATATTCCTCTTCTAGCTTTGCGCGCAAATCCTCATCATCAACCAAAGCGATGAGTTGTTTTATAGATGTTGTTAACCCCTCTCTATTAAATAGAATGATATACTCATGCGCATCATAACCAAGAGTTGTGTTAACCTCATCATTAACAGTAAATGAAATTGCATCATTCTCTCTTAAAATCCTTGCTACATCGTCAGCAGTGATGTTTTGACTAATAGAATCAGTATCCTGCTTCAAAAAGTCTTCAATGAATTCATTACTTGATTCCTCATCAACAGCAAGCCAAGCTTCAGGTAGCTCAAAGAAACCAAGTGTTGCAGTTCCGCCTACACTTCCCTGTACATACAAAACCTCCTCTACAAACCTCATTAAGATATCTAAGGTAAACTCGCTATTCACACCCAAGCTCAGCGAACTATCAATAAGTACATTATTCTCATCTCGTTTATCATATGATGTGTCTAAAGCAACTGTGAATGTTTGTTTACCAGTATCCAAAAATATATCCCCAAGCACATCCAATGTAGATGCATCTTCTGACACACCCTCTATCATAACAACCTCAATGTCACCAGCTACATGCATGGCATCAGTAAACTGAACCGAGCGCAAGGCCTTCCAAAGAGTGGTCTCAGGATCAAACCCAAAAAAGTACTGATAACCAAACCATCCACCATATGCAATACCACCAAGAACAATAAGACCAGCAAGAGACAATATTATTGCTTTCACAACTGATCTTTTTTGTTTTGGCTCTGGCATACCAGGACTATTCATTGTTTGTTGTTGAGCTGTCTGCGTGGACTGATTTTGTGGTGTGGACCCTGCTATACTTTGATCCGACACTGGCTTAATAACATCCATATAAAAAAATAAATAATTACACCTGTAGTATATCAGTTTATTGACAATCATATAATCTTTCTTTAAACTTTACTCATGGACTTTATTCAGTACACAAACCTAAACAGCCGTCGTAGTCGCACCTTTTAAGCGACGCTGTTTATATTTTTATACAATTTGCACAAACAGCGTCATAGCTGTTTTTTATTTTTATGTATATAAACAAAATTAACAATACTCGTCGTCGCAACCAAACTTCTTCTTGAGGTCGGTTGTTGGTGTTTGTATAATTTATTTGAACTTCATCAAGCGGCCTTAAGTGGGCCGTTTTTACTTCACCAAAACAAAAAGGAACATACAAATGAATAAATGGGAGAAACTCTCAGCAGACCTAAACAAAGAAGAAGCCATACTAAGTTTGCGTAATACACCAGACAACCTGGCGAAACTTCACCAAGCTGGCCTAGCTACAATAATTGAATTAGAAAGCTATATAGCCGCCTTTGGAGCACTGTGGCCAACAGAAGATGATTCTTTTTTAGAACTTGGATCAGTTTGGGTCAAAAAAGAATTTCGCTTGCATAAACTATCCTCAAAAATATTTGAGAAACTTATATCCCTAATCCCAAATAACAAAACAGTATTCTGTATTACGCATAATACAAAAGTAATACACCTACTACAGAAATACTCATGGCATGTTGTAAGTAAAGAGGAATGGGATTTGATTGTGCCGATACAACTGAGTTGTGGCCCATGCGATGTTACAAGCAACCACAAATCATGCAAGCTAAAAGCAAAACTCGATAGGTGCGCAATGTTCATCTATCAAAACAATTAAAATACGTCGAGTGCTATACACAACTATAGCACTCGATCAACCAATCTTATGAGAATAAAAAGTGACATTATAGTCAAAAAAGGCAAAAACCCAGGCAATAAAATTGCAATATTCTGCGGTACGCATGGTAATGAGCAAGTCGGTATTTTGGCGGTAAAAGAGGTACTTAAAACCATACACATACAATACGGTACCGTTTATTTTGTCTTTGTGAATCCTCCTGCCATACAAAAAAATGTAAGGCAATTAGAAAAAAATCTTAACCGATGCTTTTATAAAAAAAACAAACCCACACTGTACGAAGACAAGCGAGTAGCCGAGCTCATGGCTATACTCGACACATGCGATGCTCTACTTGATATTCATGCAAGTACATCAAAAGATCCCACTCCTTTCATAATATGCGAGAAAAAATCCTTTGAAGTTGCTGAAAGAATGAACTTTGGGATCATTTCTTATGGGTGGGATGAGATAGAACCTGGAGCAGCTGATGGTTATATGCATCAAAAAAACAAAATCGGGGTATGCATAGAATGTGGATCAATACATGACAACAAAAAACATGTGCATCTGGCTATACAATCGATCTATCAATTTTTATATCACTTTAAATGCACGACTCAGCGCGTTGATTTTAGTATGCATAAGAAAAAAATAGTAAAGGTAAACAAAGCCATAATTAAGCCAAGTAATAAATTTGTCTTTACAAAGGCATATAGTGACTTTGAGGTACTTAAAAATGGTACAGTATTTGCTACTGATGGCAACACATCATACACAGCCGGACAAAATGAATGTATTATATTTCCAAACTCAAACGCACTTATAGGAACTGAAGCGTGTATTTTGGGTAAATTTGCAAAAAACAAAAAATCCCTCTAATAGAGAGATCTTTTGTGGTGACCCGTAGGGGAATCGAACCCCTGTTGCCAGGATGAAAACCTGGAGTCCTAACCACTAGACGAACGGGCCGTCAAACTTATATAAATAAACTGGCATGAATAAGCAGTACCAGCAAGGTCTATAGTACCGAAAACATGTATTTTAGTCAATAAATATAGTTGACACCAAAAAAATGTGGTATACTTTGGGCATATACTAGTACACTTAAATGATTCCCTATGTCACTTTTAAATAAACTCAAAAATACGTCTACCGAAGACGAGTATGAAGCACAAGATGATTCTTTTTTGGACGAATTACAAAACGAAGAACCAGAAGCAGTAATAGAAACAGCAACTGAAGACGGGTGGCTTGAAGAAGACTATGAAGGACAGCTTTCTGTTGATGTGTTTCAAACCACTGACGAAATTGTTATCAAATCAACTATCGCCGGAGTAAAGCCAGAAGATCTTGATGTCACAATCAATAATGACATGGTAACCATCAAGGGAAAACGCGAAGAAGAAAAGGAAGTCAAAGAAGATAACTACTTTTATCAAGAGTGTTATTGGGGTGGCTTCTCACGATCAATTATCCTACCTATTGAAGTTAAATCAGAACAAGCAAAGGCACAGCTTAAAAATGGCGTCTTGACAATTCGCTTGCCAAAAGCTAAAAAAAGTAAAACTGTTTCTGTAAAAATTAGTGGAGATTAATGAAGGTACTTAATGCAACCTTAGACCATTTTGAAGAGGACCGTGCTGTCTTACTATTTGAAGATGGCCAAAAACTAAGAATAGCAAAAAGTATGGTGCCCGGGTTTGTGCAGGGAGATATCATAAGCCTAACCATTTCGTCAGAAGAGAACGCTGAAGAAAATAGAGAAAAGCTGCTGAAAGGCATATTAAATGACATTATTGATGATGAAGACGGCAAAGACTAAAAATAATATACCGTTTTCAAAGCTCATTGGTATTGCAATGAGTTTTTTTATCTTGTTTGTACTCGTTAGCTCTGCAGGCGCCGCATACCAGTACATATATATGGACACTATCTACCCTGGCGTGTACGTGCATGACGAACATATTGGCGGCCTATCTCTAAAACAAGCTGAAGCAAAGCTACACGCAAAGTTTGATGAACTGAAACTACAGTCATTTGTATACACCTACGAAACTAGCACCGCTGAAATACACCCAACAATCGTATCACCATCTGACCCAGATTTAACACAAGAGATTATCTCATGGCAGCCCGAAGTAGTAGCAGAAAAAGCCTACGCACAAGGCAGGAACAAATCATGGATAGAAAATCTTATTAATCCCCTTTGGCAGCGTCTTGTGTCTTATACTATAGAACCAGGTATTGAGATAGACAACCAAAAACTCCGACTTATACTAGAGGAGCAATTTTCAGAATATGAAATACCTGTACAAGAACCCCAAGTTACTTGGTCATTAAATAAACCAGTAGTTGCACCAGGAACCGCTGGGTATGCGCTTGATTATACTGAGGCTATCAATTTAACTGAGCAAGCAATTAATAGGTTTGAAAGTGTAAGTGTTACTATTCCAGGAGCAACCATTGAACCAAAAGTGACAGTACGAGATATCACAGATGCTGTTAAGGAAAACCTTACCAACCTCGGCCAATTACGCCCTGTGGTAAGTGTAAAATACAACTACAACACGTGGTACATTCCTTTTTCAGAATATCAAACACATATAGAGCTCATACGCACAGACAACGACAATCTATCATACTCTATTAACTCAGACTGGTTACAAGAAAGACTATCTCCGATCAGCGAAGTGATAGATATTAAGTCTCAAGATGCAAAATTCACTGTCACAGATGGGCGTGTTGTAGAATTCCAGAACAGCAAAGACGGTGTACTGCTTGATATACCAGCAAGTGTAAAAACAATCCAAACAAACATGGCAAATAACATCTTTGATACTGACCTTGTAGTTGAGATTGATAGAGCTACTATTCAAACCTCAGACGCTAACGACCTTGGAATAGAAACACTTCTTGGTGTTGGTACTTCAGATTTTTCTGGATCTCCACAAAATCGCAGAGAAAATATACGTGTTGGCGCTGATGCTCTAAATGGTCTAATCATCAAACCAGATGGTGAATTCTCACTTATAGATGCTCTACTACCCATTGATGACACCAATGGCTACCTACCTGAACTTGTGATCAAAGGCGACAAAACAATCCCAGAATTTGGCGGCGGATTGTGTCAAATTGGAACAACCACCTTTAGAGCAGCTCTTTCTTCTGGTCTAGATATAACCATGCGACAAAACCATTCATACCGCGTACGTTATTATGAACCGGCTGGAACTGATGCTACTATATATGATCCAGCTCCAGACTTCAGATTCCTAAACGACACCGAGGGGCATGTTCTCATCCAAACACATATTGAAGGAGATATACTAAAGTTCGAATTTTGGGGCAGGTCTGATGGCAGAATTGCAACAACTACAACCCCTAATATTTACAATATAACCCCACCACCACCGACAAAATACATTGACACTACTGACCTTGAACCAGGTGAAATTAAATGCACAGAAAGCGCCCATAACGGAGCCACAGCAGAGTTTGACTATATGATTACCTATCCAGATGGCAATGAGCACAAAGAAACATTTACTAGCTACTATAGACCGTGGCAGGAAGTATGTCTTCGCGGGGTAGATGAAAATGCCAGCTCTACTGAAGAAGTGATAGAGCTATAATGGTCACTCTCTCTATTAAAGTCATACCCAAAAGTAGATCAAATAGCATCATTGGAAAAAGAAACAATGAATGGGTTATCAAACTAACTGCTCCGGCTGACAAAGGCAAAGCCAATAAACAACTCATTGGTTACTTAGCAGAAGTCACTGACCAGCCAAAGCAAAACATAGAAATTGTATCAGGTGAAACAAGTAGACATAAGAACATAACATTTCATGGTCTAGATATTAAAGAAGTAGAGTCCATCTTATCAGAAAATGTATAAAAACTCGCACCCCGCCCTTTCGGACGGGGTGCTTTTGGTTTCAACTACTGTGTCAGTTCACCTTATGGTGCTGTAACAGAACTTGAAAACCAGAATTAGATGAAAAAGCACAAAGCTTTTTTCCTAATGTATCTGGACCTGATAATTACAGGTTCTTTTTCAAGTTAGAGATAGTATACAGCAGTTTAATAAACTATTCAATACAAACAAAAAACCACCTATATAGTGGTTTTTGTTGATGGTGGGCGAGGCGGGACTCGAACCCGCAAGGTCATTAGACCAAGAGATTTTAAGTCTCTCGTGTATACCGATTCCACCACTCGCCCAATAAAAAAACTTACAACCTACAACTTACAGTATAATATAAGCTCTAAGCTATAAGCTAGATGGAGCGAGAGACGGGATTCGAACCCGCGACCTCCACCTTGGCAAGGTGGCGTTCTAGCCAACTGAACTACTCTCGCGAACAATATGTAAATAATTCGCTACCATACCCGGTAGCCCTAGTATTAAAGCGCAATCTGACCAAAAGGTCAAGATTTTTACTCAGATAGCTTTTCGATAAGCTTAAGCTCCAAATGCTGGGTGTAAGTATCAAATACAGCAAACGTTGGCCTATAAAACATACCAGCAAGTGTTCCAGGATTTACTACCATACATGAATGGTGAACACTTCTCCATGGCATATGGGTGTGACCATGAAATACATACTGGTACTTACCTGTTTGTGCCATTTTTTCTGCTTGATGAGGGTAATGCACAAAACCAATAGATAATTTATTAATCTCTACCTTGCCTTGATTATGATGATATGTGGCCTGTTTAAAGCTTTCTGCTGCACGAGCAACATGAGATGCCTCGTCAGCATTCCCAGCTACTAAATGAAGTGGCTTTTCATACTTCTGCGCAATAAAATCAAGCGTTTCAACTCGAGTCAGGTCACCGCAGCAAATAATATGTGTAATATTATTATTGTTTGTCCACTCCAGAAAGATATCTAGATTAGCCAAGTTATCGTGTGAGTCTGAAAAAATAGCAATTTTCATACAAAATGTTATGTTTCGTCATGTATTATTGTACACCCCCTGATCTAAAAAACAAAAACGGCCCTTTTATAAAAAAGGAACGCTTCTGTATCTACATATGATAAGTGGCTAGACAAGCATGGGGAACAAAGTGAACCACCGGTATCAGATATATAGAGTATAGCAGGAAAGTTTACATCGCACAACCATTATTCATCCACAACTACTTAGTATCGCGTAGTTTTTTCATGTATTTAATATCTGTTATGATGCTTTTCTCACCATCAACCCAAGGCGTCTCCAAAATACAGTCTACTTTTTTCAATCTACTACTCTTCATAATAGCTTGAAATGCTTTTTTGCCAATAAAACCCTTGCCTATATTGTCATGACGATCCTTTTTGGTATTAAAGTCATTTTTTGAATCATTACAGTGCAATACAACAAGTCGATCAAGACCTACAACGTCATCAAACTCATCTAGTGTTGCTTTTAGTGTTTTTTTATCCCTTATATCATATCCAGATGCAAATGCATGACAAGTATCAACACAAACACCAAGCATATTCTTATATTGCTTATTTTTTTCAACACCCTCAATGATAGCTGCAAGCTCCTCAAATGTATCTCCAACAACAGAGCCTTGGCCAGCAGCATTTTCAAGTAGTAACTGCGTTTTACCTGTGTAGCCCTTGAGTACTTCTTGTATGCCTACAATAGTCATCTCAACAGCTTTCTCCTCTCCAACATCTTTAGCAGACCCAAGATGAGTCATCAAAGCAGTAACGCCAAGTAAACTTGCGCGCTCAAGCTCTTCACGAAGTACTTCAACCGATCCTTTGACAACTCTTTTCTTGCCAGAGGCAAAATTAATAAAATACGGCGCGTGTACATAAACATTTTTAAGTTTATACTTTTTCTTCTCAGATTTAAACTTACTAACTATCTCATCAGTAAGCTCGGGCGCGCGGCCGCCCCTTGGGCTACGCGTGAATATCTGAAAACACTCACACCCAATACGGTCTGCATTTTCTGGAGCGTGAAATACTCCCCCTGCTATAGATACATGTGCGCCAATATTCATACAAATATACAAATAATATCACTGATATTGTCCCATACTAGGCCCTAAAAGGCAAAATACCCTACGTTAGTGGGGTATTTTGTATATATAAACTTAAATATCCTTATTTGCCCTCAGAAACCTTCTCTTCCTTTTTTGGCATGGCTTTGTCTCTTAGCCACTGAATAGCCTTTTTATTGCTTAATATAGTTTGTAGGTAATCCTTATACTCACGTGATTCAACACGTTTCTGAATGTCCGGATTTGATCCATACTGCATTTTGAGCATTTCAATTTCTTTAGCAATCTCATCATCACTTGCACCCAGCTTCTCTTGCTCTGCTATATTACGGAGTAGCAATGCTGTTTTTACTCTAATCTCAGCTTGTGGTTTCATTTCTAAACTTAATTCTTCAGATGTCTTGCCTAGGTTGGTTAGATATTGATCATATGAAAGCCCGTTCTTTGACAAATCATCTTCAAGTTCGTGCTTCATGCGATGTAATTCGTTTTCAATAAGCAACTCAGGCAGTGGTCCAAATTCTGACAACTCGACTAATCCCTTTAATAGCTCAACTTCTTGGCGCTGCATTTCCTGTTGCTCTTTTTCAAGCTTAATATTATCCTTCATTGCTTTTTTTAGAGCGTCTAAACTTTCTTGACCAAAACCTTGTGCAAATGCATCATCGGCTTTTGGCAACTCTCGCTCATATACGCTCTTAACTGTTACTGTGAACTCAGCTTCTTTGCCAGCAAGATCAGCCTTGTAGTCTTTTGGAAAGTTTAAAGTAAATGTCTTTTTGTCATCTTTCTTCATTCCTTCAACTTGCTCCTCAAAACCTGGGATCATATGACCATCGCCAAGCACAAGCTTGTACCCCTTAGCATCACCGCCTTCAATAGCAACCTTATCTACAGTAGTAGCAAAATCAATTTCAGCTATATCACTTTTCTTAGCTGCTCTATCAACAAGCTTTTCACTTGCTCGCATGGTACGGAAATGATCAATTGTTTTCTCAACCTCCTCATCAGTTGCTTCGACTTTTTCTTGCTTAACCTTTACCTTTTCTAGATCCCCTATAGTCACTTCAGGTAAAAGTGAAATAGTAGCTTTATATACAAAGTCATTGCCATATGCTTCTTTTACGATATCAATCTTAGGTTGGCCTACGGTTTTGATATTTTTTTCTTCAATAGAATCAAACAAACTCTCCGCAATAAGCTTTTCAACTGCTTCCGCAAGGATGGTTTGTCCGCCATATGCTTTCTCAACAACTTCAAAACTAGCCTTGCCAGGACGAAAGCCCTTGATCGGCTTTGCTTCTGATAACCGAGCTGCTGCTTTTTCAAGATGTTTTTTTTGCTCTGCAAAAGGAATAGTAATTTCCAAAACTACTTCACCTGCATTTCCTTCTTGTTGTTCTGTTTTGAACTTCATTTCGTCAATATATTTTAATATTTATGCGGCTTTGGGAATTGTGCTAAGTAACTCGCCCACCAAATGAGTATGTTTAAGAGATAATTATTTTTTCTCTTCATCTGAAGATTCCTCTTCAGATGTGTCGTTCTGCGCGGTTTCCTCTTCTGTGTTTTCCTCTAGAGCCTCTTCTGCAGCCTCGGTGGTATCCTCAACGTCTTCAGGTACTGTTTCTGTCGGTGTCTCTGCATCAACTGGCTTATCTTCACCTTCTGCAGCCTCACCATCCGATGTCATAACTGTTCCGCTATCTGACATGATATCAATCTTCCAGCCGGTGAGCTTTGCTGCCAAGCGTACATTTTGACCAGCCTTACCGATAGCCAAAGAAAGTTGATCTTCTCGTACAAGAACAGTAGCTTTCTTCTCTTCTTCATCAAGATCTACTTTGATGATCTGTGCTGGCGAAAGCGCGTGCGCAATAAAGACAGATAGATCCTCATCCCATTCAATAATATCAATCTTCTCACCACCAAGTTCATTGATAACAGTCTGCACACGTGTTCCACGTTGACCAACACATGATCCAACTGGATCAATATTCTCTTGATCAGTAAACACAGCGATCTTTGACCTCGACCCTGCTTCACGTGCAATTGACTTTATCTCAACAATTTCATTTGTAATTTCAGGCACCTCGAGCTCAAACATCTTTCTGATCATTTCAGGATGGGACCGTGAAAGATATACCTCAGGACCTTTGCCGCCGATGCGCACCTCTTTTACAAAAAACTGCATACGTGCACCAGGACGATAATTTTCACTACGAACAGCATCTGATAATGGCATTACACCGGTTGTACGATTAAGATCAACCAAAATTACACCGCCCTCTTGGCGTTGAATAATACCACTAATAAGCTCACCTTCGTAGTCTTTAAACTCATCAAAGACAATATCACGCTCCACCTCACGTAAACGCTGAATAATAACCTGCTTAGCTGTCTGAGCTGCCATACGGCCGTACTCTTCTGTTACGGGAAGTTCTGTTCGGATGATGTCACCAATCTTCGCGTCTTTCTTTTGTTCTTTTGCCTCAGAGAGCATAATCTCGCTCTTTAGATGAAAACGTGGTAATTCTTTTTCTTCCTCTTCAAGTTCAAGGGCCTTGTCCTCATCGCCCTCTTCAAGTGCTTGTTCTCTTTTTTCACGAAGCTCTGTTCTCTGCTCTTCAGTTGCTTCCACGTCAAAATCTTCTACAACTTCTTTTTCGTCATAGACTCGTGTTCCACCAGTTTCATCATTAAACTCAACCTTAACGTTTTTGTCTTTGGCTTGATTATCTTTTTTATAAGCAGCTGCAAGTGCTGCCTCAATGGTTTCAATAACCTTATCTTTTGGAAGGCCTTTTTCTTCGCAAATCTGATCGATTGCTTGGCCAATTGTTGATGTCATACAATTATTATTTAATTGTTATTTTATTGTCTTAAAAAAAAGAACTAGTATGAAATCATACTAGTCTAATACTCAGAGTATACTTGAAAAATAAAGATTCGTCAACTAGTAACTCCATCGCTCAACCACCTCACCAGTGCGTTCATCTACATACTGGATCTTTGCCATATATCCGTCAGATTCATAGTCATAACTCATGCCCTCACCTATCTGTGGGTCATTTGGAAGATCTTGAATATATTTTGGTTCAAGTTCTTCTTTAAGCTCAGCCCACGCATCATGCTCGTGTTTTTCAACAACAGGATAATGTTTATGATCGTCATAATACATACTTAAAGCCACGCTAATCTGATAGGCATCAGCAGCACGTCTAGTGTTACGTGTTTCTTGAAGCATACCTTCCACTGCATCAGATGAAAATACAGCCGTACCCATTACTAAACTCATTATCATGGGAATGAGCATAGGGGAATTACCTTTTTGGCTAAATAAAGCTAAAAACATATAAGAGTTAATCTATTATTAGAATTTTACACTATACTCCTTTTTCTTTATCTTGTCAACCCCAATAACCGAAATATGAGCCAATATTAGCCAAATACTAATATCAGCAAAGCTATAATATTGACAAAATATGTAAAATATGTTACTCTTTAATAATGATCTTTTCATTAAAATAAACCAAACTAAGGAGTAGTCATGAGTACGGAAAAAGTAAATGGCAAATTAATCAGAGAGATACTATGCTCTCAGAGCAAAACTATTTATAAGTATTTTCTCCTCAAATCGTCGGGTAAAATCCTAGCCCTGACCTTCGACCAATCAGGTTGTAAGGAATTCGAGATAGAGCTGAGCAAGGACGAGTTTGACGAAGAGGTGCGAATAAGGCAAAGAAACAATGCGGAGTTCGACCTCAGAAGGAGGAAAAATGAAAAAATGAGAACGGAAACTCTTGACCAGCTTGTCCAGAGAATCAAAAATAAGGGGCTGGTCGAAAAGTACAACCTAGATGTATTATGGCCCGACCTATTTTAGTATAAAATCTCATTACCAAAAATCAGTCATCAACTTCAGCACAAACTAAACCCGTAACAAAATCCTGTTACACCGAGACAACACTCCTTACAACACCCACCTCGCAGCATTAATGTTTCGAGGTCCTTTTGTTTTTACACAAAAACCAGCTTACGCTGGTTTTTGTTGAACTCTATAAGAAACTAACTATCTTCGTCTCTTATGTTTTTTTCTTTTTTTCTTTGAGTGGTTGTGTTGTTGATTGTTCTGCTGATTTGTTGATTGCTGTTTATCAACTTCTGGTTTTGCCACTTCAGCTGACTCTGATGTTTTTGTCTCTTTCTTCTTTGACAAATCATCAAATGAAGTTTGCATATTATCTTTTTGTGCTTCTTTATCAAGTTCTTTTTCTCTTACATACCAAAGCGCAAGAACAATAGCAATAACCAGCAAAAGCAAGAAGCCTGCGATGCGACTTACATTTGATGCATTTCCTTCTGCTACTTCTTCAGCAACACCCTCATCAATAGTCGCATCCTCACCAAAAATAATTGTTTCATCATCTGAAGTTTCTTCATCAGCAAGAACAACCTCTCTATCTTCCTCACCTTCAGACAACTCAACTGTATCTTCTGTTTCTGAGTCATCCACTACAACATCTGGTCCATTTTCAGATTCATCAATAATCTCAATTGGGTCTTCCTGAGACTCAAGATCATCAAGTACATCACGCGGATCATCAACCATCACAGGCTCAGTAATTGGCTCTGGCTCTACGACAACAACTGGCTCTGGATCTTCCATTACAATCGACTCAGACTCAGTTGTTGCTTCTCCCATAATGAATGGAAGTTCTTGGCTAACTGCAGGACCTTTTGTGCCATCATTGGATACGGGTCGCACACTTACAGTATAACTTCCTGTTGGCAGTCCTGGTCTGTACCAAAAACTAGTAACACTACCTGTGGTTGCTACAGGTGGTGTAAACGTTACAAACTCCCTCCCATTAATACTGATCTCAACTGCTGTGTTGTTAGCAATAAAACCAGTTATTCGGCTTTTTCCTGTTTCATCTACTTCAGTTGCAATATCAAATGGAGTGTTTGGAAACTCTGGTACTGAAATAGTTAAATATGCAGATTCTTTACTCCGAACTGTTTGGTCAAGAGATCGGGCTACTGCAAAAATGGTGTGTGTGCCAGGCGCAAGATCCAAAAATGGATTATACGCAAAACTAGCCACCCCCTCTGGTCCAGGCTCAACATTGGCCTTTCCGTTGAATACTCCGTCAATGTAAATATCAACTACTGTTTCGTTAAAAGTCACACCAGTTATTAACGGCTTGGTAGTTGTAACATCTTCTGCAGCGATCTCAAACAAGGTAGGCGCAGGGACCCCGTACCGCATTTCTTCAGCATGGGTTAGCGCTGCTTGAGATAACAGCAATGTACAGCTCAGGAGTAGTGTAAACACTATTCGCATAGGTTGCTGATTAATAGTATAAGAGCGTATGTATCTAACAAAAAAATCGCTTTTCAAGCAAGTTGAAAAGATGTTGATAGTTTGTTTATTATTTACTGGAGCAATAAATCTTTATAGTGATGTATATGCGCCTTTTTGGCTTTTGTATCTATGATTACAGCAACTACATCAAAGCGAACGCTTGAAAAGCATACTTTTGACCAAAAATAAGCTGTGTTTTTGTTAAATGCTGCTGTTATAAGCTTAATTTTCTTTGAATTAACAGCTGTTTCTGGGTGTTTGTTGTATGTAGTTGTTGTTGTCTTAACCTCAATACAAACTAATACTTCATTTTTTATAACAACCAAATCAACTTCGCCATGTGAGCCATATATATTAAAATCAACGAGAGTATATCCATTATTTTTTAAGTAAACATATGCTACGCGCTCGCCAAATCTACCTATATTTCTTTGTTTTGCCATATAAAAACCCTCCAAACTAAGCAGTAAAGGAGGGTTTATTTGAGATAATATTATTTCTTCGACTTTGGTAAGTACTTATCAAAAACTTCCTTTTTTTCAGCATGCTCATGGATATTCGCTTTGTACTTTCTGATATTATTCAAAATAACAATCAACCACCAAACCACAATGATAAAGATCATTAACCACCAGAATCGAGCTGCAAATACAGGTATTTGTTGCTGTCTTATAAGCCATAAAAACAAACCAATCAAACCAGTAAACAACAATAAACTACCTGATCTTGCCAGCAGACGCTGACTTACTACCTGAGAAACACGGCTACTGAGTATTTTGCACACAATACCCGCAACAACTACCGTAAGTAATAGTGTAAACAACGTACCACCAAAAGATTCCCATCCTCCTGGGTACATATCAAACCAATACCCAAGCGAAAAAATATTTGAAAAATTCATATAAAACTAGTTAAGCCTGCAGCTTCTTATATATCAAACCATAATGATATTGTCCAGGGTTAAACTCTTCTGCGAGTTTTATACCCGATACCTGCCCTATGGCATCTTTTACTTCCTCCTCTGAAATCCTGTGGTTTGGGGGTGGGCCTACAGCTAGGTCGTTTTTGTGCCAATCAATAACAGCAATTGCGCCACTTGGCTTAACAATACGCAAAGTCTCTTGTATAAAATCAGGAATATTCTTTACTTGAAATAATGTATGAACAACAAGCGCAACATCAATTGATTGCTCAGGGATTTGTGTGGCGCCTAATATTTCAAGATCAGACCAAATAGTCTTAATATTATTAAGATTATGCCGACGTGCTTCTTGATCTACTGTAGCTAGGGCGGTTTTCAAAATATCAACTGCATATACCTGACCCTTACCACCAACTAGTTTGGCGGCGGCTATGGTATTGTAACCATTACCACAACCAAGGTCAGCTACCTTCATATTTGAAGTGATACCAACGTGCTGACCCAATACTTTTTCTATATCAAGCAATTGCTTGCCTGCGGGGACGAGTACCATATATTTATAAGTTAACTATCTGATGCTAGTATAGCATGCCCAAACCTGCTTGACAGCTGCCAATATAACGGTTAAGGTAGTTTGTTAATTTTTGTTTGTTTAATAAATAAATAAAGGATTTTGGCAATGGCGTCGATTCGGTATTTAACTACAGATTCACCTCTCGCGAAAATAGGTCATTATGGAAAGAAAATTGTAGTAAAAGGTAAAATAATTAAGTATCCTAATCTCAGTGCTTTTTTTTCGGGAAACGGTGCACCGCTTGGAACACTTGCTTACATCAACGGTAAGTGGAGGGTTAAAAAAATACCCGAACCAAACTACCCTGCATATTACGAAAAGTATAAAGACGAAATCAAAGACGCTCTTTTACTTGCTGAGTCTTTGTATCCAGGAGGACTTAATTGCTTAACATCTGCTCAAAAAAAGCGCAAGTTATGGAGCGGTAGTTGGCGCAGACCAGAGAAGAGCCGTCTTGGAAAGAAGCGTAAAAAGAAAAAGAGAGGAAAGATTATCAAACCACAAAAAAGGGACTAACCACAAGAAAGCACTTAAACTTAAGTGCTTTTTATAAAACTTTTTCTATGGATAGATGTAGTGCCATATTTCTGAATTGCCTCCCTATGCCTTTCAGTACCATACCCAACGTGACTTTCAAAACCATACTCAGGAAACTCCGTTGCTTTTCTCTTCATTAGCGCATCCCGATATACTTTTGCAACTATAGACGCAGCTGCAATAGTTGGAACTAAAGCATCTCCTTTTGTCACACCAATTACTGGTACGTGATGTATATCAATATTCTGAAAATAATCCACTAGTACATAGTCGTAATTAGGTAAATTTTTTAACGCTCTTTTGAAGGCTAATATATTTGCTTTTGCAATTCCCAACCGATCAATCTCATAGTTCCCCACTACCCCAACTGACCATATAGCAACGTTGGTTATGTTTTTTGATACTAATTCTCGATTAGTTTTTGATAACTTCTTTGAATCATTCAGTTGCACGAGTAATGACCTCGAAACATCGCGAGGCAATATACAAGCCCCTGCTACAATTGGACCCGCCAGAGCTCCGCGTCCTACCTCATCAAGACCAACAATTGCCTTGTATCCCTTTTTATATAGTAATAATTCTCTGTTTCTACGCATGTGTAGAGTATACCTGTTAGTAGATTCTGGATAAACTCTGTATGAAATTGATTTGCTTTTTTGACCTAGTACTCTAAGATAGCAGTGGAGCTCATGCTTATCGTGCAGGAGGATAAGATAAGAGTATGTATAAACGAAGTCGCAACAAAAAAATAAAGCAGTTGTCGCTACTTTGGATGGATACATTCCACAAAGCAGATAATAAAAAGACAACTACTCAAACCCTGTACTGGAAAAAGAAAATGCGCACATAACCCCGCCAGAGGCGGGGTTTTGATTTTGTATTAACCGCGAAATTCTATTGCTTCACCAAGTCGATCAACCGCTTTTATAAATGCTGCCGTACGAAGTGGTAAAGACTTTTTCTCAGCCAAGTCATGTATGTCCTTAAAAGCTGTAATCATAATTGGCTTTAGTCGATCGAGAATTTCATTTTCAGACCAATAGTAGTGCATACGATTTTGCACCCACTCAAAATAGCTAACTGTCACACCACCAGCATTTGCTAGTACGTCAGGTACTACTGTTTTTTCCTTTTTAAACAAAATAGCATCTGCATCAGGAGTTGTTGGTCCATTAGCAAGTTCTAAGATAACATTAGCTTGTATTTTGTCAGCATTCTTTTTTGTAATTTGATTTTCAAGCGCAGCCGGAATCAAAATATCCACATCAAGCTCAAGAAGGGCTTCATTGGAAATACTTTCATAATGATCGTCACTACAATCACATACTGATGCTTCACAATAACAACCAGCACTCAGTCCTTTGCTTTGTTTGGTCTCCATAAGTGCTTCAGGATTCATTCCTTTTTCTCTCTTGTCATACAAACCACCCTTTGAGTCAGATACAGCAACTATTTTGTAACCGGCTCCATGGAGTAGTTTTGCAATGTGATATCCAGCATTACCAAAACCCTGAATAGCAACGCGTAGTTTGTGTGGGTTGAGCTTTCTCTTATACACAAGCTCTTCCAAAACATAAAAACCACCTTGCGCTGTAGCTGATGCGCGTCCCTTGCTGCCACCAAGTGCGAGGGGCTTACCAGTTATCACACCAGGTGCCTTGTGGTTAACAAGTTTTTCATACTCATCCATAATCCAAGCCATGATCTGCGCATTGGTATTTACATCAGGCGCTGGAATATCCACATCAGGACCTATAAACTCATATGCTTCTCGAGCAAACCCACGCGACAACCTCTCAAGCTCACTTTTTGATAATGTCTTAGGATCTACAACCACCCCGCCCTTACCTCCACCAAGGGGTATGTTAACAACTGCTGTTTTGATAGCCATCCAAAAAGAAAGTGCCTTTACCTCATCCTCATCTACATCTTGATGAAAACGAATACCACCCTTAAATGGCCCACGCGCGTCATTGTATTGAATGCGATATCCTTCAAACTGTTTTGTGCTACCATCATCCATCTCAACAGGTATATTAAACCGCAATGTGTTTTGTGGTATCTTCAATCTCTCGAGTATACTTACATCTAAATTCAAGTGGTCAGCAGCACTTTGTAGCTGCTGCATGGCATTATTAAAAACTTTACTCATAAGTGTAATTATTATTTCTCAGGTATATATTTCGACAAAGCATTGCGTACCTCATCCATGTTGTCAGATAAATAAATAGCCTCAAAACCAAGTACATTGTCCCTTGTACGTAAAAATACATACCGACCAGGAACATACTCCATAGAATTTATCTCTTTAAAATGTTCGGTATTAAAGGTGAAGAAATCAAACTTACTCCAAGAGTATTGTTTGTTTTTGTTGCTTGATAAAGACTGAACACGCAAACCTAAATCATCAATGGTATATACCTCTGGCTCAAGGCCTAATGACTTTTTTGCTTTAGTATTCCAGATGACGAGCCCAACAAAATGTATAACAAGCAACATAACAGGCATCAGTGGAGTGTCATACGCACCATCTATAAACCAAATGAGACCAAAAGAGATAGGAATCATTGCGTATATGCCCTTAGTTATAAGGGATACTATTTTTTGTCTTTGTTGTATAAGCTCTTCACTTGGAGAAAACTGCCATTGATACATATGTTTATTGTTTAATAAAACCCCAATCAATGTGGGTACCTTTTATACCAAACTGCTCTTGCAAATAACCATAAGCAGACAAAGCTGCCTTTGCGCCATCCCCTGCTGAAATAATTATCTGCTTATATTCAAGATCAGTCACATCTCCTGCAGCAAACAAGCCCTTGGTCTTTGTGTTGTTATGCTTGTCTGACACAATACTTCCGTTGTCTGTGTATTCAACATAATCACCAAGCCACTTTGTTTTTGTACCAAAACCAATAGCAGCAACTATTCCCCCCACATCCAAGTTTACCCTCTCTTTATCAGTCTGTATAACAAGCTGCTGCACCCTAGTATCGCCTTGTATCTCAACTGGCAATGAGTTTAGATGGTATGTGATGTTTGATAATTCACCCACTCTATCTTGAAGGACCTTCTCAGCACGCAAAGTATCGCGCCTATGCACAATATAGACTTCTCTCACATGCGGCGCCAAAACTTCTGCTGCAGTTAGTGCGCTATTTCCACCGCCAATAATGGCAATATTCTTATTTTTGAATTCTTCCACATCATATTGAGCGCAATATGTTAGCCCTTTGTATAAAAATTTGTCTGCACCAGGAATATCTAAACTACGAGGTGTTAACCCAAAAGCCAAAATAACAGATTTGGCAGACAACTTTTTCTGCGTGGTATTTACTTCAAACAAATCCCCTCTCTTTTCTAATCCTATGACTTCATCTGTTTCAAATGTTGCCCCAAACTTTCTTGCATCATCTAAAAATCGCTGCATAAGCTCAGGCCCTTCAACAGCACCAACGCCTGGGTAATTTTCTATCTCACATGTAATAGCAGCCTGTCCTCCTAAGTCCTTTGAGATTATGTGTGTTTTTAGGCCTCGTCTTGCAGCATACACAGCAGCAGTTAAACCTGCTGCTGCTCCGCCAATAACAATGATGTCGTATTTGATATTCATACTATAAAATCTCGGCAGAAAAAACCTGCCGAGATTAAGTTTTAGATTAAGCCCCTGCGTAGTATTCTAACTTTTCTTGAAGTACTTCTTTTGACTGAAGTCCCACCATGGTCTCTGCAACCTCACCATCTTTAAAGATAGCAAGTGTTGGGATAGACATAATTCCATATGTCTGGCCAGTTGCCTGGTTATCATCGACATTGAGTTTGCCAATTTTGATATTTTTATCTTTCATAACCTCAGCAAGTTCTTCGATGATAGGTCCCTGCATTTTACATGGACCACACCATGGTGCCCAAAAGTCTACAAGCACAGGCTTGTCACTTTTGATAACCTCCTCTTCAAAATTTTGGTCAGTAAATGTTACTTCTGACATATGATATAAAACTTAATAGTGAATGTAGCTTATAATGCTTTAAATAATTGTGCAATTACTTTTTGCAAATCTTTTTCATCTGCCTTTTTACCAAAACAACCAGCCGCATAATCCTCCAATAGCGCCCTACCAACAGACTTCAAAGC
>JBMYTV010000008.1:0-49024 GCA_049604715.1 Patescibacteria group bacterium
GAACGTGCAGCATACTGGCTTGCACAAGGTGCACAGCCAACAGACACTGTTCATAACCTCTTTATTGAGCAAGGTATTACAAAAGACAAGAAAGTACTACCACAAGGCATCAAACCAGACAAAGCTGCTGCCGAAAAGGCAAAAGCTGAAGCAGAGGCAAAAGCCGAAGAGGCCGATAAGGAACCAGTTGAAACTCCAGTTGAAAATGAAGGCGCTCCAGTAGAAGAAAAGAAAGAAGAATCTACTGAAGAAACAAAAGAAGAAGCACCAGCTAAAGAAGAGAAAAAAGAGGAAAACGAAGAAAAGACAGATACTGAAGAAAAGAAAGAATAATCAAAAACCCCGCCAAAGAGGCGGGGTTTTTTAGTACTCTACTTTTTTATAATCCCGATTCTGTTATAGATAACACCTCATCAATACTAGTAACTCCTTGTTTTACTTTCTCTATACCATGCACTCGCAATGTTTTCATGCCTTGAGACAGTGCGTACTTATACAACTCATCAATCGTAGCCTTTTGAAAAAGCATATGTCTAAGTTGCTCATCAACGACCAAAAGTTCAAAAATACCAGTACGCCCCCTGTAGCCACTATCATTACACTTATTACAACCAACTGACTTAAATACCTTAGTGCCTTTCTCCATGCCAAGACGTTCTGCTACAATTGGATCAATCTCTGTTTCTTGTTTACAATCATTACAAAGCACACGCACTAATCGCTGCGCAAGCACACCTACTGTAGCGTATGCTACTAGGAACGTCTCAACGCCCATATTTACAATCCTCACCAACGCACCAATCGAATTATTGGTATGTAGTGTTGAAAGCACCAAGTGTCCAGTCATAGAAGCTTGTACTGCAATCTTTGCAGTCTCAGCGTCTCTAATCTCGCCCACCATGATAACATCAGGATCTTGACGCAAAAGAGCACGAAGACCGTTTGCAAACGTAAGATTACGCTCTACATCAATCTGTGACTGCCTTAGTAACGGAAGTTGATATTCAACAGGGTCCTCAAGAGTTGCAATACTAATATCTGTAGAATTGATAGTATGCAAGGCCGAGTACAGCGTTGTTGTTTTACCAGAACCATTTGGACCTGTAACCAAAAGCATGCCATAGGGTCTTTTGATCATACCTTCAAATATCTCTCTTTGATCATCAGCCATACCAAGAGGATCAAGCCCAAGCTCAATAGAGGTTGTGTTTAAGATACGTAGCACCGCCACACTACCGTAGATGGTTGGAAAAATAGAAAAACGAATATCATACCTACGATCCTCAATCACAAACGGAAAGCGTCCATCTTGGTATTTTTTTGGCTCAGCAATGTCAAGGTTACCAAGTACTTTGATGCGAGCTATAACAGCCGCATACGTCTCCATACTTTCCTTGCCTACTTCATGCAGCCTACCATCAATACGGAGCCTAACTCGCATAAAATCCTCATCAGGCTCAAAATGTATATCAGATGCTTTTAGTCGAACTGCATGATGCAGATAATTATTTACCAAAGAAATAATAGGAACAGATGATCCTTGTTGTTCTGGGGATTGTTGTTGTGGCATGGGAATGTATTAGCTATCCCTAGTATACGGGAAAATAAACAATTAATAAATAATAAATGTTGACATTTTTACATAAAAATGCTTTAATATAATGTAATTCAGACCTTGAACAAAAAACATCCCCGGAGGATAAAAAATGAAACGATTAGTTATATTACTGATCATCGGCCTTGTATTGGCGTCATGCGCTCACACTCGTAAGGTGGGGCAGCCTGACAATCCCGATGCTGACGTTCGTGAAGGAAAGAATGTAGCCGTAAGTGGTTGGGTAAAAACAACTGACCAAAATGGTCAATCAACCACCGTACAAGTACATATGACCACTGATGGTGACCCAAACCAACGAACTGGTTGGCGTGGTGGCAATAATGCTCTTAGCAGTGTCAACAAAGCCTTGGGTATTACTGTGCCCACCAATACAAATCCTCAAGTAAAAATTCACGTTGCTACATATAATGACGTGAAAATTTACAAGCAGGGGGAGAAGTGGAGTACGGACAACTACAGTGGTAGCACCAGTAATCTAAGAGATCTGTGGTACAGCGATGCCTTTGATGGCACAGCCGACAACTACACCACAAAGCTCAAAAAGAATGCTACTGTACACAATACCGCTCTATGGCCATAGTATTTCACAATTTTAAAAGACCACTCAAACTGAGTGGTCTTTACACTTGGAAAAATAATCGCTTATTCGCTAACTGTAGCTTCCAAAATACTATCAAAGATAAAGTCTGAAATTGCAAAGGCAATAACTATTATGAACAATCCGATAGTAGCCTGAGTAATAATCCTCTTTGCCTTGCTGACATTTTCTTCATTGCCAGCTGCTGTCATCCATAAGAAACCACCATAAATGATAAGCAACAAGAATGCTATACCAAGAAATCCAAACAATGCCCTGATCAAATCACCAATAATAAGTGGTAGTGGCCTACTAGTAGCCTCACCTTCGTTAAGCTCACAACCTGTTGTTCTTGAATAAAGCTCTGCACACTGCGCTGCGCTACAGTTGTTACAAATTTCACTTTGATCTGTAATAGCACGAAGTTGATCACAAGTATCATTGATATGATCACAAGCATACACCTCAGGCGCAGTAAATTGGAAAAAGCCAATAATTGTAAAAATTGCTGAGAAAAGCAATATAGTTTTAGTGAAAGTTTTCATACGTGTTATATAAATATATATTTGTATTGTATCGTAAAAAAGGTAATACGAAAAGATTATTCAGTAGCTGTTGTACTACTCGATTGTGCTTGTAGAATAGCATCAAAGATAAAGTCTGAAATCGCAAATGCCATCACAGCGATAAACAACCCGATCGCAGCCTGAGAAATAATACGCTTTGCCTTGCCTACTGACTCTTCATTACCAGCCGCTGTCATCCAGGTGAATCCACCATAGAACATGAGCAGCAAGAACAATACTCCGATAAAGCCAAATATCGACTTAATCAAATTACCAATAAAGAGTGGTAAGTTTACTGTATCAGCGTCCTGTCCTAAGCCAGCAGCGTCTCCAGTTGCTTTTAATCCTTCAAAAAAACTTTCCTGTCCATAAGCAACATCACCTGAGACAAACAATATACCAAACACAAAGGCACACGTGACTAAAAGAGATAATACTTTTTTATTCTGGAGCACGTTCAATAAATACATTTCCAATAAAGTTAGTTATTGCATACGCTAAGACCACAATAGCAAGTCCTGTTACGGCTGCAGTAAGTATTTTCTTAGCAGTAGCAACTCTTTCTTCATTGCCAGCTGCTGTCATCCACATAACACCAGAATAAACTGTTAATGCTAGGAAAATACTTCCTGAAAGGCCAATAATAGGGCCGATGATTCTACCAATTTGGTCTGCAAGAGGAACGCCACTCTCTGCGTTCTCAATTAAACCAGATTCTACGGCTGTATTGGTTAAGCCGTAGTCATTTTTTTGCTCAGGGTTATCCTGCGCCAAAACTGGCGCTATAAAACTAAACCCAAACACGGTGACCACAAATGTGGCCACCGTGAGGCTGTAAACAATATTGAGTGTTTTGTGTAGAACTATACTCATTTGCCTACGAATAAAATCTATACTAACCGAGAGTCGCGCTAATAATAGAGTTGAATACCCATGTGGTTAATGCGTATGCAACAATAATAATAATCAAACCAATAATACCTGCAGAAATAATGCTCTTTGCTTGAGCAATAGCGTCATCGTTACCACCAGCAGTCATCCAACGGAAACCACCAGCGATGATGATCACAAGAACAATAACACCAAGAATACCTAGGGCGACACGAATCAAATTAACAACAGTAAGACGAATGTCTTGTGTGCCAAGACCAATACCAGTAAGGTAGTCAGTACCAAAATCAACTGTGTTAGCTTGTGCTAGAGCTGCTACAGGGCCAAAAATACCAAGTAGGAGAGCTAAAGACAAAAGTTGCTTTTTCATATACTCACCCCCTCTCTAGGATTCCTTAAAAAATACATGGAGCTTTTTAAGGTAAGATTTAATTGTTATGTGCAAAACCTTTTCTTTTCCACATAAGAAAAGGCTGATTAAATAATAGCACAAAACTTCAAAAAAATCAAAAAGTCGCTACAATCTAGGCTCAATCGGAATAACAGTTGTATCAAACTCACAACACACCCAATTTTCATCACCCCAACAAAGACCCTCTTCGATAGTACTTGCTACACAGCGACTACGCAATGTACAGAATTTTTCCCCATTAGGGTACAAATACTGACATTGTGTTTGTGTAGTGCATTGACCTGCAATACATGTATACACATTTTGATTGTCTCTTGTACAACGTGTACCATCGGGCTTACCAGCGCACTGTTCATCACTTCCAATAATATAGGTTGTGTCTGCTTCAAAAATATTTAACTCAATATAGCGCACAATCATAAAGCTCAAAAGCACTATAGCTGAGCCAAAAAGAGCAGCTGTAAGTATACGACGCCCCCAATCTACCCACTCAGACCGTCCACCTGAAGCAAGCATTATGAAACCACCAAATATGAAAAAAAGAAGAGCAACAGCACCAACATAACCAACTGATGTGTCATATACATTTACAAAAAGCTGCCCAAACTCAGCCAAGCCACACGGCGTTCCCTCATTGCTATCAGAACATCCAGGAGGAATAATAACAGCAGCAAAACTAATTTGTGGAAGCAAAAACAAAAATACAAATGTAGTTATAAATATACGCTTCATAAGGTTTGGTTTATTTTACTTGCTGCATCTTTGAGTAGACGCCCAACATTCGATCGCTCACCCGCATTTATCTCTTCTATAATCTCACCAAAGATTGTCAAAGCAACATCAGGCTGCTTACCTTGGTACCAACTTGATGCAGTGAGTGCTTGTTGGTTAAACACTTCCATCTCAGGGTCATCTGCTGACTGAGATGCAAGTAATGTGCGAAGTGCAGTTGGCAGATTTGCTTCTTCAATATACTTACTTGCTCGCTTCTCCCCTGTTGCATAAACTATAAAGTCCCAGGCCCATTCAGTGTTGTCACTTCGTTTACTTACTGTTTCAAGCCAGTAACTTGCAAAATTCATTTTCACTGGAGATCCATCGATTTGTGGAAATGGGTTTATCTCAAAGTTAAGCGCTGGACTAATATCGCGTATTACTCGTTTGTCACGCGCATATCCAAAGAAAATAGCAGTCTGTCCACTTGCAAACGCCTCGAGTGAGCTTGGGAAACCTTGATTCCAGGTATATACTTCTTTCCCTGGTGTAGCAAAATCGGCATAAAATAGCGCCGCCTGTGTGCCTGGTTGAATGGTGTTACCTGCTGGTGTTTTGACTGATTTATCAAAAACAGCCCTGTTACTTTCACCTTCAGTCATATTCGCACCGTTCTGCATCATAAGTAGAGATACAATATCTTGAGCATAAAGAACATTATCAACTCGGCCCATAGCGACTGCTGACTGGATAATGTTATTATCAGGATCACGAAGTGTCATGCTGTTTACTGCCTGCGCAAATGGAATCCATGTTCGTGGCACTGCAATAATACCTGAATTATTCAAAACATCACGGTTTACATACATCGCAAGCGAGTCAAAAGAAAGTGGTATACCATACACCTTACCATCACGAAGTGCATCAGTTGCTACTTGCGGTACAAATGTATTTACAAATGTTTGCGGTGTGTATGTTGTTCGCTCACTTAAGACCCATTTTGCTTCCTTCTTCAAAGTTCCAGTAATAATCTGATACGGCAAATAAGTTGAACCTGGCATTGGCTCAATCTTACTCTCATACTTTCCTACCCAAGTATTTTTTATAGAAAAAAGATCAGGACCTGCATCATCAGCCCATGCTTCAAGAAGACGCTGCTCATACTCATCTTCTGGTATAACCTGAATATCAAATGTTACATTTGGATGATCAGCTCGATATGTTTGCACAATCGAACGCACTGCATCCTCGCGAGTGTCTACTGTCCAATATGACAATTTTAAATCTTGTGCTTTCCGCTGTGCTTCTGGAGAACCTCCTTTACATCCCATACTAGTAAGTGACAGCATGACAAAAAGCGCAATCAAAGTTAAAGCTTTAGTTTTTTGCATACACCATGGGGTTAGTTGCTTGTATTATATACGTTTTTGAATATATGACACAAAGTCATCACGTAGATCGTTTCTAGAAAGAGCAAATTCTACGGTTGCTTTTAAGTAGTTAAGTGGGTCACCAGTCGTAAACCACTGCCCGTCAATTTCATGTACAAGAACCTTTTCGGTTTTTGCTAGTTCATTAACTGCATCAACCAACCACAGCTCATTATCTTTTCCTGTTTCGAGTTTTTCAATAATGGGTAGAATCTTTGGAGTAAGCAAGAAACGACCAAACTCAACTAGATCTGAAGGTTCTTCTCCTTTTTCTGGTTTCTCAACAATGTTCTCATATACATTGTCTGTTCCTTCCTTTAGTTTTACAACACCATATCGATATAGCACTTCACGAGGCATCTTCTGTACAGCAATAATAGCAGCTGCATCAGGGTTTTCTTTATATACATCAACTAACTGTTGGCAAACTGGAGTGTCAGCAAGTGTTACGTCATCACCAAATAAATAGAAGAAAGGCGCATCAGTTACAAGCTCTTTGGCAACGCGAAGTGGAGTGCCATTACCATATGGCATATGCGCTTTTTGACGCAGAAAAATAAAGTTGGCTGCCTTTGAAATATCTTGAATAGACTTCAATCTGTCATTTTTTCCTGCTTCTTGAAGTTGGTACTCAAGCTCAAAATGATCATCAAAGTGATCTTCAATAGAATGACCACCACGCCTTGTTACCATAATTACATCTGTAACCCCTGAATCAACAAGCTCATCAACACAGTACTGCACAATTGGCCTATCAATAATAGGGAGCATCTCTTTTGGCTGTGCTTTGGTCGCGGGTAAAAATCTAGTTCCAGTTCCGGCAAGGGTAATAATCGCTTTTGTTGGTAATTGCATACATGATCTAGTTAATGCTGTTTATATAAGTATACTATACGGCTTACTTTTTCGCTATTTTGATTTATTTTTTTACAAATATATCTACTATGCGCTCAAGTGGCTTGAGTAATGTACGCATATATCTTTTTTTGGAATGAGGGAATGGCTTATTTGGTATATCTTTTTTTAAAAAAGCACAAAGCTCCTGCCAACCGTCATCCTTGGAAAAGTCTAGCATCAACAAATCATCTCTTCGGTCAGCAAAATATTTTAACACCTCTTCATTGTGATTGTTGTAGGCAACCTTGTATATATCTTCATTTCCTCTAGGGTCACCTGCTCCTTTATATATCCATTGGCGCATTTTGGTAGTACGTCCGCCAAAGTGGTTCAACACACTTTGATACCATTTATCTACATCACGAACTGTTAGGATGAACTTACTTCCTGGATACCACTTATCAAGCTCTCGAAATAACAATGGCCAGGGATTGTCCTGAAATGCATCATACGCACCTATCACCTTTGAGAGTGTCTCTTTATCCTTGTGCTCTGCAGATAACTGCATATCGTGTCGGCACCCACACACACTATATCCAAGCTCTGACAATGCTTTGCCTAGCGATGTGGTACCTGTTTTATGAAAACCTATACAAAATACTTTAGACATTTGTAATTAGTGATTGATAATACTCAAGTAACTGTCCATTTATACTATCCCAATCATACGACTTTGCATACTCTGATGCACTATTTCCATAAGCCACGCGTTTTTCTTCATCAACCACCAACATCCTTACATACTCCGTAAATTCCTCTATATCATCCAGAGATGAAATAAATCCAGTCAGACCATGCTTCACAAGATCCCTTGCACCACCTTTGTTGACAGTAACAACTGGGAGACCACTAGCCATAGCCTCAAGGAGCACATTGCCAAATGTCTCGGTGCCTGATGGAAATGTAAAAATATCAGCTGAAGCATATGCGCGTGCGAGTTTCTTGCCTTTTAGGTAACCTGTAAATGTTACATCAGGTAGTTGCCTTTCGAGATCCTTGCGCTCATCTCCATCACCCACTATAACCATGTCACATACTTTCTCTTTTGCATTAAGCTTTTTGTAACATTCACTTAAGAAAAATAAATTCTTCTCCTTACTAAGGCGCCCTACATATAACAATACTGGGTATTGGCTACTTTTTTTTGGAGCACGCAAGGGATGAAAAAGATTTGTATCAATACCTCGCTTCCATAGATTCACAGGATTAATACCTTCGGCCTCAATCTGCTTTTTTGTTGTATCTGATGGAGCCAGAACAAGATCAAACTGAGTATAAAACCAACGCAGGTATGCCCACATTGGTGTTTCTAAAAACTCCATTTTATAATACTTCAAATATCCAACAAAATCTGTGTGATATACAGCAGCGGCTGGTATGTTATACTGCTTAGCATAGCGCGCGGCAAGCATTCCTACAATCGAGGGGCTAGAAACATGAATTATGGTTGGCTCAAACTCGTCAAGTTGCTTATAAAGCTTGTTTTGTAGTGGTAAGCCTACTCTATACTGAGGATTTACTATAAGAGGCACATATGGCATGCCCTGTACCTGATCATGCCAAGGTATATCATCACCAGGCTTGACTGGTGAGAAAAATTGAAAAGATATATTTCGCTTCTGAAGCGTCTCAGCAAGCATTGTATATGTTTGCTCTACTCCACCCACGCTTGGTGGGAGACTGTCAGCAAAAATTGCAATGCGAATTTGTTTTGACATATAAACTCTGGCGGAGAGGGAGGGATTCGAACCCTCGGTACGAAAAAATCCGTACAACTGATTTCGAGTCAGCCCCGTTCAACCACTCCGGCACCTCTCCTGTTATTTCTTCACCACTATTGTATCACCAGCTGACAAAAATGAATATAAAAACAGCAAACCGCCCAAAAAGAGTCCCGGGCGGTTCACTTGTATCCCCATGCCGGACCTAAATTACTAATGTAATCCGGTCCCATACGGTACGGAAGTGTTCTCCTTACAGCATGGGACATGACTACGTCAAGTCAAGCAGGGTAATCAGAGTACTAACAAGGAGCTAATAAACACTGATTTGGATACTTTTCTATTTATTTCTACTGTTATTTTAGCAAAAATACTGCCCTTTGTCAATACTAGGGCAATCAGGTACTATGTAAGCATATGAACACACGACATGTCAAAATTTTAAGTATTTCTGTGGCAATTTATATTATTTTTACTGTACTTTTGTCATATATTAAGTACTCACTATTTCTTTATAATGGGCTAGACTTAGCCATTTTTACCAATATTTTGACTCAATTTACCCAGAACTTTGACCTATACTCAACCATCCAAGGCCATTCGTATCTCGGTGATCATATCACACCTATTATCCTGGTTTTGGCTCCATTATTCACAATTGCTCCACACGCTATGACTTTACTTATTATTCAAAGTATAGTTTTAGGAGGCAGTGCATTTTTTGTGTATAAGGTTGTAGAGGCTTTTTTTGACTATAGACAGTCAAAAATCAACAAAAGCAGTTGGGCGCTGGCATTGAGCATAGCCTGGCTTTTAAACCCGCTTGTTTGGAACACAAACCTATTCGAGTTTCATCTTATTCCCCTTGCCTTACCTTTCTTATTTGCGGCATTTTATTTTTATCTCAAGCAAAACTTCAACGCATTTCTACTTTCACTTCTATGCGCATGCTTAGTGCGAGAAGATGTAAGTCTTATTGTTATTATGTTTGGTATTGTTGCTTGGATTGAAAAAAAATCATGGAAATACCGACTTGCGCCTATTATCCTTGGTTTGTTGTACTTTATTATTGCTTTTAGTATTCACACGACCCATGCTGAATCATTTAGATTTTTCACATACTATGCATGGCTTGGTGATACACCACTGGCTATTATAACAACACTACTTACTCGGCCGGATGTATGGCTTGGACATATAATTTCGCTGCCTGTTCTTGATATGTTTGTTGGCCTACTTTTCCCATTTGCATTTTTGCCTCTTAGAAAACCAAAATACATACTCCTTGCACTATTCCCGCTTGGTCAATTTTTACTTGGATCATCTGGTGGTTCAAATATCATCGTACAAACGCATTATTCTGTTTTATTTTTACCAGCACTGCTCTTTGCATCACTTGATGGCCTACAAGCCATCTATCAAAACAAATCGCGTATATACAAACTCGTGACATTTGATACACAGTTATCAAAGATAATTGGCATAGTATTTGTCTTGGCTACTTTTGTCGCGCTTAGCCCGATTGGCTACGCAGCCCTACAGCTTGATGACTTAAAAAAACGAACAAATTATGCTGGGCTTATACACTATACAACGAAGGATATATCACATGACACTTTCGTAGTTAGCACGTATGATGCACTGCCTGCATTATCCAACCGTACCAACATATACACCCTCCACTATATATTCTTAGGAGCCCAGCAGTTCTCAGAAAAACCATACATTTTAGATACAAAACCTCAGACTATTTTTCTTGATACTAATGATCTTGTTACCTATCAACTTCAATTGTATAAATTCCAAGACCCGACCACTAAATACCACCAAGGTATAAAAAACATTCAAAACATCTTATCATCATACACCCCGACACTTCATCCTAAAGGCATTTCAGTTTGGCAGTATGGAGGCGAGGGTATTCCACTTGAAACATTTCCCACTCAAGATGGTTGTGATGTAGTCTCGCACGGCCTAGGTAATACATACTCGTGTGTTATTACAGAACCTTATGATGCTGTATACTTTTTGTCGCTTCACACAGGGCAAGAAGAGCGTATTGTTCCTTTTATATGGCGAGACTATAGAGAAGAATCGCAAAAGGCATATGCACGTTTTTATATTAAGCATAACGACTTACAAGAAAATCCTACGCTTAACATCATAACACGGGAAGGACATATTGAACTTGGTGTATTGCTTAGTATGAAAACAGTAGAAACAACACGCGAGGTTATAAGAGCCATTGACCTTGATTTCTTTCAAAATTAAATTAATCTGCTAGTATACAGATATGATTAAAGCAATCACAAGACTATCAAACACATTTGACGGCTTTTGTAAGAAAAAGCTTCTTGAGAAAGTAGAGCACTATGTTGTAAATATTGCATTGCTTGTTTTTTTGGTTCACCTTCTTCTTATTTACCTCATACGAACTGTCCCTGGATTTGAGTCGCTAGCTGATTATTTCTCTACCAACTACTTAGCTGCTATCGCAACACCATTTACAGTCATACTGCTTTTTGAAATTTTTTTACTCATCTTAACGATTCCGCAATCAATCACTCGTTCTATTGGTAGACAATACGAAATTATTTCATTGATTATCATCAGAGATGTCTTTCATGCATTTGGCGAAATTGAAAATTTATCCTCATTTGTATATGAGCCAAAAGTAATAGAAACAATAGGTATTGATATGCTAGGCGGCGCTCTTATGTTCTTGCTTGTAACTGCCTTTTATCATCTGCAAAACAAACGCATAAAGAAAAGCAGTAAAGTTGTAATGGGCCGTTTTATAGCACTAAAAAAAGCCAGCGCGGTTGTACTGACCTTTGTTCTCCTTGGACTCCTTTCTTGGTATGCAATCAATGCAATCGGCGGCTTCATTGGATCTGAGGGCATGCAAGCTTTTTACAACTTTAGTTGGCAACAGAACTTCTTTATAGACTTCTTTACCATCATGGTCTTCATTGATGTATTTATCCTCATCTTCTCCTACCGCTATACTGCAGACTATGAAGTCTTTTGGCGTAACTCTGGCTTTGTTATTTCAACAATACTTATGAGATTCTCACTGACACTTGATAAACCCTTTGATATTTTTGTTGCCATTGCATCAATCCTATTTGGCATAGGAACACTCTTCATCTATATTTACTTCAGAAAAATACATACCTGGAAAGAAGTTACCGACTAGTAACCCACCCCCCAAAGAGTTAGCTGCTCACCTCTAAATATTTCATTCCAAGTATCTGGTATGCGATCATTATTTTCAGTCGGCCACACTATGTGGCTGACTTTTTCGTTCTGGATAAATTCATCATGCCACTCAGACCATTCTATAATATACAAGCGCTGTAACTGCGCAAGGCGATGCTCAAAATCAACAGTCTGAACATCGTGCCCCAGCCACACGCGCAAACCTGCAGTGCCAGGAATAGTATTTGCTAAAAATGGCTCGGCAACAACTATGCTGTCTGCTGGAGCTTCTTTTAACAGCTGAGTAATTACAAATTGCTCCCCAGAAATATAGCCCGGAAATTCCCTATGTAATACTAAATTAGTTGAATCAATAATTTGATATAGTGGACCGAAGATAAGCAACAAAACAAAGACTAGGCTCGCCGCCATGTGAAATACTGATGATATACCCCGTTGCCAAACCTGCTTACCATACCGCTCCCACCAAAATAGCAATCCATATACACTAAGTAGTGCCATTATAATTCCAAAACTACTTACCAACCTACGCGACACATGAATAGGTGCGTACATGAGAAAAGGAATTGTCAAAAACCAAGAGATCAAAAAGTACCATACTCTTTTCTGCACAAATTTTTTACTGTAATGAATACCTAAAAATGCAAGCGGCCACATCAAGCCATATCCAACAAGAAGCGAAAACATGCTAGGTGGCAGCATAATATTCTGTTCATTCCAAGCAGCAATACTGGGGTTATTTTGAAGTAACAGTATATAGTAGGTAGTTACAATTCCACTTGATATAATGCTTGGTAATAAAGTTTTTAACAATGACTTAAAAGTGGTGGTCTTTGTATTTAGAACCAAAATACTAAACACCATCATAACTACCCACCAAGGCACAAAATCAAAAGGATGAATAAAGCCCAGCACCAAAAGTAATGTCGCTGCTAAAAATGATTGCTTTGTTGTGACGTTCTTTTGGATAAGTAACCACCAAGCCCCTATCATGAGCCCTTGTGAAAGTATAAAAAGCGGCGAATGATGTAGTGTTAAGTATGAAAACGCCTCAGAATACCACAAATCAACTGGCAGCACTTCAAAAAAAGCATCCCCTGCAAATAACTCTGGATTATAAAACAACAATGACATACGACCCAACCCACCCAAGAATCCGAGTCCACATAAAAATAGAATTCTTTGCTTATGTGTTACAAACAAGTGCTTTGAGATGCTAAACAAATACCAAAGTAATCCCACACCAAAAACAAATGAGCTTGCATGGAAAATTGTTTTTGCCTGAAGTGAAAATATTTTTGCCACAAAACCAAGCACAATCCATAATGGGTGAAACAATCCGCTGCTCACCTCTTTGGTAAATAGATTTTGTACCAAAAAAGAACCCTGCTTCACCTGCTCTATCATTGACAAGTACACTGTCTTATCCCCTCGTGACAAACCTATCATACCCGTAAATTGTTCGTATGAATTAGAAAAAAGAGCAACAAAAAAACCAAGGTTATGAAAAAGAGCAATGCCTAAAATTAATGTAAATATAAATATAGTTTGTTTCTGTAATCTCATATTACTTTGTTCTCAAACGAAAACGTCCTTGTTTAGACATAACAACAACCCCGCCAAAAATACTTATAGCAAATCCAAGTAATCTCATAAGCAACGCTAGTGCTAAAGCAAGATGTGCTTCAACGGAAAAGAACTGCAAAATAAATACATACACCCCCTCGCGCCATCCCCAGTTGCCAATACTTACTGGAATTGCGTTACTCAAACCAATAAGTGGCACTAACAAAAATACATCCTGCAACCCAAGTGGTAAACTCAAACTTTGAGCCGCTGCATAGGTAACACCTATAGTGGTTCCTTGAACAATCAAAGAGTATATAACCGACCATACTAGTATATCTGGGTGTTTTGTGAAATGGTTTATCGCCTTGTAATATTTATAAATCACCTCTGTAACCTTATTGCTCTTCTTCTTAGCAAGTGATGCACATAGCTCAAATAAATGATTGTTAAATAAAAGCACTATAGCAATACCCGCAAGTACAGAGAGGATAATTATCAAGCTTGTCACACCAGCGTCGTGTATTACTGACGCGTTCAAAAAGAACGCGATGATGAGATATGTAACAAGAGCAATGATGCCACTAACTTTTTCTATAACTACAGTCGAGAATGTTTCAGACAGTGGGATATCTTCTCTTTTGGTTAAAAAATATGCGCGAACCATGTCACCACCACTGTTTGAGGGTAAGATGTTGTTATAAAATAGACCAACCAACCTCGCCTTTAAGAGCTCCCACCATGATATAGAATGTGTATGGCATTCTAATATCATTCGCCAGCGAAATATATTAAAAAGAAGACCAATACCTCTAAAGATTAATATAATCAGTAGCCACTGCCACGTAATTTGTAAAAAAAGCGCCAAAGTATCGCGCATATCAATCTTAAGCACAAGAAACACAATAAGGCCTAGTGCTAGGATAATACGAATACTATGCTTACTTTTTGCTGTACTCATGAATTTTTTCAATAATAAATTCCGTCACATCAATACTTTCACTAAGTAATTGCTCTCTCCTTTGAGCATAAAGCTTCTTTGCCTCACTATCAACAAAAATATCAACCGCATGTTGAATTGCTTTTTCTTGTTGTGAGCTATCCTCTGAGGAGTAATACGACACAAGTTGATAACGATCTTCTTGCTCATCAATATACCCTCGACTAAAGCTGTACACAAAAACAGCCGGGACCCCAAGAACAACAGCCTCAGATGCAATGGTAGAACTCTCCCCCACCACCAAGTCACTAAACGCAATGATGCTATGCAAATCAACAGGATCAACACGCAGTTTATATTGAGCGAGCTCTGGCGGCAAATCACCCTCTGAGGTTATAACCACCCTGCCATATTGCGATAGTGCTTTTACTAGTTTAATTTTGTTTTCATATACAAAGCCCTTTACTCCCACATCATGGGCAGCGCCAAATGAAACAAAACGCACAACACAATAACGCTCTTCAGGGTCAATGCCAGCCCGCTCAAGCGCTCCCTTATCAGGAGAAAAATACTTTGGCGCAAGCCATCCAAGCTCTTTGTACCCATCATACCTCTCGTGACGACCGTGTATTTCTCCCTGATACGAACGAGGTGTAAAAACTCTAGTTGCAAAAGGATATGACAATAAGTTTTGTAACTTTGCTGACTCAGTATCATAAAACTGTAAATTTGGAATATTAAGCAAACGACCAACTGGGCCAATACTCACCCCGGCCGCAGCAACCATAACATCAGGCCGCTCTCGCAAAACATGAATTAATAACCTTAAGGTTCGTGCAATCAACTCAAGTGCAAGCCAAAACATACCTGACTTGTGAGTGCTTATTTTTTTATAAGAAAAACCATACGCATCAAGTAGTTTCAACGCCACATCCTTATCTCTAGCAGTAATACGAATATCTACCCCCTGCTTTTGCAGCTCCCAGATAGCATTTTTAAACTGATGAACATGAGCGGGGTGTAAAATATCAAAAAGTACTTTCATATTTATTTAACTACATACACACAAGCTATATCATTGCATGTTATTTGATCCGTGTATGATGCAAGATATGTATGTAGTGTATCAAGGTTTGTGTATAACAAATACTCATCATGATCTCTCTGTGGAATAAGCGAGCGAAGCCATCCCTCTGAATTCTTTGCATGAACTATATAACGAATTCTCTGCTCGGCCAGCTCTTCACTGACACGCGCATAGTCACCACCTGCTTCATGTAAAAGCTGCGCCCAATAATGCCCCAATGAATCTGCTACAACGGTTTTATGATTCTGTTCTACGTATACTGCCTTTTGCTCTGGCACAAATAACACCCTTTCCCCTTTAGTAAAATCAACAAGCTCATTCACTTTTTCGGCAGTGTCATACCACAAACCTGAAGATTCGATATATTGAGCAGATGTCCTGCTTGTTAACCAACTTATGTTAGCAGGCTGCACAGAGCTTAATGCCAATACACCTACTATAAACAATTGCAGCATTATTCCTGCATACAAAAATCCCAAAGGCTTGCCTTTTATTCCAGACAGATAGCGAGCTGCTATTATCCACCACACATACCAAATAGCAACACCGTACCACACACTACCCTTCCCAAATACCAACCACACAAGGCCACTGACAACAAAGAGCGTCACAATTACCAAATCAGAATGTGTATTATTTTTATTTTTATAAAAAAATACAAAGATCAATGGCAACAACACGAGTGATAGAAATCCTATATCAATGTACAACAGCGCATACCCCCGCTGATGAACTGTATTATTCCAAAGAGACCACAGGGTATTACTAAGAGGGTTTGAGTATATGTCATTTTGCTGACGGATTGTTAAATACTCCAATGCTCTTTCAGAGCGTATTGTTGAACGCCTCACTATATCAACTAAGTATGTTTTGTCATCTTCAAAAAGCTGGTCAGAGCTTGTATGTAATCCTGGTGTATTTATTAGTGGGTCGCTGTACAAAATAGTATTTGTAATTCCTTGCGGCAAAAAACTTACTAGCAACATTACTCCTGCAAAAACAAAGTGTTTTATTTGAATATTTTTACGAACAAGCAAAACAAACAAGCACCCCACAAAACCAAGCGCCAAAAAAACACCGTTAAGCTTAATGCTTACCGCAGCACCAAAAAACAGTGCGGCAATATACAGATATATAGGTTGTTTCTTTTTTGCATACAATAACAAAGCACCAACCCCCAGTGTTGATACAAATGAAAACAACATTATAACCTTTGAGGTAAATGCAAAGTATATATGCCATGGGGTAACAGCTGCGATTGTAGCGGCCAATGCCCCTGTTCTGTGATCTTTATACAAAAAAGCAGCTGTATATACAGCCCAAATAGTTAGTAGGAAAAAATATGGTGAAAATACCATCAAAAGATAACTTGGAAAAACAGTATGCAACAGAGCTGCTACATATGAAAATGCCCCATAGTGCGCTGCAGTAAACCCATCATAAAAAGGCACAATACCACCCATCTCAGCAAATAATAACGGCACGCGGTAATATACAGCCAAGTCATCGGCAACTAGCGGCATGGCCCTAAATCCAAGCATAATAAACAGTGCCAGCAAAAGCAAACCAACTACAGGCAGTGAGCTCTCTAAAAGTTTTGCTAATGTACTAGTATTGTATTCAAATTTTATTTCCTTTTTAACAAGGAGCAAGCACACATCCCATAACTCCTTGTAAGAAAACACAACAATGCTTATAAAGACAATGACCGCAGCAATAGGAGTAAAAAAATTAAGCCAACCCATTGCTGTTGCTGTAATTATTAATGCGATTACACCAAAGCCATTTTTGAATATAAGCGGTAGGCTGTACTTGGGTAAAAATATTTTATACAAGGCAATGCCAAACGCTGTAGTAAAAACAAAAAATCCTAGTAAAAAAAGTGAATACGCGGTCGTATAACCAAGACTATACAATGCACCTAGAGCAGACATATTGCCTGACATAATCAAACCAAACACCACAATATAAACCCACACAATCAATGCACACACAGCAATCACATACCACAGCTTGAGCGAAATAGACCCACCCTTCTTAAATCTATTTTTGAAGACAATAAATGTTCCTGCAGCTATACCAGTCAGCACAAGTGCGAGTAGGATAAAAGTCGGCTCATAATGAAACAGCCAGTACGCTCCAAAAACGACGGCTGCCCAAATACCATATATACTGTATGTGAAAAAATTTTTAGCGATCACGATCTTTGAATAATTGCTTTTTTTGTTTATACAAAATCTCATCAAGCAAACGACGATTGTGCGCGATAACATCTCCCAAAAAACCTACTGTAAAGAACAACACACCCACCACAAGTAAAATAGCAACAAGTATTAGTGATTGAATCTTTCCAGAACCTGATACAAAAAAGAAGTAGTACAAAAAGCGTATACCAAGCAACACGCCAAGCCCAGTACTAAGCCCGCCCATCAACACAAAGGTTTTAAGCGGTCGATATACCAAAAGCGCACGAATAATCACAAATATAGAAGCGCGAATATGTGAAAACACACCACCAATCAACCGGGAACTACCATCGCTTCGGGGGTTAAATGCAATAGGAACTGAGACAATGTGTAACTTTTTATGCGAAGCCTCTATTAATGTCTGGTGTGTGTATGTATGACCTGAAAATGAGGTAAGTTGCAATGCTGCATCACGAGAAAGTGCACGAAAGCCAGATGATGCGTCTATTCCTTTCAATCCTGTGAGAAGCCCAACAACAAAACTACCTATTTGATTACCGTGACGCTTTGCATGGGGCATGTGATCAAGTGTTTTTACCTGCCTATCACCAACAACCATATCGGCACTTCCATTAATAATAGGGTCAATAACTTTTTTGATCTCCGACTGGTCGTATTGATTGTCAGCATCTGTGTGTACCAAAATATCAGCACCTAGCAACAATCCATGCTCAAGTGCTCGTTTGTATGAACGCGCTAAACCAAGATTTTTGGTGTTAACAAGCACAACATCAGCACCTGATTGCCTTGCGATATCAGCAGTACCATCACTAGAACCATCATCAACTACAACTATTTGTACATCATTAACCCCCTGAACTCCGCGGGGAATAGACTGTAGAACATCCGCGATTGAAGCGGATTCATTATATGCGCAAATTGTTACTACTAGTTTCATAGATACTAATATTGTACCATGTCGTGATTTTACACAAAATGGTGTAGGATAAGTGTATACTATATATATTTCCTAGCATGACAGCAAGTAAACCACATATCAACTTTATTGGCGTCGGAGCTGCCCGGTCAGGTACAACCTGGCTTGCTAAGTGCCTTGATGAACATCCCAGTATCTGCGTTTCTAGGCCAAAAGAAGTGAATTTCTTTAATGAAACCTACCCTTTTTACCGCCAGGAGGACAGCACAAACTACCCACGAGGGCTTTCTTGGTATGAAAAACACTTTAATCACTGCTCAAAAGACTCCCTAAAAGGAGAATTCTCTGTGATATACCTAGCAGATGAACAAGCACCAAGACGCATTAAGGAAACATACCCTGAATGTAAGATTATTATCTGCTTACGTAATCCAATCGACAAAGTTCTTTCTCATATTGCCTTAAAAAAATCTCACACTTTCCAAATAATAGGCAATTCACCAGATGAAATTATATCCAACCATCCAGAACTTATTAAAAACGGCTTATATAGTGAGCATATTAAGCGTTATATAGATGTATTTGGAAAGAGCTCTGTTCATATTATATTGTTTGATGATATCAAAAACCATCCTGATCTAGTGTTTAAAAAAGTTGTCGACTTTATAGGGGCGCCGGTAGTTGATACAGTTCCAAGCCTTAACAAGACTATAAACGCCAGCAAAACAAAGCAAGGCATTATTCGCAGTATACTTATGCGCGTGCTTAGATTTATGAAAAAATTTCCTTTTACCCAGACATTGCTTCATTGGTTAAAACACACAAACATTTTTTATAAACTAGAACATGCTGTTGAATACATTGATATTCAAAAAAAACAAAAATCATCACTCGTAATCTCAACAGACACAAGGGCCAAGTGGTATAACCAGTACTTTGCTGATGATGTTGAGCAAATAGAAGCTCTGTTAGATATAGACCTTGATACCTGGAAACAACATTGATTTTTGGCTAGTTTAACGGTATACTCCTAATATAATCTGCTCTTGACTCTCGCTCAGGGCTTAATTTTTTGCAAAATGTCAGGACATTCTAAATGGCACTCAATAAGACGACAAAAAGAAGCAACCGACCAAAAACGCGGTAAGATTTTTACAAAACTCGCAAAAGGCATTTCAGTTGCAGCGCGCGAAGGCGGCGGAGACCCAGAGATGAATTTCCAACTTCGTGTTGCTATATCTCGCGCAAAGGCTGCTAACATGCCCAAAGACAACATCGAACGAGCTATTAGTAAAGGAACTGGTGAGGGCAGCGATGCTGTTTTTGAAGAACTTCTATACGAAGGATTGGGTCCAGAAAAAATTCCAGTGGTTATCAAAGTGCTTACTGACAACCGAAACAGAGCTGTATCTGATATCAAACATTTACTTTCAAAAAGCGGTGGCTCTTTAGGATCAAGTGGTTCTGTTATGTGGCAATTTGACTACCGAGGTGTAATTTTATCTGAACAAAAAGAAATAACAGAACGCATTGAAGAAGTATTGCTAGAATCAGGAGCGCTTGATTACACTATTTCTGACGAAGGTATAGAAATCATCACAGAACCACAAGAACTTGATACAGTACGCAAACACCTTGAAGAAAATGATGTCCCGATTACCTCAGCCGAGCTTGCATACATACCCAAAGAAACACAGACCCCACAAAACGCAAATGCATGGCAAAAGTTTATAGACATGCTTGATGACTTGGATGATGTTGATTCATTCTTTACAACCGCAGAAGATGTCTAATAAAAAACAAACCATCTTAGGTATTGACCCTGGCTTTGCGACAGTTGGTTGGGCCATTACTACACTTGAGTCAGGGACGCATACAGCTGTTGAGTATGGCGCTATAGAAACATCCCCAAAAGAAGCCTTTGCAGATAGACTTGCTGCCATCTACACCAAACTCACACAAATCATACGAACACACAAACCAGAAAAGGCAGCTGTTGAACAGCTGTTTTTTGCAAAAAATACAACCACAGCTATACATGTAGGTCATGCTCGCGGTGTCATTTTACTCGCGCTTGCGCAAAAACACATCCCTATATACGAGTACACTCCACTACAAATAAAGCAAGCAACAGCCAGTTATGGTAGAGCAGAAAAAAAGCAAATACAGATTATGATGAAGACTATTTTTAAACTGTCAGAGCTACCAACCCCAGACGATGCAGCAGACGCACTAGCACTCGCCTGGCTTTGTAGCGAGGATAGACTATAATACAAACAATCAATTATCCCATGCCTACAAAACCACTTACAATCTGTGCAGTTACATCTGAGATAGCGCCATTTTCAAAAACTGGCGGCCTTGGTGATGTCACACGCTCGCTATCACTTGCTCTCAATGAACTAGGACACACCATGTATGTCTTTTCTCCACTTTACAAAACAATTAATAAAGAAAAATTGGAACGAGTTATAGAAAACGAAGCAGTGGCAGTAGATGACACATACACAGCGACATACTCTGTATGGAAAGGCTACGAAAACTCCCTACCTGTTTTCCTTATTGAACAAGAAGATTTGTCAAAACCTGAGTCCTTTTATGGAAGCGGATATGATGGAAAAAGATTTTTGTTGTTTGATATCTGCACAACAGACGCCATGGTTAAACTTGATCTTCATCCTGATATTGTACAATGTCATGACTGGCAAAGTGGTCTTGTACCTCGCTACATTCACAAAAAGTACAATGACCATGAAAATTTTGCGAAGACAGCAATAATCTTCACACTACACAATCTCACCTATCAATCAGGTAACAACTGGTGGGAAATTCCTGACAGCAAAAAAGATAATGGGCGAGGTCCCTTGCCAACATTCCGCAGTCCAGCAAAGTTAGAATGTATAAATTTTGCCAAACGAGCCATCAGGCACAGTGATATGATCAATACTGTATCAGAACAATATGCTGAAGAAATTATGACAGAAAAGTTTGGACAAACACTCCACCACATGCTCAACAAACGGAAAGATAAAGTAGTTGGGATTGTGAATGGCATCGACTACACACACCTAAACCCAGCCACAGATCCAGGACTTATTGAAAACTATGACTATGATGCACTGCATAAAAAGACCAAAAATAAAATCTGGCTTCAAGAACAGTTGGGGCTTTCTGTAAACCCGAAAATACCACTCATGAGCTGGACTTCACGCCTTGCAGAACAAAAAGGAATTGAGCTACTTATTGAAATTATAGAACCACTACTCCGACAAGAAGCGCAGGTTGTTATTTTGGGCAAAGGAGATAAGCAGTATGAGGAGTATTTTTCAAAACTTGGCAAAAAGTATCCAAAAAAGCTATGCGCATACTCTCCTTATATCAAAACCGAAACAAGTAGCTTCCAATACGACAACAAACAAGAGACTCGGGTTCTTGCTGCGTCAGATATATTTATCATGCCATCCCGATTTGAACCGTGTGGCCTTGGGCAACTCAAGAGCCTTCGTTACGGCGCTATTCCAGTTGTTCACAAAGTTGGTGGTCTTGCAGACACTATTCAAAACTTTAACACTAGGCGAGGTACAGGAAATGGATTTGTCTTTAGCACATATGATTCACGAGACATGCTTGTAGCACTCACGCGAGCTATTGAGAATCACAAACATAGAAACACATGGCTTCATTTGGTGCGTCATGCTATGCAACAATCATTCTCCTGGGAAATCCCTGCCCAAAAATATACTAAACTTTTTCAAAAAGCACTTCGCTTAAAACAATAATGTATGCCTGACCAAAAGCTAACCTGGGTTAATTTTCTTCACTGGTACCAACCACCTACAAGTCCGCACAAAATAATCAAGCAGGTTGCAGAAGAGTGTTATGTGCCGCTTGTAAACTACCACCTAGAGCATGGGCATATGCGCTCGACATGGAATATTGCCAGCTGCCTTACTTACCAATTATGGGAATCAGGTTTTCATGATCTAATAGAAAACATAAAAACACTCATACACAGAGGACAAATAGAGCTTGTGGACTCAGCAGCATACCACCCTATTCTCCCCCTCATAGACGAGAAGGAAGTACGAAAACAAATAGACATTCATCGTAATATGAACCACGGCTTTTTTGAACCCACAAATAAGCCTCGTGGCTTCTTTTTGCCTGAATGCGCATATAGCGTAGAAATAGCACGCATACTAAAAGATGAAGGGTATGACTGGATTATTCTAGATGAGATCTCACATAGTCAAAAACCAATACCACTTGATCCAAATAAAAAATACACTGACACGCAAAGTGGGCTTACGATTGTTTTTCGTAATCGAATATTATCAAAGTCATTTGTACCTGATGTAATACGCTGGAGACTTGATTCTAAAGACACAGACACACACTTATCAGCTACAGACGTAGAGATTTATGGACATCGCCATGTTGATATACACGGGTCAATGCTCTACCTAAAAGACAGAGATACGCTTGTTACAAAACACGTAAGCGAATATGTTGACTTACTCACTGAAAATGAAGACTGCGAACCAAAACCATCCAACTGGGATGCTGAAGTTGATGAGCTTGAGAACAACAACCCTTATTTTCAGTGGCTCAACCCCCATAACTCCTTGCACATTCATATGTGGGAACTTGCAAGATACGCATATGACATTGTTGAGTCATATCAAGATGCGCCAGAGTACTGGTCTGCGCGTCGACATTTTGAAAGGGGTATTTCATCATGTACATTTTGGTGGGCATCAGATAAGAATTTTGAACTTTTTTCTGGACCTGCATGGAAACCAGACGAAGTAGAGCGAGGCTTACTAGAGCTTATTAAATCTATTCGCTCTTTACCACTTTCAAAAAAACAAAAAATCCAGGCAGAGAAAAAATACCACAAACTACTACTTGCGATTTGGATAAAACATTGGAAACACCAGGAGTAAGTTCTGGCTGCATGGTATACTATAGTCATGAACACACTTCCTGCGCAAAAAATAATTATCGAAGGAGCTGAGTTGGTTGGAAAAAGTTTTATTTGCAGTGAAATATACAAACACTTAGAGCCTACCAAAAATACCCACACCGGGTATTTGCTTGATGGCTGTCATTGGTTTAACTGCGATGTGGGCATTTTTGGTACACCAGCTGGCAAAAAAGTAATTAGCCACTATATAAACATTGCCAATGAAATAACTGACAAACACACTCTTTTTGAAAAATTTCATATATCAGACCAAGTCTATAACAAGCTTTACAGAAATAAAGATACTGACTACATAGAAGAAGAGAAGAAACTAAAGTCACTTGGGTTTAAAATTGTTTATCTACACACTAATGAAACACCTGATCTTTATGAGAACAGACTAAAAGACAGAAAAAACCTATACCCCCACTACAACCAACTACCGTTTGATATATACAAACAACAATGTGCTTTGTATGAACAGTACATTGAGCAGACAACACTACCAACACTGCACATAAACACAAGCGTTCTGCCCAACAACAAACTAATAGAAAGTATCGTCACATGGCTAAAAAACTAAACATCACCATAATAGCATCTGAATGCACACCCTTTGTAAAGGTAGGTGGTGTAGCTGATGTTATTGGATCACTACCACAAGCACTCAGTCTACATGATGCTAATATTAGGGTTATACTTCCACGCTACAAGACTGTAGATGTATCTACATTTGAAAAAAGCGACCAACCTTTTGTTGTCTCAACTGGTGATGGTGACACTGAATGCACAGTATACACAAAGACAGTAGAAAATATTAAGTATATTTTTATTGATAACGAAAAGTATATTTCAAATGGTGGAGTTTATGATGCCCTTGAAGACGACACAAAAACAATTGATGATGTTAAGCGTTTTTGCTTCTTTAATATGGCAGTTTGTTCTTTCATGGGCACCACAAAAACCCCTGATATTATTCATGCGCATGACTGGCATGCAAGCCTTGTGCCATTCTTATGCGCAAGTGATACACCTACAATACTTACAATTCACAATATTTTATATCAAGGAAGATGGGAACAAGAACCTATTGCAGCCTTCTTGAAACGCGATGACCTGCCAGCATTCGCTGGAAAGTGCAATATGCTCAGAACTGGAATAGAACACGCAAAAGCAATCACAACAGTGAGTCCAACATATGCTCAAGAAATTACAACTCCAGAGTTTGGCCAAGGACTAGATGATGTTCTTAATCATTATAAAGATAAGTTATCAGGAATTATCAACGGTATTGATACAGCCACTTTTGATCCCGAGACTGACAATCACATAGAAACACAGTTCTCAACCAACAACAGAGAAAAGAAGATTGAAAATAAAATAGCCCTCCAAGAAGAACTTGGCCTACCAAAGAACCCGAGCGCACCTCTTATTGGTGTTGTGAGCAGACTCACCCCCCAAAAAGGTCTTGACCTACTTCCGCTTATTCTCCCTAAACTTGATTCACTTGACTCGCAAGTTGTTGTCCTTGGCACAGGAGATAAAGACATTGAAACTGCGCTACAAAATAGCGCGGGTGATTCACAAAAAGTATTAATAGAGTTCAATATAGAAACTGCACAAAAAATATATGCGGCTAGCGACATGTTTATAATTCCATCACGCTTTGAACCATGCGGACTGACGCAAATGATTGCCATGCGCTATGGAGCTGTTCCTATTGTTAGAGACACTGGCGGCCTACATGATACTGTACAAAACTATACTGAAAAAAATGACTCGATAAATGGTAATGGATTTGTGTTTAAAAAAGCAGCTGCCACTGAATTACTACATTCTATAAAAAGAGCCCTAGCTGTTTATCACGACCAACCGCGTCATTGGGACACACTAAGAGCAAATGCCATGAAAACTGACTTTTCATGGGATGTTTCTGCTCTTGCGTACTTAAGTTTATACAAAAAACTCTTGCGGTGACGAATATACATTTTTTCTTTATACTATACCCATAAGCACTAACAGTTTCTTATGGGTATTGTTCATAATAATAAATCTGAAATTAGAAGGGATTACTTTCTGAACCGTTATGTCATAATCACCCCATCACGCACCAAACGACCTCGGGATGTGGTTGAAAAATCTGAATACCATGCAAAGAAAGATATTTTTGCGCCAGAAAATATTGAAAAAGATCTTATCACTGATCATATTGGTGGGCAAAAAAACTGGCATGTTCTTTCACTGCTCAATAAATACCCAGCTGTTAGCCTGGCGAGCAAGAAAGCATACGGCACTCAAGAGGTGATAGTTGAGCATCGTGAAAATGGCATTGACCTCGGCCACATGTCACAGGAGCACATAGTCAAGGTGCTTAAAATGTACCAAAAAAGAACAACTGCCATAGCTAAAGAAAAAGAAATTGACTATATTCTCATTTTCAAAAATCAAGGAGGCCCTGCTGGAGCATCAATTCTCCACTCACATTCACAGATCTTCGCAACAACACACATTCCACCTGATGTGTACTATGAGCTTGATAAAGCCCAAGAGTACAAACTCAAACATGGAACATCGCCATACGGAGATATTATTGAAAAAGAAGAACAATCACCTCGTCACATTTATTCAGATAGTAGTGTTGTAGCTATTGCCCCATACGCATCATCATTTCACTATGAAGCTTGGATATTCACCCGAAGGCAGCTCGATAATATCACCAGACTTAATGAAACAGAACTAAAAAGCCTTGCCAAGGCAATGAAGATGATCTTGCAGAAACTCGCAGACAACAACATCTCTTACAACTTCTTTATGCACCAAGTTGTTTCTTTCAAAGAGCAACATTTCTATATAAAAATACAACCCCGCGACTCAATATGGGCCGGTGTTGAACTTGGATCAGGTTTAGTGATAAACTCAATCTCACCAGAAGCTGCTGCTAAATTTTATAAAGATAAATCATAAACTATGTCACTGTCAATTCCTATTATATACTGCTCTGTTAGACAAAATCGCTCAGGCATCAATGCTGTTAAATTCTTAGAACAACAAATCAAAGAACTTGGACACAAACCTATTATCGTGGACCCATCTGAGTACGCGCTACCACTGCTTGATAAAACATACAAAGAATTTGAACCTGGAACAGCCCCAGAATCAATGCAAAAAGTAGCAGACATTTTTGCTAAAGCAGATGCCTTTGTGGTTGTGTCAGCTGAGTATAACCATGCTATCCCTCCAGCGCTCACCAATCTTATGAACCACTATTTCGATGAGTATGCCTGGAAGCCGTCAGGTATTGTAACTTACTCTAGCGGAGGCTTTGGTGGTGTACGACCATTATCACAACTGCGAACATTTTTAGCAGAACTAGGTTGTTCCTCTATTCCACACACCATGCCTATTCCAAAAATCAAAGATGCATTTGACTCTTCTGGTAAGGCGCTAGATGAAAATTATATCAGGAGATCTCATAAGTTCTTAAATCACCTTTTCTGGTATGCTGAAGCACTTCGCACACAAAAAGAAAAAGGAATACCTCAATAGACTATATGAAAAAAATATTAGTACTCTCAGGACTAAAAAAAACAACTGAGAAATTCTCTAACCTTGAATCAGTAACCACTGAAACTTTTAAAAATCTCTGGTACATATCAGAGAATGACACTATTTCTTGTTTTATAGGAGATGAACCACTAGAATCATTTGATGTTGTTTATTTTCGTGTAGTTGGTCCATATCGCGAGCATGCTGCAGTTATAACAATGTACTGCAAACAACACGGTATCAGGCTTATAGATGCTATCTACGAACAAAGTGAAGCAACTTTAGTGCCTATATATAAAGGAATTGAAACACTGCTGCATGTTAAGCATAGGATTCGTATACCAAAAACAGCGTTTTGCACACCCAAAACAATGCGCAAGGTTATAGACACGCATTTTTCACTGCCAGTTGTTATCAAAGATACAGAAGGAATAAAGGGACGAAATATTTTTTCACCAAAAAATAATGACGAGCTAGACGAAGTGATGCGCGCAATAGAAAAACAAGAAAAGTATTTTGCCAAACGATTCCTTATCCAAGAATTTATTACAGCCAGTCATCGTGAAAGGTTGTTTGTTGTTGGTGATGAAGTTATAGCTGGTATTATGCGACCAATGAGGTGGCGCAAACGCTTTATAGCAGAAGGAGATACAAGACACAGTGGCATCAAAAAACCACTTACCGATATTGCAGACCACAAAAAGGCACTCGCTGTTAACGCTGCAAAAGCAGTGGGTCTTGATATTGCTGGTATCGACCTTATAGAAGATGATGAAACAAAAGAATGTTATATCATGGAGGCAAACGCAGAGCCGGAATGGCGGTCGCTAAGCGCAGACACCAACACAAATGTCGAAGAGAATATAATCGAATACATACAAAAAAATAGTGGTTAGTGCCACTATTTTTTGCGTTTCTTTTTACCGTTACCATTCTTTACCTCTATCACCACCATCTGTTCAAGCCGACGAATATCAGATAGCAACCTTGAACGTTCTTTATTGAACAAAATAATCTCAAAAACACTCTTGCCTCCATGTTTGGCAAATCTACACTTCTCGCCAATCTTTTTGCGTTTCAAAAGTCGAACAAATGATTCTAGCTTCTCTGCTTTTTTTAGGCCAGTGAGCTTTGTAAGCTCTCCTTCTTTTTCCGCAAAAAATTTCATAGCAGCAGTATAGCCCTTTCGCTTTCTATTGATAATAGGCTTTTCTGGCACTCGTACTCTAATATCATTAAGTGTGTGTGAAAAACCAAAAGAGTTTTCATACATGTAGTGCCTAAATCCACCCACGCGTCCAGCAACCTCAATAATCTTCCATCCATGCTCTGTTTTCATAAGCTCTACGTGCGCAGTTACACTTCGCAGTCCCAGGGCATGAATTGCTGTACTCGCCACTCTCTTAGCCTCATCAATAGACTCTTTTCTCAACAGCGGTGGACAAATTTGTTGATATCCAAAAAAATCGTCAAAACCAATAGACCGCCCAGTCTTAATATGCACCATCGGGCAGAAGTACAAACCACCACGAGATGTAACATATGCATCAATTGAATACATAACACCCTCCATCATTTCCTCAACCAAAACCTCTGGCTCATCAGCAAGTTTAAGCATCTTATGATGACGTTTTATCTGCTTCATCATCCTACTCAAACTTTTTCTAAGCTCCTCCTCATGATAACAAGGAGTCACATACAAGCTAGCGGCTAGTGTAGTGGGTTTTAATACTACCGGAAGTGTTACCTTTTCCATGATTTTCTTTATAGAAGCATTTTTGTCATCATGAACAACAAGAAAACGTGGGTTTATTTTTTTATCAGCCATGCGAAGTCTTCGGCGCATAGCAATCTTGTTTGAAATCCAATGCAGCGAGTCAACAGTAGGTGTTTTTAGGTACGGAACATGCGGTAGAACCTTTGCGAGTAATCTCATTTTTGACTCAGTTCGACACACAATTACCGCAAGTCTATCTTGGTATGGCTGTAACTGCTTTGCGATATTTAGCGGCTTATCAAAATCCACTGTTATGATGTGGTCAACTTTTTTTTCTTTAGCCTTTTTCTTCCATGTATGAAGTTTTGAATCTCCAATAATGGCTATTTCAGGATTTTCTATACCCTTAAAATGATGTGACTTAATAATACGAATCGCCTCATCAGTTGTTGAGTAAATAAAAGCTATGATGTTTCGTTGTACTTTTTCAGGCATAGAAAAAGCCTCAATGTTTAGAATTCATGGGCATTACATGAGTATAGACGGCTTTTCTTATAACCGTCAAGCCCTGATGTCCATATAACATTTTCAAAATAAAAATCACATAATATCTGTATGTGAATAACTTACTACAACCCCTCTTGAATAGCAACTTTTTACCTTATTTTAGGGACACCTTCCCAAATTGTCGCTTCCCCACCTGCAAAACATCGCCCTCTTGACAGTCAAGAACCACCTCTCGGTCTTGAACCTTTTCGTTGTTGTATTTAACCGCTCCCTGCTCTACCAAGCGCCGTGCTTCGGAATTTGAACTTGCAAAACCAGCTTTGGTAATAAGCTCTACTACACCCAGTCTTTGTGAGTCTAAAGAAATAACAGGCATATCTGCAGGCGCTTCTTTATTGCTAAAAACATTCTCAAAATCCTGCGCTGCACTTTCAGCTTCTTTTTCAGAATGATACATAGCAACCAGAGCTTTTCCGAGCTCAATTTTGATAGTCTTTGGATTTTCTCCGCTTTCAAGGGCTGTTTTGTGCTTTTCTACCTCTTCTAAAGGCACGCGTGTCATAGCAGTAAAGTACTCAACCAACAACTCATCACCAAGTGACATAACCTTGCCAAACATCTCTTTAGGATCATCGAGTAGGTTGATGGTATTTCCCCAACTTGAACTCATCTTTCGACCATCAAGCCCTGGATAAAGAGGGTTGGTAATAATACTTTGCGGGATTTGTTTAAAATGCCTTTGCAATTCTCTTCCAGCAAGAAGATTAAACCTCTGGTCAGTACCACCAAGCTCAACATCAGCTTTTACAGCAACCGAATCATACCCCTGCATAAGAGGATAAAGCACCTCACGAAGCGAGACCCGCTTACCCTCATCAAGTCTCTTCTTTATGAGCTCACGAGAAATAAACTCATTTACAGAAAAAATATTAGCAATCTCACCAATTTCATCAAACGTAAGTTTTTTTAGCCACTTTGAATTAAACTCAACTTCGCATTTTTTTACATCCAAAATCTTCCCTGCCTGACTTTTATAAGTCTTCATGTTTTCTTTTATGGTTTTTGTATCAAGCATTGGACGCTCTGAATCTTTATCAGAAGTATCGCCAATAATACCCGTGAAGTCACCAATAATAAACACGATTTGATGTCCAAGTTCTTGAAAATCACGAAGCTTAAGAAGTGGCACGGCTCGACCAATATGCAAGTTTGGACTAGTAGGATCAATACCTAGTTTTATTCTCAATTTCTCACCAGAAAGAAGCGCCTTTTCAAGCTCTTCTTTACCAATAATTTCTTCCACACCCCGGGTTAGGAGTGTGTTGATCTTATCTTTATCAGTAACTATACGACTCATACAGTAATCAAAGTTATATTCAAATTATACCGCAGTGCTGATATAATATAAAGGATTATTCTTGCTTTGTATATACTTCTAGTGTAATCTGTCAACATTCTTAAAAATTTACACGTGCCAATTCCACAAATGTCAAAAAAAGTACATTCACCCAAAAAATGGAAATCTTCAAAAAAACGAAGAAATAAATCAACCATTCATAGAGGTGAGTCTGTATCAAAACGAACTCACAAACTATCGCGCCACCGCGCATTCTTCATAAAAGCAGCTGTTATTCTCATTGGCGGCGGCATTCTCATTGGCGGTCTTGCTGGTTTGGGATTTTTTATTTGGACATCTCGCTCGCTGCCAAGTCCTGATAAACTCAATGAACGTGTCTTAGCTGAGAGTACAAAAATCTATGATCGTACTGGTGAGAATCTTTTATACGAAATACACGGAGATGCAAAGCGTACACTTATAAAACTTGAGGAACTACCCGTCTACACACCACAGGCATTTATTGCTATTGAGGACAAAAACTTTTACGAGCATAAGGGCTTTAGTCTATTTGCTATTTTTAGAACTGCTATCACCAATGTACTTCGCAACCAATCAGCCGGTGGATCAACCCTTACTCAACAATTTGTAAAGAACGCTATCCTGTCTCCGGAAAAAACATACACCCGTAAGATTAAAGAAGTTATTCTTTCATACCAGATTGAGAAAAAGTTCAGTAAAGATGAAATTCTACAACTTTATTTTAATGAGATTCCTTTTGGCTCAACAGCATACGGAATCGAAGCTGCCGCGCAAACATACTTTGCGAAATCAGCACGTGATCTTACGCTTTCTGAAAGCGCAGTTCTGGCCGCTATGATCAAAGCTCCTACCTACTACTCACCATTTGGTAGTCATGTTGACGAATTGCTTTCACGAAAAAACTTTGTGCTCTCTGAAATGGTAGAAGAGGGATTTATTACAGAAGAAGAAATGAACATAGCCATGGAACAAGAACTTGTCTTTGAACGACAACTAGAAGACATTCAAGCTCCGCACTTTGTGCTTTATGTGAAAGAGCTTTTGTCTGAACAGTTTGGAGAACGACTTGTTGAACAAGGTGGTTTGCAGGTTATCACTTCGCTTGATTGGGACAAACAACAGGCCGCAGAGCAGGCAATTGCAGATAATGCAGAAAACAACCTTGAACAATGGGAAGCAACAAACGCATCACTTGTTTCTGTAGACACAAAAACAGGTGAAATACTCGCAATGGTCGGATCAAAAGATTATTTTGATGATGAAATCGATGGGCAAGTAAACATTGCACTTCGCCCTCGTCAACCTGGCTCTTCATTTAAACCAATTGTATACATGAGCGCGTTTTCAAAAGGCTACTTACCTGAAACACTGGTTTATGATGTAGAGACAACATTTGCTACAGAAACTGGAAAAGATTATGCGCCAAAAAATTACGATCTGTCAGAGCCGGGACCAATCAGCTTTAGGCAGGCACTACAAGGATCGCAAAATATTTCAGCTGTAAAAGTATTATATTTAACAGGTGTGCAATACGCCCTTGATATAGCAGAGCAACTTGGATACACAACACTTTCAGATAGAAGCAGGTTTGGATTGTCATTGGTGCTTGGTGGTGGTGAGGTTAAGTTACTTGAGCATGTGTTTTCATTTGCCACACTCGCACGAGAAGGTGTGCGCCCAGATCCAGTACCTATTTTAAAAGTTACAGACACACAAGGTAAGGTGTGGTTTGAATTTGAAGAACCAACTACGAACCAGGTTGTTGACTCAGAGCCTGTACGCGTCCTTAACAACGTTTTATCTGATGATAATGCCCGTTCATACGTTTTTGGATCAGGAAGCCTCCTAACGCTTCCTGGAAGGCCTGTAGCAGCAAAGACTGGTACTACTAACGATTATAGAGATGCCTGGACTATTGGCTATACCCCATCAATAGCTACAGGTGTTTGGGTTGGTAACAACGACAACAGCGCTATGAAAAGAGGCGCATCAGGATACACTGTTGCGGCTCCTATTTGGAACCAATACATGCGCGAAGCTACAAAAGATGATCCTGTAGAGCAATTTCAATCACCTCCAGCAAACAGCCATCCAAAACCAATGCTTGGTGGCTTAGAAGGCTCTTCTCAAACAGCCCGTATTGATACACTCTCAGGAAAACTAGCTACAGAATATACCCCACTTCATCTTGTAGAAGAAAAAACATTCAAAGACATTCATTCTATTTTATACTTTATTGATCGATCTGATCCACTTGGGCCAGCGCCAAGCAACCCAGAGAGTGATCCTCAATATACAAACTGGGAAGAAGGTATTCGGGCTTGGGCGGAAAAAAATGATATTGTCCTACAAGAACAACCACCAACAGAATATGATGACATCCACCTACCAGGACAACAACCAATAATAACAATTCAATCACCAACTGGTGGCCAAGTAGGAGACCAGCTACAAATGAACATTGAGTGGAATACACCACGCGAATTCCAAATTATCAACATTATTGTTGATGACGAAATTGTTCAAACACTTGAGAATCGTGGCAATGTTGGAAATGAAACAGTACAAATAGATTTATCAAACTTCAATGACGGTAATCACACACTTAAAGCTGTGGTAAAAGATATTTATGAAAACAGCGCCTTAGACTTTGTTTTTATTGAACTTTAAAACTTATAGGTATGGGTTTTGAAAAGCAGTATAAGGAAACTATTGAGTTACTAGAACAAATCATCACAGAACCCAACAACAAAGAAAAACAAATAATTCCCCATTGTTTACGCGTGGGGAATTATTTGTATTCCAACAATTACTCTCAAGATGTTATTATTGCTGGATTGCTTCATGATGCAATTGAATGGGGACCTACCTCAAAAGAAAAGCTAGCCTTAAAATATAACAACCACATATTAGCTATAGTTATAGCCAATACCAAGGACAAAACTATAAAAGATCAACAAGAGCGTAGAAAAGACTATATAAAGCGCTGCGCAATGGTCGGTATAGACGCACTTATAGTTAAGGCAGCCGACATGCTTGATAGTTATAGTTTTTATACAAATAACAATAACACAAAAGAAATAGAGAGATGCGAAGATATAGCAAGACTTTTAATCATGCACTGGCCTGAAGAAAATAATGACATGATTATACAAGAAGTTAAAAAAGTGCTGAAATAATTATCCAAACTTAAAAACCCCCAGCCGCGTGGCTGGGGGTTTTTAATGTCTTTATTGACGAATAGGCATGATCACATATGTATATGTATCATCACCAACCGGAGTAATAACACCTGGTAGATCATTCTTTGTCATACCAAACAAAACCGTATCTGTCTCCTGCACAGCTAATACATCTAGCAAATAATGATAATTAAACACTATTTCTCCATCACCACCCTTTACTTCAGCCTCTACCTCTACCTGACTTTCACCTACTTGATCATTAACTGCATACACCTTTAGGTTATTTTTTCCAAAAACCACCTTTACATCATTTATTCCTTGACGACAAAAAATACTTGCAGCACGAATGGCTTTACTAAATAACAGAACCGACACTTGTGCGGTTGTATTACTCTTGTCAGGGATAATTTGTTTATAGTCTGGAAACTGCCCTTCAGACACACGCGATATCAAATATGTTTGCGAGTGTGAAAATTTAATTTGATTATCACTTATCTCTACAACAACCTCATCGATATTATCATCAAACACCCTGTACACTTCCTGGAGCGTGCTTTGGGGCACAAGCACTTCAAACTGCTCACTTATATCAACATCTATAACCTTCTCAGCTAAACGGTAACTATCAGTTGCAGCAAGAGTTAGTTTGTTATTTGCGATAAGCATCAAGACCGTACAAAGCTCAGGTCTAGTTGTATCATTAGCGCTAGCAAATACTGTTTGCTGCAGTGCACTTTTCAAAAGAGCCCCGTGTATACCAAAGCGTGCTTTTGCTTCAATGGTTGGAAGAAGTGGAAACTCAGATGCATCCATTCCTTTAATGGTTGTTTGAGACTTTTCTGCTGTTATATGAAGGTTGGTTTTTTGTGTGCTTATATCAACAGTCTCAGCTGAAAGGTTATTTATGTAATCAGTCAGAAGTCTTGCTGGGACAGTTACGCTTCCTGTCTTATGTGCTTTTCCATTGATTATGGTTTGTATACCAATTTCCAAATTTGTTGTCGCAAGCTTTAATACTCCATCCTCAACTGAGAGTAATACGTTTTGTAATATAGGTAAGTTGTGACTCTTCCCTACTACATGACTTATAGTGGTTAATCCTTTTTTTAGATTTTCTGTCTTACAAGAGAATTTCATACGAATTTTTTATAAATATATAAATAAATAATATATATAAATAGTAGTAATAGTAGTAGTAACTGGGGATATGTTGAAAAGCAGACTTTTATTAGTGTTTATATATGTTTTGAGTTTTGTGTGCTGTGTATGGCCTTGGTATGCGCCCTAGTAATCTAGGTGGAATGAGATGTGAACAAGTCAGGGTATCATTTTCAGTGTTTGATATATACACACTTCATACTCGCATTATTCTATTTACTGTGCACAAGTTTTTGTATTGAGTTTTCAACTTTTCAACAACGCTTTTAACAATTATGTGTATAAACGTTGTTTTATCAATTCAATATCTTGATGAAGTTGTTCGTTCTTTTCAATTTCCTTTGTTATCTTTGAGCAAGCGTGCATTGCTGTGGTGTGGTCGCGACCGCCAAGCTCTGATCCAATATTAGGATATGAGCTATTAAGTTCCTGGCGCATCATATACATAGCGATTTGTCTTGGTATAACAAGTTCCTTTTTGCGACTATTACCTGTTAGTGCATCAACTGCAACATCAAAGTATTCAGAAATAGTTTCTACAATTTGCTTTGGTGTAATTCGACTTGTACGACTTGATGTTGTAAGGCTGGAAATGATTGATTTAACAGATTCAAGACTTGGCTCTTGGTTGTTTAGTTGGTGAAAGGCAATAATTTTATTTAAAATCCCTTCAAGTTCACGAACATTATTTTGAACTGTAGTAGCAATGTAGCGAAGGATATCTTCTGCAAGTACATAATTACGTTCAGCGCATTTTGCTTGCAAAATAGCAATGCGAGTTTCAAGGTCAGGCGCGCCTACGTCAGCAATCATTCCCCATTCAAATCGTGAAATAAGCCTTTGTTCTAGTGCAGGAATAGCCTTTGGTGGTTTGTCTGAGGTAATAACAATTTGTTTGTTATTTTGGTGGAGTGTATTAAATGTATGGAAAAATTCCTCTTGAGTTTGTTCTTTAGCTGCTAAAAATTGAATATCATCAATAAGAAGAACATCTACCCCACGATATTTTTCTTTAAAGTTTTTACCTTCACCGTGTTGTACAGCGTTAATAAACTCGTTAGTAAACTTTTCACTAGTTACGTATAGTACTTTTTTCTCGGGATTAGATTTTCTAATCTCATTTCCAATTGCTTGCATAAGATGGGTCTTACCAAGACCAACCCCACCATACATAAAGAGTGGGTTATAGATTTCGCCGGGTTTTTTTGCAATAGCAATACACGCAGCATGGGCTAGTTCGTTTCCCTTACCAACTACAAATGAATTAAAGGTGTATTTTGGGTTCATACCATCAACAAGCCCAGTATCAGGTGTGGTTGTGGTTTGAGTTAGTGGTGAGTTTAGGGGTTGTTCGCTTGTCGGTGTTGCTTGAGCGGCATCAATACTAGCAACTCGGTTTGGTGGGGTGGTTTGTACTTTGTACTCAACAGTTTTTATAGTGATGCCAATATTTTTAAGTGTTTCTAAAATATCTTTGTGATACTTTTTTTCTAACCATGTCTTAGTAAAGGCATTAGGAACGCCAATAATAATAATTTCCTCAGTGTGTTCTATGATAAAGGTGTTTTTAAACCACGTAGTGAAGTTTGCCTTTGATATAGATAGCTCTAGTTCTCCGAGAGCCGCTTGCCAGGTTTGTTGCAGATCCATGGGTTTTAGGGGGAATTAGCTGTTAAGTTCTAATAAAATTATACAAAGTATAGTGTGTATACACAATTTACCATACGTTATTAACATGTGTATAGTCTGGGGATGATACAGGAAATATCAATATATAAATAACCCTTTAGTTAGTAGCTCAAACGCCTTGACTTAGGGGTTTAAAGTTGTTATAGTAGCAGGGTTAATGATAAGTAATAGAGGCTTATGCCAGGAAGAACATATAGACCATCAAATGTGAAACGCAATCGAAAACATGGTTTTCGTAGTAGAATGCAGACAAAATCAGGACAAGACGTCCTGAAACGTCGTCGTGCCAAGGGTCGTAAGCGATTGGCAGTATCAGCATAATTTAAAATAGTATGTTGCCACGCGCTCACAAGTTGACTAAGCAGCGTGATATAGAGGAACTGGCTAAGACCGGACGTCGGAATTCGTCAGTTTTTTTTATACTTAAAACACGCAAAAACAAGGTGAATACACCTCGCTTTGTTATTGTAGTTTCAGCTAAAGTTAGCAAAAAAGCTGTTGAGAGAAATAGGATTCGTCGTCAGGTAAGAGAAATTATTAGAAATAGCTTAATACCCCTAGAAAAATCAATAGATTCTATGGTTGTTGTAAAACAAGAGGCTTTGAGCGCTGATTTTACTGAATTACATGATCAACTGGCGGAGTTGTATCAAAAAGCATAGTTAATATGCTAAAACTAGCCCCAAAATACATACTTTTAGGCCTTATTCGTTTGTATCAAAAAACCCTCTCTCTTGATCATGGGCCACTTCGTTTTTTAAGGCCTTATGGTCAGTGTCGGTTTCATCCTACGTGTTCTGAGTATACATACCAAGCTATAGTTAAGTATGGTAGTGCGCGGGGTGTATATAAGGGCGCAAAAAGGATAGCGCGGTGTCACCCATGGAGTGATGGTGGGTATGATCCACTTATATAAGATTCACTAAATAAATAGTCGTGCTATAATGCTCGGTAGTTATATATAATTTTATTTTTATGATGGAACTTTATAATACATTTTTGTATGAACCTATTTATAACCTATTGATTTGGTTGTATACGATTATTCCTGGTGACAATATTGGTGTTGCTATTATCGTGTTGACGCTTCTTATTAGGGCTGCTTTTTATCCCCTGCAGAAAAAAGCTATTGTTTCACAAAAGTCTTTGCAAGATCTACAACCAAAACTTGAGGAGCTCAAAGCAAAATACAAAGACAACAAAGAAGAAATGGCGCAAAAAGTTATGGCGCTTTATAAAGAGCATAAGATCAATCCAGCATCATCTTGTGTTCCTCTTCTTATTCAACTTCCCTTTTTGATTGCTATATACCAGGTGTTTAGAAATGGTTTTGATACTGCGAATTTTGATTTGTTATATCCATTTGTTTCTAGACCTGATATGATTGAGCCTTTTTTCTTGGGGCTTGATTTATCACAACCACAGTGGATATTGGCTATACTCGCGGCTATTGCTCAGTTCTGGCAAGCAAAGATGTTACAGGCAAAGAGACCGCCTATTCAAAGCAAAGGAGCGCAAGACGAGGCATTTGCAACTATTATGCAAAAGCAGATGACATATGTGTTGCCTATTATCACTCTTTGGATTGGTCTGCGCTTCCCTGGTGGTCTTACATTGTATTGGTTTTTAACAACACTACTTACCGCATTACAGCAGTTACTTATTATTGGTAAGGACAAGAATACCAAAGAGGTAGTGAAGGCTTAAATTTTAGAAAATATGCTTGCTTCAAGTATAAAGTTACATGGCATAAAGGTTGTGACTGAGTCGGGCATAGAACTTGGGCGAGTAATGAATATGCGTATCAACACTGACACTCAAGAGATAGAACAGTACGAGGTGACTGTAATAAAAAAGCTTATTGGCAAGAAATTGCTCATACACCGCAGGCAAGTAGTTCGATTGGATTCAAGTCAGTTGATTGTAGAAGATGGTATTGAAAAGGAAATGAACTTAGGACTAGCTGTAGAATAAATAGATTTTAGAAAAGCATCGCTTTATTGCAGCGATGCTTTTTTTGTGGTTATATAAAGAGTCCCTAAGTTTTAGGGTTGTTGTTTAACAAATCTCTACGTACCATTTAATTCAAGGAGACATCGTGTCAAGAAAGAAAAAGAAGTTGACCGGTGCACAAATCAAGTATCAATACACAGGTGATATACCCTGTAAACCAGTCCATATCGTGAATTATGTCACTATGCCAAGACCAGACCCTGAAGGTTACGTGATAAGCATGAAGCGGTTGAACGAAGTAATAGCGAGATACTGTTATTACGTAAACAAAGGACGTAATCAATATTACAAGAAAAAGCGTTTTCAGCGGCTTGTAGGGCTTTCTAAGAGGTATTACTCAGGAAGAGAAGTTAGAAGTAGGCGTAATAATGAGGGTCACATCAAAGGTGTTATTCGGTATTTTACTTTTACCCCAAAGCTCCAAATGGTAATAATTACCAGATGGGAAGGCAATGAGTTGCCAAATAACATTGATCGTAACAATCTAAAGTTGTTATAAATTTAAAACAGCCACTTCGAATCGAAGTGGCTTTGATCGTTTTTTGTCTAGTCAAACATTCTATTCTTCCCCACAATAACCTTTAGTTTTTGTGGAAGTATAGATACATGAGCAGGGGTTTTGAGAGTTTGATTGTAATCAATCGTGATAGTTGCGGGTTCTGTGGTTGTGGTGATCTCTGCATCTTTGAATTGGAACAAGCTTACATCATTAGATTCTCCGGCTGATATCATTTTTTTCATAAAGGTTGGCGACTTCCCTTCTATGAAAATTTCTAACACCCCGTCTTGAGGGTTTGTCACAGCTTGAGGGTCTCTGAAATTAAAGTTAAAAATTTTAACCTGTGCATTTGGTTCTGGTTTTATACTAAATTGATTGTCAGTGTTTATGGCAACCCCTTTTCCTTTGATACTTACCTCTGATATAAAGTGATGGTGGTTAATTTTTCCTAAGTCTAGTTTTTTAATAATACGCGATGATAAGATATCACACGCATCTTCCTCAGCAGGTATGCCAAGTATTTTAGCAATGTTGTTATTTGGTCCTACTGGGATGATTCCAAGAGTAACATCAGGATGATGTGCTAGTACATTAATTATTTTAAAAACTGTTGAGTCGTCACCAACAGCTACTATTGTTGAAACACCCTTTTTAATCTCATCTTCAATCATTTCTTTTACATTTTTCAAAATACTCAAACGAGTAATGCGATGTTTCATCTCAAGATCAGTTAACCGGTTTTCAATCCGGTGAAGAGCGTTTTTGTACTTTTTCTCTTGAAGAAATTCGTCGTAAATATAGAAATACATACACACTTAAATACGGTTACGTTTCTTGTGCATGGGAAGAGTTGCTAGTTATTCACATCACCTGGATCTGGTGTGTGTTCCGGCTTGCTGTTAGATGCCATTGAGCAGTTGCCATTAAATTCAGCTCCTGTTTCTATAGCAATTGTCTTGGCGCTAACATCACCACTGACATGAGCTGATTTTGTAAGTGTGACATGGCCTGTAGCTTTGATATTACCTCGTACAGTACCGCTTACAAAAACATCTTTGGCATTAATACCTGCTTCAACCGTGGCTTTGCTACCAACAGTTACGTCATGTTCAGTAGACAAAGATCCCTTTAGTGTGCCCTCAACAAGCACATCCCCCTGCCCCTTAAAGTCTCCTTCAACATTTACAGATGCTCCAATTACTGTTTTTGATTCATGGTTGCTTTGATTTTCTTTAAACATACGTATAATGTATTAAGTCATATGGTCGACTTTATTGTATAATTGACTATATAAAAAGTAAACAAAAGCTATTTGTTTTACGACGCATATTTATGACCCTGTAGTTCAATTGGATAGAACAAGAACCTCCTAAGTTCTAGATCCAGGTTCGATTCCTGGTGGGGTCACCACTATTTTACGACGCTTAATGTTCCACGTAGAACAATGAAGAAATTATTTAGACATCTTCGTGATTCACGATTTAAATACAATCCTTTAGTCTCGGTTAACATACACAAAGACCATCTTTTGCATAATTTCAAATACTATACTACCCACTTCCCTGACTTGATGTTCGCACCTGTTCTTAAGAGCAATGCATATGGTCATGGGTATATTGAGGTTGGTTCGATTTTGGATGCAAAGCGCGCGCCCTTCTTTGTTGTAGATTCATATCACGAGGCATTGATATTAAGAAATGAGGGTATAAAAAGTCCTTTATTGATCATTGGTTATACTCCCGTAGAAACTGTTGTAAATAATAGATTATCAGGCCTGATGTTCACAATAATGAATGATGAAGTTGATGATTATGTTAAATTTGTAAATAAACCTACAAGATTCCATATAAAGTTTGATACTGGTATGCATAGACAAGGACTATCACTTGATAGTAATGGGTCAATTGTTCCACGTGGAACAATTGATAATCTATTATCTAACAAAAATATTAAGATAGTTGGGATTTGTTCTCATTTGGCTGATGCTGATAATACAGGATCCTTGCTAAACAATGAACAAATCCAAAAATGGAATCAATTAGTGGATGAGATGTCAAAAATAATTCCTGATATTGAATTTTATCATCTGTCAGCTACAGGGGGTGTGAATAATGTTCCACGTGGAACAATACACGAGAAAACAAACACTATACGTCTTGGTATAGGATTATATGGTCATGGTGAAAGATATAAACACTTAAAACCAGTGATGTCTGTTAATACAGTAATCACTTCAATTAGGGATATTAAAAAGGGTGATAAGGTGGGTTATGAAGGCTCTTTTGTAGCTGATAAGAACATGAGAATAGCAACAATACCCATGGGTTATAACGAGGGTGTTGATAGGAGATTGAGTAATAAAGGTGTTGTAAAGATTGTTCCACGTGGAACAATGTGTCGAGTTATTGGTAAGGTTAGCATGAATATTACAAGTATTGATGTAAGTGATTTAATTGATATTAGTGTAGGCGATAAAGTTGAGGTAATAGGAATAGAGCAAAGCAATGGTAATTCAGTTATGAACATAGCAAAATTATGTGGAACTATTTCCTATGAAATTTTAATTCACATAAATCAAACATTGAGGAGGAATTGTGTATAAGTGCATTTTATACCACAAAAGTGAAGGTTATAACAAGTTATCAACAGCTTATCAGGGCTGTTTTTTTATTTTATATTAGCCAAAAATATAGTTTTACAACACATTATACACAGATTTTTGTCCCCATATCTATGATTTTGTTCCACGTGGAACAATTCATATGTCAAGTTGTTGACATGATTTTAATAATTGATACAATATAAATGATAGAGCCTGGGATATCGCCCAGGTTTTGTCTTTTAATTATATGCGTCGTAAAATATATAATATATAATACACAGGTATTAGTCTGTGTAATTTGGTAATATGTATTTATGAGTAAAAAAATAAAGATTTTAATCTTACAAGGAGGTATTTCTTCAGAACATGATGTTTCTTTAATGAGTGGTGCTGAGGTTGTTAAGTATATTTCTGAGGATTTGTATGATGTTGATTTGGTTACCATATCAAAGCAGGGTGTATGGGTGAATGATGAAACCAAGGGCATTTTACAAGTGCTTGATTTTGAGCAGGGTATGTTATCTTCTGACCTAAGTGTATATGATGTAGTTTTTAATGCTTTGCATGGAGAGTTTGGTGAGGATGGTAAGCTACAAGCGCTACTTGATTTAGCTAGTATCAAGTACACTGGGTCAGGAGTTTTAGCTAGCGCATGGGGGATGGATAAAAAATATACCAATAACCTAGCACAAAGTTTGGGTATTACAATTCCGCGTACAATATACATACAATCTAATCAGGAACTAAAACTCGAGGCTATTATAAGTGATTTTTCCTCATGTGTTATAAAGCCAAATAATTCAGGATCAAGTGTAGGTACAACCATAGTAGAGTCTAAAGAGGGTATAAAAGAGGCTATTGACTTGGCTTTTGATGAGAGCGAGGAGGTGTTGGTACAAGAATGTATAAAGGGTCGAGAATTAACGTGTGCTGTGATTGGTAGTACTATTGGTAAGTTGGAAGCATATCCGGTGGTGGAGATAGTCTCTAAACAAGAATTTTATGATTATGCTGCTAAGTATGTTGATGATGCTACAGAATACATCTGCCCGGCAAAGATAGGTGTAGAGACAAGAAGGGCTATACAAGAAGCCTCTATTGCAATTCATAAAAATATTGGCGCAGATGGGTTAACGCGCTCAGACTTTATATTAGGCGAGGACGGCACGGTCTACTTTTTAGAAATAAATACTGCGCCAGGACTTACTAGCCACAGCCTTGCACCTAAAGCCGCAGCAGCTGTAGGTATAAGCTACGCAGAGCTTTTAGACAAAATTATTACCCTAGCCTTAGGGAAATGATCAGGCTTTAAAAAAGCATGGTATTGACGTGTTTTCATTTTTGTGTTATTTTCTAGTGTTTTATTAGTTGTTTAAAATAAATATTCACTAGCAAAGGGGAATGCTTTGTTTAATCTTAGAAGCTTTATTGAAAACCGGGTTGTAAGTGATGCGCTACTTGAGTTGCTGCTTAGGGCAATGCTACAGAAAAGAAGAAAGCAGCGCGGCAAAAAGCTTCAGGCCAAGTTAGGGCCAATCAAAATTACAGTTAATCTAGACTTGCTTTATAGGTTGACAGGCCTTACTAAAAAGGACGCAAAGCCGCAGCTTGTGTTTGGGCCAATTGACCGGGTGGGTGGTTTCTTCCGTTCTGATAACGGAGACATAGAAATTGACATCCTTGAGATTTTTTTCAGGAAGAAACCAAAGACAGCAGCTGAGTTTGATGTACTTGTGACAAATACAGTTGCGCACGAAATGCGTCATGCTTGGCAGCGTAAACATTGGGGTGAGGGGATTCTTATATTTTTTCAATTCTTGATCATTGTTTTGCCTCTTGTTTACATAGCGGCTTGGCATCCGGTTGCAACTTCGTTGAGCCAATACGGTCTTTTTTGGGGAGTGTTTGGTTGGTATTTGGAGATTTCTCCAATCAGAAAAATTCTTCATAAACTATGCTATCTACTGATGCCGCATGAGTGGGACGCTCGTAGATACGCAAAAAGGGCCACAGCCAATCCGGTTTGGAATAATGTGGTTAATGTTGAGGGTAATGGCGCATCTTTTAAAAGCGTGCACAGTGAAATTAAATCAGCTATTGAAAGCGGAGAGCTAAAATAATCACAATAATCCTAAGAAATTCTTAGGATTTTTATATACAAATTTTTATATTTTGTTATGCTAATATATACTTAAGAAGTATATGGAAACAATCAAAAAGAACATACTTATACTACATGATCGATTTCAGTTTCGTGGTGGGGCAGAACGTTTGATTTTAGAGCTTGCTCAAGGACTTGAGGCTGATATTCTTACTGAGTTTTGGGAAGACGATAGCACGTACCCGCGATCAGAAGTTCCTCATGAATTATATGTGCTTGATCAAGGAGAGCCGCGACCTATGGTGTGGCGGTATTTTCGTGCACAGCTAAATTTCTTTTTTCATACACGTCATATTATCAAAAAATACGACACAGTTATTTTTTCAGGCAATAACTGCCTGAGCGCTGCGTCTCATGTAAAAAAAGGCGTGAAGAAGGTTTACTATTGCCATTCTCCAGTACGATATGTGTATGATCTCTATAAACATCGTCGATCTCAAGAATCATCTGGCTTTAAGCGTTTTTTCTTTTATACACTAGGCAAATATCTCATTCGTACTATCTATAGATGGGGCCTTGCAAAGATGGATGTGGTAATTTCTAATTCAAAAAATACCCAAGGACGTTTGAAAAGATACTGCGGGACTTCATCTGAAGTTGTGTATCCACCAATTGCAACTGACAAATTTATATGGCGTGGACAAGAAGATTACTACTTATCATTTGCACGTCTTGATGAGCTAAAGCGTGTAGATGACATAGTGAGGGCTTTTCAGATTATGCCAGAGAAAAAACTAATTATCGTATCAAGTGGAGATGAGTATGATGCAATACTTAAGCTTGCAGAAGGATATGACAATATTGAAGTAAAGGGGTGGGTTGATGATGAGGAGTTGCAGGGATTACTTGGTAGTTGTATTGCTACTATATACATACCACGTGATGAAGATTTTGGTATGACACAGATAGAGAGTATCTCCGCAGGCAAGCCTGTTGTTGGTGTAGATGAGGGTGGTTTGGCTGAGACTATACAGGACAAGGTAACAGGGGTTCTCATACCAAAAGATTATACGATTGAAGATATTGTGAAGGCGGTTTATTATCTTGATCCGCAAACATGTTTTGAAATGCGTAGTGACTGTGAGCAGTATGCTGATCAATTTAAAACCACAACATTTTTGGATGGTGTAACTAAGTATTTATGAAGATTGGAATAGACGCATCTCGTTCGCAAGATATGATTCAGAAAACAGGTGTTGAGCACATCAGTGATTCTTTGGTGCGTGGTTTGGCAGAAAGGTTAAGTACTGAGCATGATGTGTATTTGTATACACCATCTCGTATTGATTCTATTGCGCATGGTTCACAAAAGATTATGCCATTTCCGCGTCTTTGGACAGTAGTGCGGTTGAGTCTTGAGCTTATTATCAATAGACCTGATATATATTTTAGCCCTGTTCATGAATTGCCGTTCTTTTGTCCAAAAAATACATATCGTCTTGTTCATGATGTAGCGTTTTTAAAACGTGGTAAAAGTTATAGTCTTTTTCAAAAGCTTTATATGCGTTTTGGGATATGGCGTAGCGTAAAGGTATGTAAAAAGATTTTTGTTCCTACCGAGGCGGTGAAGCGTGATTTGCTGGAGTACACTGACGCGCGTGAAGACCAGGTAGTGGCTATTGGTTTTGGTTTTGATAGGAAAAATAAAGATAATACAAAGTACGCAAACAAGAACCAGTTTGTATTTGTCGGACGTGTTGAGGATAAGAAAAATTTAATAAACGTGATTAAGGGTTTTGAGATTTTTTCAAACAACACCCCGGGATATACACTTGTGATAGCGGGTAAGCCAGGTCATGGATATCATGAAATTGAGGAGGTAGTAAATAGTTCGGATTCAGATATCAAATTGATGGGTTATATTGATGATCAATACAAAGATGAATTACAGCAGTCAGCAACAGCTGTGCTTCTTATTTCTCGCGAAGAAGGTTTTGGTATCCCAATCTTAGAAGGATTTGATTGGGGGAGTGTTGTAATAGCGGCTGACATTCCTCATCTACGTGAAATTGGTGGTGATGCTTGTATTTATGTAAAGCCGCACAGTCCCGAGGCTATCGCATACACCTTAGGTGTGAGTACTGACCCTGAAGTGCAGGATAGTTATCCTGATAAGGGTTTTCGTCAGATTAGGCATTTCCATTGGAATATTGTTTACCAAAATATTATTGATACATTTTTTTCATGAAAATAGCATTATTTGTTTTACTTATTGCGTTGTCTGGATTTTTCTCAGGAGCTGAAATAGCTTTTTTTTCACTTACAAAAGCACAGGTAAGGGCACTACGTGATCAAAAGAAGAGATACTCAGACCTTGTATGGAGGCTTAAGCAAAAACCACAAAGACTTCTTATTACTATTCTTATAGGAAACAATATCGTTAATGTTCTAACGGCTTCACTTGCAACTGTTGTTGCGGTTGATTACTTTGGGTCTGTTGGTGTTGGACTTGCAACTGGTGTGGTGACACTTGTTATTTTGATATTTGGTGAGATTACCCCAAAATCAATTGCGCAGAAAAATAATGCCTTACTAGCTAGGGCCACATCCCCAGTGCTTCTTGTATTGTCATGGCTATTTTTCCCTGTTTCATGGTTGCTTATACAATTCAATGAACGGATAGCGCATCGTTTGGTAAAAACAAGCGAGTTGCCACTTCCTGTAGAAGATGAAATACGTGTTATGGCCCGCATGGGCGTAGAGTCAGGCACATTGCAGTACCGCGAGCACAAAATGATCGAAAATATTTTGGAGTTTGATGAGAAAAAGGTTGGTGAGATTATGACTTCTAGGTATAAAATTATAGCACTCAATGGTGAAGTGCCTGTTGATCAAATTTCTCACTTTGTAGGTCAGTCAGGCTTCTCACGGTACCCAGTTTTTGTGGATGATGAAGATAATTTTATCGGATATGTACACGTAAATGATATTTTGAGGAAGTTGCAGAGTGACGAGCGCGATCAAATGGTTAAAGAGTTTGTCAGGCCTTTGCAGCGGGTGGGTGAGGATAAAATTATTGAGTCAATATTCCGTCAGTTTCTAAATGCTCAGGAACATATAGCAATAGTAGAGCGCGGTGTAGTTGATGGCACTGAGGTAGTTGGACTTGTAACTCTTGAAGATGTACTTGAGGAAATTGTGGGTGAAATAGTGGATGAAACAGATGATGAGGAAGAGAAGGACAAGCTATAAACCAAAAAAGATCTAAGGTATTGCTTAGATCTTAATTACATTGTCTCATTGAATGGCCCAGGTTACTGTTTTAGGCTACTCACTTATGTAACAAAAGCGAGTAACAAGGGCCATTGTCTCGTCTTGGTTTCTTTCCCTGAGATACAGGTACTAGTTAGAATCCTTTATAGGACTCTTGTACTAACCAAGAAAAAAATTCACTAGGAAGTAGCGCTACAACAATAATGCATATTATTGTCGCAATGAGTATGTCCATTGATAATTTGCTTTTACTGCTCTTGTTTGGATAAGCCAAGAACAATAAAAACATACTTATTCCAAAAAACCAATGCAGGTGCCAGGGGTGACCAAATAAACTTACAAAAAAAACAAGAGACCAGGTAAAGCAGAATGGATATAACCATGTCATCATATCACACCCCCGAGTATTGCTATTAAGCTTGCAAAAACCGCCCAATCACTAACATAGTCAGTAATTTCCCAAGCTGCGCTTTCTAGCATTTTTTTGTGCCAGGTGTACTGCGCAAAAGCATGGAGGGTGACTATAGCAAGTCCCGAGATGGTTGCCCATACAGATGTGGTTAGGATTTCAACTGGATCAGCTGACTGGATTGTTTGCAGCAAATCCTTGTTGTTGATGACATATAGAGCCATCAGTAGGGCGGGGACTGTTTTCTTTACAGAGTACAAACTATCTTGTGAGACAAAAGCAACAAGAAAACTAGCCAATAATATCCCCAAAAATATTTCCAGACCAATATGTTCGAGCTGGAGTACTACCAGCAGAACAAGTGTTACTAGCACATATAGTGCCCAGCCAATGGTATTGATGATTCGAAGCATCATAACACCACTCCTTTTGTTAAGTGAGACATTGTTTAGGCATATTAGTGGAAAAGGACTTTGTTTAACTAAAGAATATACCTGATTTATATATATTTGTCAATATTAAACCGACCACATTTGGTCGGTTTTTTGGTTATCGCCTTCTTTTATTTGTGATGAGTTTCTTTGTTTTTCTAAGGCCATCAAGATTGGGCCTTTGCCATTTTCCACTACATTTAACACCAAGCTCTTTTGCTAATTTGTGGGGATCAAAAATGTTACGTGGATAAATTCGCATCACTGGGTGTTCTTGGTGAATTAATCGGACTTCATCAGCGGTTAGATGGATGCCGTACACGTGGGTATCATGCAGGTGTTCAATTTCACATGACTCAAAGCCACTAACTTCTTTTACCAAACAGGGACGTTTGATGATTCCTTCGATCTGTTCTTTTGTGACTACCCCGTATAATTTGATACCGATTCTTTTTCGTCCTACCAGTGAGCGGCCAGTGCGTTTGCTCGTACCTCTAAAGTTTCTTCCCATAACATCTCCTCAAAGTAATGTTAAATAACGATTAAAGTAAATGCTGACTTACTAAAGTGATACTGATGCACTATAGGAAAGAATGGTTACATTGACAATATACTATATACTAGTATATAGTATATACATGCCCAATCATTGTGATCATGAGATAATAATAAAGAACCTTCGTCGTGTATCTGGTCAGGTACAGGGCATTGAGAAGATGGTTGAAGAAAAGAGAGATATCAGCGATGTGATACAGCAGCTTATTGCTGCTAGCGGGGCTTTGAAGT
>JBMYTV010000009.1:0-48941 GCA_049604715.1 Patescibacteria group bacterium
TTGCTAACAAGCTAATGACGCCAGCAGCTCAGGTTGTGACAGTTAGTTTTGAAGATATGCTCGAGTTATTTCCAGAAAAAAAGAGAGTGTACACCGGTACGCCAATTCGGGAAACTATTTTGCAGGGTGATCGTGCACGAGCACATACAGCACTCAACTTAGAAAGTAATATCCCGACCATACTCATTTTTGGAGGAGGTACAGGGTCAATATTTTTAAATAAATTAACTATCTCAAGCTTGCCCGAGCTACTTAACTTTGCACAAGTCATTCATATAACTGGTAGTGGCAAGAATGTTCCTACTATTGCCTTGAAAGAAAAAAAGGAGCGGTATCATAGCTTTGAGTTTGTAATTGATGAATTACCAACATTGTATGCTGCGGCTGATTTGGTTATTGCCAGAGCAGGTATAGGTACACTTACTGAGCTTGCAGCACTTGGGAAGGCAGGGATGATAATTCCGATTCCACATTCTCAGCAACAGGACAATGTTGATTATTTTGCTTCAAAGAGAGCAATTATTCCACTAAATCAAGAAAAATTGTCTGCTCAATCATTTGTTGAAGAGGTAAGAAGTTTACTTGATGACAAAGAGGCAATGCGGTATCTTGAACAACAGATACAGAAACTCCATAATATGGATGCTCTAGAACATGTATCAGAGATTATTATTTCTTATGACTCAGAACCAGCTACAAAAACCATTGACTGATGTTCGGTCTGTTTGGCTTATTGGAATAAAAGGAACTGGCATGACGCCAATCGCACAAATACTATGCCGCCGTGGTAAGACGGTAGGTGGTTCTGATGTGGCTGAAGATTTTTTTACAAAAGAAGTTCTAGATGCACTGCCAGTTACGATCAAGAATTTTACTGCAAATAATATTACGAAAAATATTGATCTTGTTGTATATAGTACGGCATATGCAGACGATCATGTGGAGCTGAAAAAAGCACGTGAGCTTGGTATACCTGCTTTGTCGCTTCCTGAAATGCACAAAGTCCTTATGGAGGACAAAAAAAGCATTGCTGTTGCAGGGACGCATGGTAAGACAACCACAACATCACTTATAGGATATATGTTGCAGCAAGCTGATGTAGACCCAACTGTTATAGTTGGAGCGCCTGTCCCCCAATTTGATGGTAGTGCGCTGGTTGGCGGGTCTGACTTTTTTGTTTTAGAAGCATGTGAATATGGAAAAAAGTTTGATCATTACTTACCAAAGACACTGGTACTTACGAATATAGACTATGATCACCCTGATGTATTTTCTGATAGGGATGCGTATGTAGAAGAATTTATACAATTTGCTTTGAAGATCCCTAGTTTTGGATTTATCATTGCAAATGTTGATGATATTAATGTGCAAAAAGTCATTAACCGCGTGTCATGCGAAGTGGTTCAGTATGGAAGTGTGCCATCAGCTCATTGGCGCATAGAACGTGACATACAGTACGCAGGAAGCCAGGCGCAAGGATTTATTATCACCCATCAAGGTAATCTTTGGGCTAAGGGCGAGACAGATCTTATTGGGCATTTTAACTTACTTAATATTTTGGCTGCAGTTGTGACAGTGCAAAAGTTTGGTGTATCGCAGGATATTATTCTAAAGGCAGTAAAACGTTTTCGTGCACCAAAACGCCGTGGTGAATATAAGGGAACAACTAAGTCGGGCGCGCTTGTTATAGATGATTTTGGTCATCATCCTACTGAATTGCAGGCTACCTTTAGAGCTCTAAAAGAGCAGTATGTGGACAAGGAGCTTATTGCTGTATTTCATCCGCACACATTTACTCGTACTAAAGAATTGTTGTCTGACTTTGCGCAAAGTTTTAAGGATGTTGATCGTGCAATTGTACTTGATATTTATGGATCAGCACGTGAGGACAAAGGTGGTATCACAACAGAAGATCTAGTGGCCGCGGTTACCGCAGTTTCACACAATGCTGAGTATATACCAACTATGGACGAGGTGTATGAAGAGCTCATAGATACAGTTGATGAAAAACATGTCATTGTAACTATTGGTGCTGGCGATGTATGGCAACTTGCTGACAAACTTACTAACCATGCTTATGAACTTCCTGGAAAAGAAACCACTTGCTAACTATACGCGTATTGGTATTGGTGGTCCGGCTGAGTTGCTTGTGATCACAAAAAATGATGCTGAGATAGCTGAAGCAAAGAAATACGCAGAAGATGCTGGTGTGCCAAGTGTGGTACTACCCAGTCTTGATGTACTTGTTTCTGATAAAGGAGTGAAAGGTGTGGTGGTAATAAAAGAGGATTATATAAAAACGCAACAGCAAGATAAGAAAATGTCATTATTTGCTGATATCAGACTTGATATGGCAATGCAGCAGCAACTTGAGACTTCACGTATTGAGTTTGATGAAGTAAAAGGACAAGAATTTGTTCCGGCTAGTTTTTTTATTAGAGAAGTTGGCTTGTCTGATCATGTGATGGGCAGGGTTAGATTTGCAGATGAAGGGGCTACCATAGAAAATACTGGTAATGCAAAAGCAGAAGATGTGATAATGCTCGGAAGTTATATAAAACAACAAGTCCGCGATACGTATGGGATCCAACTCATGGAGAAATACCCGTTTTATGGTTTTTAGCTTAGATGCTATAATATAAGTGAAGCTATTAACAATGTATATATGAATATTACTATCAAGCAGACCAACATTTCGCTTACCCAGGAGGAAAAAGAGTTAGTCGAGGAAAAGCTATCCTCACTCGAAAAGTATTTTCATTCAATACAACAAATACGCTTTGAGATAGAAAAGTCAGCTCATCATAAGAAGGGTGATGTATACCGGGCCGAGGCAAATATTCACATTCCAAACAATCTTCTTAGAGTGGAGAAGTCGTCAGAAACATGGCGAAAGGCAATGGAGAAAGTAAAGGATCATGCAAAACGGATTTTGTCAGAAGAGAACAAAAAGTTAAAGGACAAACAAAGAAGGTAATAATGCATATAATTTAGCTTATAAAGCGGCTTTTTGCCGCTTTATTTTTAACACCCCTTATGTTAGTATGTATCTGTTTAATAGGTAGTGAAATATGAAATTTTTAGACAAGATATTTGGTGATAGCAATGAAAAATATATTAAAACCCTGCAGCCGCTTGTAGATACAATCGGCTCATTTGAACCTACTTTGCAAAAGCTTTCTGATGAAGAGCTAGCTGCAAAAACTAACGAGTTCAAGCAACAACTAGCTTCAGGTAAAACACTTGATGACATTTTGCCTGAGAGTTTTGCGGTTGTGCGTGAAGCAAGTCGCAGAGTGACAGGTATGAGACATTATGATGTGCAGCTTATTGGCGGTATTATTTTGCATCGTGGTCAGATCGCAGAAATGCGTACTGGTGAAGGTAAGACATTGGTTGCGACATTGCCAGTGTATTTAAACGCGCTAACAGGTAAAGGCGCCCATCTCATTACTGTAAATGATTATCTTGCTCGACGTGATGCTGTGTGGATGGGAAAGATTTACAACTTTTTGGGACTTAGTGTTGGTATTGTGCAGCACGAGCAAGCATTTATTTTTGATTCAGAGTATACAAGGCCAGAGGTAGAAATTGAAACAAAAGAAGGTGACACAGAGGCAGTTGCCCAAGTAGTGACTGTTGATATGGATAATTTGCGTCCAGTTGCACGCGCAGAAGCATATAGAGCGGATATTACCTATGGTACAAATAATGAATTTGGTTTTGATTACCTTCGTGACAACATGGTTATGGAAAAGTCACAAAAAGTCCAACGCGAAATGCACTTTGCTATTGTTGATGAGGTTGACTCTATTTTGATTGATGAAGCGCGTACACCACTTATTATTTCTGCGCCTGCTGAGCAATCAACTCAGCTGTATTATCAATTTGCTCGTGTTGTAAAAACACTTGAAGAAAACACACACTATAATGTTGATGAAAAGCTTCGTGCCTCAACACTAACTGATGAGGGTATTGATGTAGTTGAAAAAGCTTTAAATATCAAGAATCTGTATACAGAGGGTGGCATACAAATGGTGCACCACCTCGAACAAGCCCTTAAGGCTGAAGTGCTGTTTAAAAAAGACAAAGACTATGTAGTTAAGGATGGTGAGATTATTATTGTAGATGAATTTACAGGTCGTATGATGCATGGCCGTCGGTACTCAGAGGGTCTTCACCAGGCTATTGAGGCAAAAGAAAATGTAGATATCCAACGAGAGTCTCAAACGCTTGCAACTATTACATTTCAGAACCTTTTCCGTATGTACGAGAAGCTATCTGGTATGACTGGTACAGCAGCAACAGAGGCAGAGGAGTTTCATAAGATTTATAAACTTGATGTTAGTGTTATTCCTACTCACAAACCAATACAGCGTAAAGACACTCAAGACAGCGTGTATAAGACTGAGATGGGTAAGTTTGAAGCTATGATTCGTGAGATTAGAAAAGTACATGAAACAGGTCAGCCGATCCTGATTGGTACGGCTTCAATTGAGAAAAATGAACTTGTTGGGCAGCTTCTTAAACAAGCTGGTTTACCATACGAGATTTTGAATGCAAAGAACCACGCACGTGAGGCAGAGATACTAGCGCAAGCTGGCCGCAAAGGAGCAATAACAGTTGCAACTAATATGGCTGGTCGTGGTGTTGATATTATTTTGGGTGGACAACCATTTGACGAGCAAGCATATGAGAACATCAAGTCACTTGGTGGTTTGCATGTAGTCGGTACTGAGCGTCATGAATCACGCCGAATTGATAATCAGCTGCGTGGTCGTGCTGGTCGACAAGGTGATGCTGGTTCAACCCAATTCTTCTTGTCTATGGAAGATGATATGATGCGTATTTTTGGGTCTGACCGCATGAAGTCTATGTTGACACGGCTTGGTGTGCCAGATGATATGCCTATTGAGAATGGTATGATTACTCGCCAGATCGAACAAGCTCAAAAGAAGATTGAGGGCCACAATTTTGATACACGTAAACATTTGGTGGAGTATGATGATGTGATGAATAAGCATCGTGAGGTTGTTTATAAGAGACGTAACGAAGTGTTGGAGGCTTTTGATACAGAGGATAGTGATAGTTTGCGTGAAATGGTGCTCGAGCTTATTGATGCTGAGATTGAACAAGTTGTTTCATATCACACTGCAGCAAAGTCTGAAGAAGCAGGTGACTATGATATCAAAGAAATTTACGAAACTATACAAACTATCTTCCCGCTTGCTGAAGAACAGCAAAAAGAAATCACAGCACTAGGCGAAAAGGGTGGCAAGCTCAATGAAGCAAAGGCACGTACCGAAGTTATTGATTATGTGTCAAAGCTAGCTCATGCAAAATATGAAGAAGCTGAGGCAGCTCTTATCGAGCATGTAGGAAAAGGTGATGACAAAACTATGCGCAGATTAGAGAAAGCGCTATATCTTCGCACCATTGATACATTATGGATTGAGCATTTGCAGGCAATGCAATATCTGCGTACTGGCATTGGGCTTCGTGGCTATGGTCAGAGAGATCCACTTGTTGAATATAAGAAAGAAAGTTACCGCATGTTTGAGGCCTTGATGCAAAACATTCAAAATCAAATAGTGTATAATATATATAAAGTAGCAGAAGCTCAGACACTAGCTATAACATCTCCACTTGAGCGCAAGGGTATACAGTTATCTGGAGCAGCTAAGACTATGGGGCCACGTCGTCTTGGTCAGGGTGGTCAGGCACAAACTCCACAAACACCAAGAAATGTAGAAAAAGTAGGACGTAACGACCCATGTCCATGTGGATCAGGACTCAAATACAAGAAATGCGGAATGATTGGTGCTCCGCAACATAAAGGATAGTACTTGTATGAAAAATTTAGAAAAGGATATTTATGAATATCTAAAAGAGCGAAACTGGGATCAGGTTCGCGCTAGTGACTTGGCTAAGTCAGTTATGATTGAAGGTGCTGAGCTTTTAGAGATTTTTCAATGGGATGAAGCAACACTTGAGGATGTTATGCAGGATGAGGTCATGCTTGAGAAAGTAAAAGAAGAACTTGCTGATGTACTTATATATGCGATTCAAATGGCAGTGCTTCTCAAGCTTGATACAGAAGACATAGTCAGAACTAAACTTGATTATGTATCACAAAAGTACCCAGCTGAGCTTATGAAGCAAGAAACTCGTGGTGATGTAAAAGAAAGTCACTATCTGAGGATTAAGCAGGAACATAGGGCTCGGCGTAATGCTAAAGAATAACTTATGTCTAAGTTTGACCAACCACCCAAAATAGAAAAAACGGAAGTAGACTATGAACGTCGTGCAGAGCAGATGAAGGCGATTTCTGAGATTGAATCAGCTTCATTGCCACTTACACTTATGGGTGGATATGCAGAAGATGCACTTTTATATGGTGAGCCAAAAGGTGAGCATAAGGATCTTGATTACATTTTGTTACGAGAAGATGTTGAAAGGGTAAGGGGGTATTTTGTTGGACAAGGGTATGATGTTCAGGATGTGACTATGCCAAAGAAAAAACAGCCATATAAGCTGTTTGCAAAAAAGGGAACAGTTGATATTGATCTAGTTATTTTTGAGCACAATCCAGAATCAAACACACATGATTTACATGTTGATGATAGGGAATCTGGAGAAAGCGTGATTTTTAGACTTGACGACTCACTCATGCAGCCAGAGTCACATCAGCTTTCAGATACTAGGGTAAATACATTAGCGCCACTTGCTTTTATACATATGCGTGAAGCAGCAGGTGCTCTAGCGCGAAGGCCAGCAACTGATCGGGATAAGAGACTGATTACTGAGCTCAAACAAAAATATTATCCAGGTGTACCGGCTGACTCAGAGATATTTACTCCAATAATAGTAAAAGAATAGCAACACAAAAGCCTTATTGGGCTTTTGTTGTTTTATTGTCATTTTTAGCTATAATTACAATATAAATTTTTGCATTAGTTTTGTTTATGAAAAAAAAGCCAAGATATGAGCTCCCAGTTAAAAAAAGTCGTGAGTTTTCAGAAGATTCCCATCCAAAGAGTTATGGAAGGCACCCAGAAGCAATAGCTCAGATCTTGGAGATGTATCCAGACAAGGATAATCATGGACGCGAACATATAGCTTCGACTCTTAAAAATTTGGATATTATAATTGAATCAGTTCAAAAGTCAGAGGGTATATCAAATAATGAGATAGAAAAAGCGCGACTAGCATTGGCGCTACATGATTTGAATCAACGGCATGATGCTGATGTAAATATTGAGGAGATGATACGTGAGAGTTACGCTGATACGTATGATTTATCGGAAGAGGATATACATGATATTACTGATGCTCTACATAATCATAGTCAGCCAAAGATCAGATGGAGCAATCCCAGGCATTTAACTTCTATGCTAGTATATGATTGTGACAAAATGGATACTGTTCCAGAGCGATACTATTTGTCACTGGATTCAGAAGATGCTGAGTACAAAGCTAACTATGACAAGTATACAGGATATGTTCTTATGGTTCGTGATTCAGTGAGCTTTGATGTTACTAGGTCCCACTTAACAGAGCAATTACCACCTGAGCTTAAGATTGATGTCCATGACCAAGAGGTAGATAAAGAAACAATCCAGTCATATTATGAGAAGATGCACCAACTATGGCAGGATTTGGACTTACCAGCAAAGCGTACTGCAGCGAAGTTATGTTTGCAAACTGCTGCAAATGAACAATTTACAAGATCTATTCAAGAAGAATTAGGGCCGCGTCCTGATATTGATTTTGAGTCACTATCTGTCCGTCAAAGAGAGATAGTTCAACATGCATTGCAACTTGAATCATTCGGCCAACAAGTTCTTACACATCTTGGTGAGTTGAGTGATTTAGCAAATAAGTATGAAAAGTCTAATGGCTACAATCTCGATAAGTTAAAAGAACATATAACTGAGAAGTTATTTACATATGATATTTTTATAAGAGCAATAGAGTCTTATCCAGCAGATAAACTTGATGATTTAGAAGCACTTTATGAACGCACTCCTGAGCTTTTGTCTCGAAACTATACTCACTTTCAAGAGCAAACAACCACTATAAGGGAAGAAATTGGCAATGAAGTGTTTAACAGTAGAAAAGCATATTTTAAGAAACTTATAGGCGGTAGACTTGATCAAATGAGACATTTTGCGCGCCATGATAATTTTGAAGCGCTTATTGCTGGTCGTAGAATACTTGAGCAAGAAGAGGATGTGATTAAAAAAACTCTTGAGGTTGATGATATAAATGACCTTATAAGCAAAGCAATTGAGTCAGGTAATCCCCAGTTAGCTGACTCAGTATTGCGTTTTATTGATCAGGGGTCACTAAGAGCTGTTGATAGGGTGAATGATATTTTTGGGACAGATAATTTTATTTACTTTATGCTTGATAAACAAACTGAGGATGCGCCTGTTTGGAGACTGCCTCATGTGTATAGTCTTGATCAGTCAAAGGTTAGTGAACACAATCCAAATCTTAACTATTCGAATCCAACTCATCCACAAGCACTTCATGTCATGAAATTACATCATGCGCCTGACCAAATGCCCGAAGTTATGCAAAAGAGTATACGAATGTATACTCAGGGTTTGTATAGAGCAGAGGATTTTCATGAGTTATATGCTGATATATTTGCATTAACTCATTCAGAGGATGAAATGGATGAAGAGTTGCTTGATTTTATCTTTGATTATGTTGCTGTAAATGAAGAAAGTCCAATGCAAGAGGTTGGTAACCAGCGGTTTGTTGTGCCTGAGTGGTTAGAGATTCATTATGCGCAGAATAAACATAGGCTATATGAGAGAGGGCAGGAGGCAGTTGAAAAAATAAATAATTTTTCATCCCAGCATCAGATCGTACCTCCTTTGCGTCCATATGTTGTAGTGAATAAAGAGATTGACCTTGAAGCAGTCGGAGCATCTATTAGTCAAAATACTTTATCTGAGTACGGAGAATTTCATAGGTATGAGTAACAAAAATTATATTATATATTTATGCTAAAAAGAAAACTAGAAAAATACAAACCACATGATGAGACTCCAGCGACTGTCAGTGGGGAAGGTAAAATTGATTTAAAGCGTGTTCAGGAGGGAGAAGCTCGTTCTTTTACTGATCAAGAGTCAATTGACCCAGCATTTGCAGATAATATAGGTGCGGATGTTTTTGACTCAGAAAAAGGCTTATATTTTTATGAGGTAGATGAGGGTACGCTTCAGAAACTACCAGAGGATTGGGCTTATATTGGCGGTGTGTCTCGTTCTTTGTTAATAAAGCATATTCATGGCGATGGATATCCAAGTCCCATAGATGTTGATCTTCGTTATTTTGGCGATAAAGATTATGCTCAAGCAGTAGAAGATTTGCCAGAGATACCATATCTTGATGAAGCAGGTTTAGTTGGGGCTGCTAAGGATGTATATGAGTTAGAGGACCATTTTGAGCTTGCTGATTTTACAATAAATCAATCAGTGATATTTGATAATAAGCTGATTTTTACAAAACAGGCATACGAGGATGTACAGAATAGAGTTATTAGACCAACAGAGAGCACTCTAAAAGATGATCGTGATAGAAATATACAAAATGACCAAGGTGATAGTCCACTTAGATCAAGAATTCTGACTCGTGCCATTAAGTTTTATACGGAGTTTTCAAAAGAATTTGGTGATGCAAAGTATGAGGATATTGAAGAGTGGCAGTGGGAGCTTGGGAAAATATACTCTTTTGATTTGGCAAAGTATCTGGATACTGCATTTGAGAAGGGAGATGAATATGGTATGCGTTTTTTTACAGAAGTTATGAAATCAATGTTATTTGAGAAAAAAATAGAGTATGTAGAAGATTTGACTGTTCAATTGCGTTGGAATCTTCGCAAAGAAAATAGAAGAAGGGGTATTGATAAGCCAGTGAAAGAATTTAAAAGCGCACCGACTGAAAGGATGAAGAAGCTTGCTAGGATGTATGAGGGGGGTGGTTTAAGATTTTACAAAACTCAAGTTGGAAAAGAGACTGAATTGGTTTTTGAAAAAGTAGGGCCTGGTATAGAGGACACATTTGCGCAAGATTTAAAATATGAAAACATTACTCCTGCTGAAGCCGCTACTATATTGGAAGAAGATGAAAGTGGTGTAGAGGTTGGGCCTGTTACGCGTCGCCTAGTCCAATATATCACAAAGCATGATGAGGAAAGTATTTAATAAATAAAAAAGCTATCGATTTATTATCGATAGGCTTGTCACAATTTTTATTTACACAGTTATGGAGATAGGAGCGACGAAGAGGTGTGGCGATATATATTATTAATACCATCCAAGTTCGCCGATCTGATCTCTCTCCATGACTGTATATATAAAAAACTCTCAAAGAAGTGAAGAGAGTTTACAAACTACTGTGTCTCGGGTATCCCTCTCTCCAAAGATATCCGTTTTTGATTATATCTATATAATAGCATGTTTCTTAACATTTGTCAAGTACTGCTTGGTTAGCTAAGAAACATTGATAATTGACCATGCTTATATAATAACATATATATTATATTTTGTCAAGTATATTTATCATAATATTGGCTTTTTGGCTTATTTTGGGTATAATATAGCTATATAAAGCCCTATGCGATATATATTATTTTTATTTATTTTTATACTTATTCCTCAGTATTCAATTGCACAAAATACTGTTCTTGATAGTGATAATGATGGCCTTACTGACTGGGAAGAAGAGTATAAGTACTTTACTGACAAGGAGAATCCCGATACTGATGGGGATGGGTATTTAGATGGTATTGAACTGCAGTATCATTATTCTCCGCATCAGGCTCAAGTAACACTCTCAGGCGCTGATCAAGACCAGGATGGATTATCTGATTGGTTGGAGCTACAATTTGGTACCAATTGGCTAAGTAGTGATACTGATGGAGATGGATATCCAGATTATGCCGAAGTTGTTCATAGTTATGATCCACTTAGCCCTGAACCTCGCTTGCTTGACCAATCCATTATCATTGATACTGATACGCAAAAGGTACGTGCATATTTAGATGGGGTTCAACTAACTGAATTTGATACCTCAACCGGTAAGCTCGGGTATGAAACACCGCCAGGTGTGTATAAAATAGAAAATAAACACCCCAGGGCCTGGTCGGGAAGTTATGGCTTATGGATGCCCTACTGGATGGGGTTCATTGGTACGACTTATGGAATTCATGAGTTACCAGAGTGGCCTGGCGGATATAAAGAAGGTGAAGATCACCTAGGAACTCCTGTATCGCATGGATGTGTGCGTTTGGGCGAGGGTGATGCTGAGTGGTTATATACTTGGGCACGTATTGGAACGACAGTTGAAGTGCGTTAAATCATTTTGCCTTTTTTGCATATTTGGTGTAGTATGGTAGCTGTCTTAAAGAGGACGTTTTTTATTTAGATTTGTATGGCACAAGAATCATTTTTTTCAGGAAGACGAAAAACAGCAATCTCATTTATTGGAATTTTGTTGTTAGGTTTATTTTTTGGAGGGATAGTATATCCAAAAGTACCATCATGGGTACCAGGATATGAATGGTTTAACTCATTTGAGGTAAAGCAGGGCCTTGATTTGCAAGGTGGTGCTCATTTGGTTTATGAAGCTGATGTGTCAGCTGTACCAGATGCAGACCGCAGCGACGCTATGGAAGGCGTACGTGATGTGATTGAACGTCGGGTAAATGCACTTGGTGTATCAGAGCCACTTGTGCAGACTAACCAGGTAGGCGAAACATATCGTGTTATTGTTGAGCTTGCTGGTATTTTTGATATTACAGAAGCCATCAACCAGATAGGCGAGACTCCTCTCTTGGAGTTCAAAGAGCCAAACCCAAATGCTGTAGATACTATTGAACTCACACCAGAAGAGCAGGCACAGCTTGATGCTTATAACGCAGATGCGCTAGAACGAGCACAGGCAGTTATTGTAAGGCTAAATGCAGGTGAAGATTTTGGTACTCTAGCACGTGAGCTTAGTGAGGACCCAACAGTTGCAGAAAACGGTGGAGATCTTGGTTTTGCAACCAAGGGCCAGTTTGTGCCTGAGTTCGAGCAGGTACTTTTTGATGATTTGGTTGATGGGCAGGTAACTACTCAACCCGTTCAAACACAGTTTGGATATCATATTATTGAGCGCGTTGAATCACAAGAACAAACAGAAATGTTTGAAGCAGAAACAGACACTGGTGAGATTGTAAACTTAGAAGGTGTTGGTGGTCTTGAGGTACGTGGTCGTCATATTTTGATCCGTACACAGTCAGCAGCTGATATCAAACCACCAGTAGACCCATGGCTCAATACTGAACTTTCTGGTAAGCAGTTAGAGAATGCTCGCGTAGTGTTTGATCAAAACTTTGGAGCACCGCAGGTATCTTTGACTTTCAATAGCGAGGGCGCTGAGCTTTTTGCAGATATTACTGAACGCAATCTCAACCAACCAGTTGCTATTTTCCTTGATGGCGAGGCTATTAGCGTTCCAGTTGTACAAAGTGTTATTTCAAGTGGAGAAGCAGTTATTACCGGTGACTTTGGTATTGAAGAAGCAAAGTTACTAGCACAACGTTTAAATGCTGGTGCACTTCCAGTTCCTATTACACTTGTTTCGCAATTGCAAGTAGGACCAACACTTGGCGCTGCTTCAGTTGAGCAAAGCGTAACCGCAGGTTTATGGGGACTCATTTTTGTTATGATCTTCATGGTTCTAGTCTATAGACTTCCAGGTTTGCTAGCTGACATTGCTCTTATTTTGTATTCAGTTATTGTATTTGGATTGTTTGAATGGATTCCAGTCACTTTAACGCTAGCTGGTATTGCGGGTTTTATCTTGTCAGTTGGTATGGCGGTTGATGCGAATATTCTTATTTTTGAGCGTATGAAAGAGGAGCTGAAGGCAGGAAAGAATATGAAGGTTGCGCTTGATGAGGGTTTTGCTAGAGCATGGAGTTCAATTCGTGACTCAAACTTTTCATCAATTATAACTGCTGTGATCTTACTTTGGTTTGGTAGTTCAATTATTCAAGGATTTGCGTTTACTCTTATTGTTGGAATTTTGGTTAGTATGTTCTCAGCAATTACAGTAACGCGAACATTACTACGACTTGTAGCTGGTAGAAAAACACCAGGCTGGTTATTTGGGGTTAAAAAACAATAGTATGCAATTTAGAATTATTCAAAACAGACGTAATTGGTATTTTCTTTCCGGGGCACTTGTCATAGCCGCAATTGTTTCACTTTTTGCCTGGGGCCTTAAATTTGGTATTGATTTTACTGGTGGAACACTTATCGAGGCTACCTTTATTGATGAGCGTCCAAGTGTTGAGCAAATGAGCCAAGCACTTGATGAACTTGATTATGGTGACATATCATTGCAGCCAGCAGGTGAGTCAGATGTGATCTTACGCTTGCGAGATGTTACAGAAGATGAACATCAGGCTGTACTTACTGCACTACGTAATTCAGTTGAAGGGGGGAGCGCGGCTCTGGTTGAGAATAGGTTTGAGACTATTGGTCCTGCTATTGGACAAGAGCTTGCTCGGAAAGCATTTTCTGCATTGGTGTTGTCTATTATCTTTATTATCTTGTATATCGCATACGCATTCCGCAAGGTTTCAGAGCCAGTAGCTTCATGGAAATTTGGTGTTACAGCAATTATCGCTCTTGTACATGATGTGCTTATTATTACTGGTGTATTTGCAGTTCTAGGATTTGCGCTTCAGGTAGAGGTTGGAGCTATGTTTGTTACAGCCTTGCTTACTATCCTTGGTTTTTCTGTACATGACACCATTGTGGTATTTGACCGTACTCGAGAGAATCTATTTCTCTCAAAAAAGCGTGATGATTTTGAAGATATAGTAAATACTTCTGTAAATCAGACTATTTGGCGCTCAGTGAATACTTCAGTCAGTACTTTGTTTGTACTTGGGGCTATATTCTTTTTTGGCGGTGAATCTATCAAATATTTTACCCTCGCATTGATGCTTGGTATTGTAATTGGTACTTATTCTTCGATATTTGTAGCGTCTCCTTTAATAGTAGATTGGTTCAAATTAGGCAAAAAGCGCTAGTACATATTAGTCTTATATATGATCTAAACCCCGGTCAAAAGGCTGGGGTTTATTGACATAAATTAAATTTTATGATATACTTTTTTCATGTTTATAAAAATATGATAATTTGGCTAGTTTTAGCCACAAAAATATGACTGATTCAATTTTAGACAAAATTATAGACCAAGAGCACAAAACCAGGCAGCATAGCTTTGATCCTGAGAGTATGCTTGCTGAAATGCTCAGTATTTTGGACGATCGAGAGCGTGAAGTGATTGAACTTCGCTATGGTCTTGTAGATGGTGAAAAGCATACCTTAGAGGATATTGGTAAGCGTTTTAGTATTACCCGTGAGCGTGTTCGTCAGATTGAATCAAGTGCTATAGGCAAGCTTAAAGAAAGTGAAATTTTCACAAATCATGCAGAAGTGCTTGTTGCTATTATTGAAGACTTACTTGAGAACCTCGGTGGCTTAGTAGCAGAAGAGCGTCTGCTTGATAAACTTGTTGATATGACTGCATCAGAGCGAGCAGAAGCTATTATTCGTTTCTTTATGCAAAAGTTACTTCATGATCATTTTGTACAACTCAAGAAATCAGAAAGAATGCTCAAAGCATGGGCATTGCAATCAACTTCTGTGTCTAAATATGAAAAGTTGCTTAATATTGTAGAGCAGCTTCTTGAAGAGCTTGATGATATTATTGCTACAGATGATCTCCATGGTAAGGTTCGGGCACACTCTGATGTGCAGGATGAAGAGCATGTAGAAGAGCATGTATTTGAGAATATGCTCCATTTGAGTTCAAATATTGAACATAACCCATTTGGTCATTGGGGGTACAAACACTGGCCACTTATCAAGCCAAAACGAATGAATGATAAGATTTATCTTGTTTTAAAAAATCACGGTAAGCCACTTCATTTTACTGATATTGCAGAAAAGATTAATGAAACTCAGTTTGACCACAAGAAAGCACATCCAGCTACTGTTCATAACGAACTTATTTTGGACAATGATCGATATGTACTTATTGGTCGTGGTATTTATGCTCTTAAGGAGTGGGGATACAAAGCTGGTGTTGTAACTGACATTATCGAAGATGTGCTCCGTAAACAAGGACCACTTTCTAAAGATGAAATTATCGAAGAAGTACTCAAGCAGCGTATGGTAAAGAAATCTACCATTGCACTTATGCTTACAAACAAAGATCTTTTTGCCAAAACAGCGGACGGCCAATACGAACTCTCAGCTCAAAAAGCATAAATCACTTTCGATTTACCCGACTTTTTGATAAAATAAAAACAAAGTACGCTTTTTTCATGGAAATAGATGTATCCTTTTTATCAAATATAGACCCTCGTATTTTGCGGGGAGTAGTAATTGCCTTTGGTAGTGCAATTATTTTACTTTTCGTTATGTTTATTGTACGGGGGTTTTTAGAATGGTTTTGGTTGCCTGGTAGGCAAGTTAAGTATATTAATAGCGTGGACTATGTGTTACTTGCTATTGATATCCCCAAAGAAAACGAACAATCACCAAAAGCAGTAGAGGGTATTTTTACAACCTTAAGTGGAACATACTCAGGTCCAAATAAGAAAGAGTATTATCTTGATGGAAAAGTACAATTGCCATTTAGTCTAGAGATAGTGTCGCTTGATGGCTATATTCAGTTTTTGATACGTACTCCATCTCCATTTCGCGATCTTGTAGAGGGTGCCATTTTTGCTCAGTATCCAGATGCTGAAATCACTGAGGTTAATGATTATGTAAATGTAGTTCCTGAAAAGTTTCCTGATGACACGTATGATTTGTGGGGAACAGAGCTTACTCTTTTTCAACCGGATGCATTTCCTATTCGAACATATCCGTATTTTGAACATTCACTGTCTCAGGAGTTTAAAGATCCTATGGCAGCACTTCTTGAAGTTATGTCGCGTCTTGGACAAGGTGAGCAAGCATGGCTGCAATATGTTATTACACCGATTAAGTCATCTTGGATTGAAAAAGGAAATAAAGAAGTTAAAAAACTAATTGGTGAAAAAGTAACACACAAGAAAACATTGGCTGAAAAACTTACAGATCCTCTGCTTAACTTCTTTCATTGGAGTGCTGATACAATTGTTGTACAGGCAGAAAAGAATGAAAAAGATTCAAAGCCTGAACCAGTAAATAGAATGCAGCATCTAACTCCAGGAGAGCAACTTGTGCTTACTGCTATGCAGACAAAACTTTCTAAGATTGGCTTTTCTACTACTGCACGTTTTATTTATACAGCGCCAAAGTCAAGTTTTTCTAAGGCAAAAGGTGTTGCGTCTATTATGGGTGCTCTTAGTCAGTTTAATAGCCTTGATTTGAACTCATTTGTTCCAGCAAAAGGAACAAAGACAGGTGCAGATTATGTTTTGGTAGATTATAGAGTTGCAAAGCAGCAAAACAAAGTGCTAAAAAATTACCGCAATAGACTTGGTGTTCGTGCCGCAAAGCCGTTTATATTTAACACAGAAGAACTTGCAACAGTATTTCATTTTCCTGATATTAATGTTAAAGCTCCTCTTGTTAAGAAAACTGAAGCCAAGAGGAGTGAGCCACCTGTAGCATTGCCAACACAAATACTAGCAGAGGAAGAGGTGTCAGATTCTTTTGGTACAGGGACTCAGCAGGTAGCTAGTCAGTCTACAGCTAACGAGGTGCCTGATGAGCTTCGTCTTGATTTGGCTAATACTCATTTTGAAGAACGTTTTGCTTCAAATAACCAACCAAATTCACAACCAACGCAGCCAACTCCAGCGCAAACACAAACTCGAGATGCTGCGCCAATACAACAACCAGCACCTAAAGTAGAGCCAAAAAAGGAAAACAAGGACAAGGACCAAGGAGTGCCACCTAGTAATTTACCAATATAACAATGGATAATAGTGTAGACAATCAAATAGTATATTTTGGACATACCAATTTTAGAAATAACCAAGTTAAGTTTGGTATCAAAACTGATGACAGGCGCCGTCACATGTATGTGATTGGTAAGACTGGTATGGGTAAGTCAACTCTGCTTGAAAATATGGTCATTCAAGATATTCGTATGGGTCATGGTGTGGCATATGTTGATCCTCATGGTGATACGGTTGAGAAGTTACTTAATTACATCCCATCATCACGTATTAATGACGTTGTTTATTTCAATCCATCAGACAATGACTTTCCTATAGCATTTAATGTGCTTGAGTCAGTGGATGATCCTATGAAAAAGAACCTGGTAGCCTCAGGTTTGATTGCTGTGTTTAAAAAATTATGGGCTGACTCATGGGGTCCACGTCTTGAGTATTTGCTTAGAAATGCAATTTTAGCCTTACTTGATTATCCAGGAGCAACACTTCTTGGTGTGACGCGTATGATGGTTGATAAAGAGTTTCGTAAAAAGGTTATTGCCAAGATTAAAGACCCAGTTGTGAAGTCATTTTGGGTAGACGAGTATTCAAAATATAACAATTCATTTCAGGTTGAGGCGATTTCTCCTATTCAAAATAAAGTTGGGCAGTTTTTATCAATGTCACTTATCCGAAATATTGTTGGTCAGGTAAAATCAAGTATTGATATCCGTGATATCATGGATAACAAAAAGATTCTGCTGCTCAATTTATCAAAGGGTCGTATTGGTGAAGACGCATCTGCTTTGCTTGGTGCTATGATGATCACCCGAATGCAACTAGCTGCTATGAGCCGTGTTGATATTAAAGAAGATGATCGTAAAGATTTTTATCTCTATGTTGACGAGTTTCAAAATTTTGCAACAGACAGTTTTGCCAACATTTTGTCTGAGGCTCGTAAATACAGACTTAATCTTGTTATGGCGCATCAATATATTGAGCAACTTTCTGAGGCTGTTCGTGCCGCAGTATTTGGTAATGTCGGTACGCTCGTTACATTCCGCGTTGGTGCTGAGGACGCAGAATTTTTAGGAAAAGAGTTCACGCCAACCTTTAATGAAACAGATCTTGTGAATTTAGCAAAGTATGATTTGTACTTGAAGCTGATGATCGATGGTGTGACATCTGACCCGTTTTCTGCAACAGGCATTCCACCAGAATTGGGAGAGATGCAAGATGGTCACAGGGATAAAATTGTTAAAGTCTCACGCGAGCGCTATGCAACAGGTAGGGAGGTTATAGAAGACAAGATCGCGCGGTGGAGCGGAGTAGATGATTCTGTTATTGAAGGTGGTGAGGGTGGTGAAAAAAGTGAAGAAGAGGGTTTTCACAGTCCGTGTTCTGTATGTGGTAAAGATGTTGTGACAAAATTTCAACCAGATGGAGTGCGTCCAGTCTTTTGTGATGAACATTTGAAAGCCTTTAAGGAAGGCAAAATAGATAGAAGTCAGTTTGAGAAAAAACAAGTAGTAAAAAATGAGCCAGTTACACCTGAGCCTAAAAAATTAGTTGTTAGTTCAAAAGCAGAAGTCGCTGAGACTGCACCTGTTGCTCCAGAGACTATGAGTGCTGCTGAGCTTTCTCTTACTGAAGCATTGACCAAGTCTCCTACTCAGTTTAGTAAAAAACCAAAGTCGACTTCTGTGCGCGCCACTGTGTCAGAAGAGAAAAAGGAGGAGCCTAAAAAAGAGTCACCAAAGCAAGAATCAACTAAAGACAAAACACGTAAAACTAAACCACCACAACCTGAAGCTAAAAAGGTGGTAGAGAGCTCTGTTTCTAAAAAGCCAAAACAGCAAGAAAAACCAAAACTACCTGTGGACAGTGATAGTGGCTCACAAGACTCTGGGTCTTTGAAGCCCGGTGCAACTGTAACGTTTGAATAAGTATGTTACTAGGTCAAGCAATTATCCTAGGTATAATCCAGGGAATTACTGAGTTTTTGCCTATTTCTTCATCAGGGCACTTGATTGTAATACCGTCACTTTTTCAGTGGGTTGATCAAGGCCTTGCTTTTGATGCAATTGTTCATCTTGGTACACTTGCTGCGGTTGTGGTTTATTTTTGGCGAGACTTGAAAAACATATGTACTAGTTTTTTTTCTAGTAAAGTTGAAAACTACAAAAAGTGGCGTAAGCTTGGTTACTTCTTACTGATAGCAACCATACCAGCTGCGATTTTTGGTTTAGTCTTTAAGGAGAGTATTGGAACACTTCTCAGAAGTACTACCGTTGTAGCTTCAAGCCTATTGGTGTGGGCCATTGTTATGCTTGTGGCTGAAGAATATAGCAACCGCATTTCGAAAAAGCAGACAGACATAACTAGCGTTACATTTTTTCAGGCTGTTGCGGTTGGTTTTTGGCAGGTTATTGCACTTATTCCAGGGACATCGCGCTCTGGTATCACTATGATTGGCGGTATGTTTGCAGGTCTTGATAAAGAGGCAGCCGTCAGGTTTTCTTTTTTACTATCAACACCTATCATAGCTGCCGCTGGTTTGTTTTCATTACTTGATACATTTGCCTCGCCAGGAGGTGTTGAGGTAAAAATGCTTGTCGCTGGGTTTGTAACTGCATTTTTAAGTGGATATCTAGCTATTGCATTCCTACTCAAAGTTGTGAACCGATTTGGTTTTAAGCCATTTGCTGCATATCGTATTATACTTGCATTATTGTTGCTTTTGTTCCTATAATGGATTTTGATCAAAGATATATATGAGCAAAACAGTAGTAGTCGGACTTTCCGGCGGAGTAGATTCATCAGTTACCGCCTTGCTATTAAAAGAGCAGGGTTTTAATGTTTTGGGTGTGTTTATGAAAAATTGGTCTGACTCGTTTGCGCTTAAAAATGGAGAATGTCCATGGGAACAAGACCAAGAGGATGCTAGACAAATAGCAGGGCAGCTAGGGATTGATTTTCAAACTATGAATTTTGAAAAGGAGTATAAAGAACATGTCATTGATTATTTTTTTAAAGAATACAAGTCTGGTCGCACACCTAATCCTGATATTATGTGTAACTCTGAGATCAAGTTTAAGGTTTTCTTTGAAAAAGCACTTGATTTGGGTGCGGACTACATAGCCACTGGTCATTACGCACGAGTAGAACATACAGAAGGGCAGTCGCGGCTCTTAAAAGGAGTAGATAACACAAAAGATCAGTCGTATTTTTTGTATGCTATTGACCAGGCAGCGCTTCAAAAAACATTATTTCCAGTAGGTGAGTATAAAAAGTCACATATCAGAGATCTAGCTAAAAAAAATGGTCTTATGACACATGACAAAAAAGATTCACAAGGTATTTGTTTTGTTGGAGAAGTTGATATGCGTGAGTTTCTGGGTCAGTATATTGATGATGCGCCAGGTAATATAGTTGATCTTGATACAAAAGAGATACTTGGTACACATCACGGACTTGCTTGGTATACTATAGGTCAGCGAAAGGGCATGGCAGTTGGTGGGACAGGATTACCGCTTTATGTTGCAGGTAAAGATATGAACAAAAATGAATTGTATGTAGTAAAAGGAAATTATAACCCTCATTTGTTTAAACAATCACTAGAAGCGCATGATTTGCACTGGATATCAGATACTCCAGAAGCACCTGGAACATATACAGCCAAAATTAGATACAGACAAGCAGATCAGGCATGCGTGATTACAAAGAAAAACGCTGATACTATGCAAATAAATTTTGAAGAAAAACAACGCGCAGTGACCCCAGGTCAGAGTGTGGTTGTTTATGATGGTGATTACTGTCTAGGAGGTGGAGTTATTTCGTAGGATTGCACACCTTTGTATCAGTGTGTATACTTGAAATATGAGAGGGTCAGAAAAGCACCACTACATTGTTATTGTATTGATTCAGCACTTATGTTGTTGATAGTTGAGATGTCCAGGTCCAAGCCTGGATTTTTTAGCTCTTAAATAACACATCTTGTCTGACTGAAAGTACCAGGTACAGCTAGCAAGGCTGGATCACATGGAAGTCTGTGGCGTAACGCCTAATACGGATGTACCAGGAGGCCTGCCTGGATCAAACACTTGAGAGTCAGAAAAAACCCCGCAAAAGGCAAACACACAAATACGGTACCATTCCTATGGCCGAAAATTTATCAATACCTTTCTAGCGGGGTTTTTATTGCCAAATTACCTAAAAAACGGTACTATACAAAACCGAGAAACCAAACATTTTATGATTACAGCACAAATATTGAGAACAAAGTATTTAGACTTTTTTAAGTCAAAAAATCACACTATTATTGATAGTGCGTCTTTGCTACCTGAGAACGACCCTACAGTACTTTTTACTACCGCTGGCATGCACCCACTTGTGCCATTTTTGCTTGGTGAAAAGCACCCTGGCGGCAATCGGATTGCAAATGCACAAAAGTGCATTCGCACGGGTGATATTGATGAAGTTGGTGATGATACTCATCTGACCTTTTTTGAAATGATGGGTAACTGGAGCATGGGTGATTATTTCAAAGAAGATGCAATTAAGTATTCATGGGAATTTTTGACTTCACCTGAATGGCTAGGCATAGATCCATCTCTTTTGGCAGTTACTGTTTTTGAAGGTGAGGATGGAATCCCGCGTGATACTGAGGCTGCTGACATATGGAAATCTTTAGGTGTGCCAGAACACAAAATCGCATACCTTGGGCGTGAGGATAACTGGTGGGGGCCAGCTGGTCAAACTGGGCCATGTGGACCAGATACCGAAATGTTTTATTGGGTAGGAGAGGGGGCTCCTCCAGAAGATTCTAACCCTGGTACTGATGAAGAAAATTGGATGGAGATATGGAATGATGTGTTCATGCAGTATAACAAAACGCCAACTGGTGAGTATGAACCACTTGCACAAAAGAATGTTGATACTGGGCTTGGACTAGAACGGGTTACAGTTATTTTGAATGGCCACAAAACCGTATATGAAGTGGATACTCTAAAACCTATTTACACTGCTGTACAGGAATTAACAAAAGATACAAAAAATGAAAAGGCTATTCGTGTGATTACTGATCACATCCGTGCTGCTGTCATGATCATGGGTGATAATAGGGGTGTTGGTCCATCTAACGTAGACCAGGGTTATGTTGTTCGCCGTTTGATACGTGTAAGTATCCGGCGTGGGCGAGAACTTGGTATTACTGATGCATTTATTCCTGCGATTGCTAAAGTGGTTATAGATACCATGGGAGGTGCTTATCCTGAGATCGTATCTAACAAAGACCGAGTTTTAGCAGAGTTAAAGGTGGAAGAAGAAAAATTTTCAAAAGTACTTGAAAAAGGTGAAGAAGCAGTAAAGAAATTTGCCCGAGACGGTGTTATTACTGGCGAGGAAGCATTTACGCTTTATGCAACATATGGTTTTCCTGTAGAGGAGATTACAAGACTTGGCGTGAAAGTTGATATGGATGATTTTAATAAGCGTCTTGAAGAGCACCAAAAGATTTCTCGCAAAGGTGCAGAAGGAAAGTTTGCAGGAGGTTTGGCTGATCACAGCACTGAGACAACACAGCTGCATACTGCAACACATCTTTTACATGCTGCACTACGCGAAGTTTTAGGCGATCATGTTGTACAAAAAGGTTCAAACATTACCAAAGATAGATTGCGCTTTGACTTTTCTCATGGTGAAAAGATGACAGATGAAGAAAAACAAGCAGTTGAGACTTGGGTTAATGACAAGATTAAAGCTGCGCATCCTGTACACTTTGCAGAGATGAGCGTAGAAGAAGCAAAAGAAAAAGGTGCTATGGGTCTTTTTACACAAAAGTATGGTGACATGGTAAAGGTATATACAGTTGGTGATGATGATAATCCAGTGAGTAGAGAGATTTGTGGAGGTCCACATGTAGAAAATACCAAAGATCTTGGAAAGTTTCGTATCAAAAAGGAAGAGGCAAGTAGCGCCGGTGTGCGGAGGATAAAAGCAATACTAGAGTAGCGTATGAAGGTAATGGTACAAAAAAATATTGATAATGCCAGGTATTACATCTCAGTATCACTGCGTGAGTTTGCCAAAGAGGATCAGCAAAAGATGCAAAAGTTTGGTTCGCCGCTTATTTCTATTCAACCCAAAGAGGCTTTGTATGACGGCAGTTGGACATCAGAGTTACCACTTTATGATTTTCATGTGACTTTTGAATTTGACTCGTCAAATGAAGCGGATGAATATTTAGTAGAACTTAAAGAACGTATAAAGCAAGGACTTGATTATCTGCGTGCACAGCAGGATACTTTTTCTGAAAAAGAGGTAAGTGAGTTTTAGGGATAATTTTTTAGACAGTTTAAAACCAGCCATGATTTTGGCTGGTCTTTTGAAAATTACAAAACGACGATTATCCCTTTTTAGGGCGGATCAATTTGCCCTTTTTCTTTCGCCTCACCTTTTCGGGCTGCAGCTGTTCCGGAAGATCGTCCGTTTTTGTGTGCCCGTTGGTTGGGATGTATGATGTCGGGATTGGACTGGCTTTTTCCTCTGGCTCATCCAAATTCCCGGTTCGCTTAAATTTCTCAAGAGCTGCTCTACCAAGTCGTTGCCCTACTTCATGGGCATGATCAGTGATGTACATTGACTTTTCCATTGCAATAGAAGCGAGGGCTTGTTTCTCAACAAGCTTAGCATATTCCTCATTCCCTCGGGTCATGTCCTGTAGCAGATTCATAACAATACGACGTATTTCCGGGCTTGGAAATACAAACGTCACGAATGCAATGCCAAAGATACTACCAATAGAGATACCAAAAGCAATCAAGTAGGTGTCAAACTTCCAGGAATCGTAACCAGCCGCTATTTCTTGGCTAGTAGGTGAAAGTGTGGTATTGCCATTCTCCATCATTTGGACGGCTATGTAGTCAGCTACCTTTTCGCCATAGACAAATAAACCGCTTTCATACTTTTCCTGGATTTGCTTGGTGACGCTACCGATGTATTCGTTTTTGATATCTGCCATATCCTTAATTCGTTCGCGCTCGGATGAGAGAATCAGGTTATCGCCACTTGCTTTTCCGGACTGCATAAGGACCGCCGTTTGGTCTTCCATAATCTTGTTAACTGCAAAAAAGTTTTGTAGATAATCGCGGTCTTTTTGCATAATAGACTTGGTAATAGCACGTCCGTAGTCGCGGATTGTCATAGTGACATCCACGTAAGGAATAAGTGCTCCAAATACAAGTGTTGATGCAAAAGCAAGTACTATTAGCCAATAACCAAACTTTCTGGGAACATACTGTCGTTCGGCTGTAGCCATTCGGAATGATATCCCGAGTGCTTTTGCTGATGCTATAAGGCCAAGCATCCAGCCTGTTCCAAGAAATGGGCCAATATATTGGATCCCAAGACGATATTCCCAATCAAGCATAGACGAAAAGGCCGAAACACCAAGCCAACCAGACAAACCAAGGATAAGCAAGCCCTTTAGATACTGACCGGGTTTTTTATCTTCCGGCGCACGCTTGATATCAATAAAATAAAGAAACAATGCAATTGCCAAAAAGCAAAGAAAGCCAAAAACGTAGTACGGTACATTGTCCGGATCTACGTTAAGAATCGGGGGTCCAGTATTGTTCGCAACCTGGACTAGACTGTCGCGGACAGTTTCGTTCATCGTTTTTACCCTCGTTTTAAATGTTCTGTATTTACTGGTGAAATTTAATTTTCACAGTTTAGATTTACTCCTATTTTTAGCACAAAACTATAATTTTTGTCAATTGAAAAAATCGGATTACCTAATATTAGCCAAAAATTATACCACGTTATTGACAAACTGGTGTAAATCATTTAACTTAAGTTGTTAAATAAGCCATTTGAAAAATAAATATATTTGCAATAACTGCACTTAAAACTGTTTTGCAATTGGCCTTATCCAATAAATCACTTTCACTCAAAATGAGAAGGAGATGTTATGTTTAACAGAAATAAGAAGGATGAAGAACAGGGCGGCAAGCGCAAGGATAGGTACACAACGGAAAAGGAAACACCGACGGCGCCCCGGATGATTAGGGAGTTTTTTAACAAAACGACCAGCCCTACCATTTTTATGGCCCTGCTATTTTTTATGGTGAGCTTCCCGCTTTCCGTAGTCCTCAATTACCCGAGTTACAACGCGTTTCTGCTAAGCCCGGTCATTAAGATGACGACTGTTGAAGGGTTTTTCCAGGGGTTCTTCTTCACCATCCTGGAGTGGTTCCCTTCGCTGCAGGCTGCGTTTAAGGTAACGGTCGCAACGGACATTCCGGTTAACCTAACCCTCCGCTGGTGGATGGTTGGCGTTGGAATGCTCAGCTTCTTCATGGTACGTGAGTGCCAGAAGGAAGCCCGCGATGGTGTTGATGGCGTGGAATTGTCCGGAGAGGTTGTATGGTTTGGATTCTTCCTTGCCATTGCAAGCTTTGATCAGATCTATGGCTTGATGCTCACTTTTGTATGTGGGCTTGATTTGATCAGTAGTATGTTTAGCCTCAGTTCCATCAAGAAAGGATTGATGCCGAAGATTATGGATGATGATGCTTTGGCGCTCCTGGAGCTTATGGAAGAGGCAGGAGTGGAAGCAGCGGGACTCACTGCCTATCTCGATACTCTTGATGAAGATAGTATCGAGGAGATCAATGAACATGAAGAAGACGATGACGATGAGGAAGAAGAGGGAAAGTAAAAGCGGCTCCTCCTTCGTCCAACCCCGCTGATGAAGATGAAAAAGAATCATCCGGTCCCCCAGATGAGGGACCGGATAAAACTAAGGATGAAGATGGAGCCGCTACACCAGATTTTGTTGACTCTCCTAATGATGATGTTGAGCCTGAGCCTTATGTGAATGAAGGTGCGCCGCATTTTACCGCATCAAAGGCTGAACAATGCTCAGACCAGCATAACTTCAAATTAGGAAACAACAAACTATTCTTTGCCAAACCCCCATCCAACTGGAAGCATTATGGTGAATACTATACGCCGGCTGGATTGGGAGCTTCGCAGAAATACCCGCTTGAGCTAATCAAGAGGCTAATTGACCACTATGGTGGAAAAAAGAAACCAGAAGGAGCTTTCTAATGTCATTACGACTAGATCAATTTACGCTTCCGATGTTCTTGTCCACCAATGATGTGGACCTGAAGCACGCGAACCAGTTATTAGAAGATCAAGGCAGTGCGTTCATTAGTAGATTAGAAGCATTAATCCGCAGCTTGTATTTAAAAGCTGTTGAGCAGCACGGCCAATTGGAAAAACTTGCTTCAACACCTGCGGAACATGTTAGGAAGTACAGCTTTCCCGGTGCTTTTAATAGTCATTTTAAATTACCGGCAGATCCGACTGAGCGTGCGCGTCAGATCCTGGGGCTAGATGCTAAGAATTTGGTTTCCCGGGTGTTTTGGACAGCAGCAATGCTGGAAAAAATATTTGGTAAAACCAGTGATGTGACGGAACATACATCCGACCGGTGGGGTGAGCTTTTTTACCCCCAGATGTATTTGAAGCAAACAGATCCGGAATCTACCATGCGGGTTATGCAGCTTTTCATGCAGATTGAGCACCTTATTGGTCTCGGACGGGTTTATGACCCCTTTGAGATGCAACTGGGCATCAATGAGAAGCAAAGTCCGTACGACAGTAACGGGGGGCACAAGATGAACGTTTGGAAATACGCCGCCCGGCTGTACTTGATATCTAAGATTGAGGCATTTTCTGAGCCGCAATCAAGCTTGAGATCTCGGTACATCACATTGCTACACAACCACCTTGAGAAGCTTGAGGGTAATTGCTTTTTACGTGTGCTATTTGCAAATACTCTGATAAACTATGCCAGTAATGATAGTCTGGGTATTGATATGCTGAGAAGTAGCGCTTGGCGAAAAAAGCCGTCGTTATTTGCCCGGCTGTCTTTAGGGCAATTTGATAATAAAAGTATCAATTGGGAACAGCTAGAAGCTCAGTTCCCGGGTGCCCATGCGGCACTGCCGAAGATGAACTTCAGCTACCGGAAACCTTGGTAGTTAAAACAGGAGATCACTTTTGAATAAACGCTATACAATTTGTATAGCGTTTTTAAATTGACTTTTTTTATGTCTGTTGCTTAAATGATATGAAACGCTCTTTAAATGAAAAGTATAACCTAAACCCTCGAGGAGATCATGACACGAAGGAAAAAGCGTAGTCCACAAAAAGAGGTTGGATTAACCAATGCAATAATCCAAAAAGCCTCTTTAGCATGGATTGTCTTTGCTTTAATAAAATTCATGCATGCGCGTGGTGCATTGGCCACTGATTATACTAATTCTATTATGATCGAAAATATCACTTGGGGAGTACTTGGTATTTTTATCACAGCTGTTTTAACGGGTGGGGAGGTTCGTAAGACTTCCAAGTTAAAAGGGATGAGATCGTATATAGATCAGGTATTTTCGTGGAATTTTGTACACGCACAAATTTATCTCTACTTTATATTACCAGAATTACGTGATTGGATGATGTACATAATGACTGTAGGTCAATTTGCGGATGCAGCCTATGCAGGTGTTATTACTGCGTACAGAGCCTCTAGAAATGTGGATGTTGATGATCAATGGGCAGGTGATCAGGCAGAATATGCTGAGCACATAAACCCTATGTTGGCATTCGTCATGGCTTTGCCTGTAATGATTATCCCATTATTTTTCTGTGGTATTGATCTGTACTTTGGCGAAGCTGCCCGAATTGCCGGTTCAGTAGGCTCAACAACGGTGATGGAAAAAGTTTTTTTGGGTGAAGAACTCAAATTATTGTTTGTAGGGTTAGCAGCACCGTTAGTGGTATATATGGTTTTTCGAATTTGGGCACTTAGAGGCTGGATCAGTTACGCATCTCAGGTCGGCGACCATTTAGTGGTAACACTGGCTCTGATTGCTACGGTTAAATATCCTTTTTTGATAAACGATTTCGTGTATATTTATTACATGATCATGGCTTACTTATCAGCCAATCTAAATGGGCCAATAACAGAAAAGGCCCTGCAGAGAAGGATAGTTTTTCAATAATGTCCAGAACAAAATTGGTCACACAGAAATCTGTGTGACTTTTAATTTATTTGTTATACTATATTCACTAATACTAAATTATATATATGAGTGAAAATGAAACATATACCATTTCTGGTGATAAGGTTGTTGATAAAGTAAAGGAGGTTATTAGTGAGGGTAATGCTAGATCAATTCGCATCAAAAATGGGGAAGGCGGTGTAATAGCGGAATTCCCACTCACATTTGGAGTTGTAGGAGCTGTTGTAGCACCTGTTTTAGCCGCTGTTGGCGCAATTGCGGCACTAGCAACTGACTGTACAATTGAAGTAGAAAAGCGCCCATAGTAGTCTTTGCTAATCTTAGCAAAGGTGAAAAACTGTTAATTTATTGACAATATTCTCAATTTTGCTATAATTTTAACACTTATCAACAAGTATAGATGCTATAAGCATGTATAAATCTTTGGGTAAAGCTTGATTTGCCAAAGGTTTTATTTTTGTGTAAGATACTCTAGTTGTATTTTACATACCGATTCCGTTACATTTGACATGACAGACTCATCAAACGAAGCACAACAAAAACCTCAGTTTTCTCAAAATAAGAAAGGCTTTATTGAAGCTGAAGGAGAAATTACTGAACTGTTTCCAGCCGGAAGCTTTAAAGTCGTTCTTGATAACGGCCATGAACTTCTTGCACATCTCTCAGGTAAAATGAGAATGTACAAGATCAGACTTGTTGCTGGTGATCGTGTGCGAGTTGAAATGAGTCCGTATGATTTGGAAAAGGGGAGAATAACGTTTAGATTGTAATTATGAAAGTCCAAGCATCAGTAAAAAAACGTTGTAGAAATTGTAAGATCATCCGCCGAGGCGGTATTGTTCGTGTTATTTGTGACAAGAATCCTCGACATAAACAACGACAAGGTTAATTTTTAGTTTTTTATAGCATGGCACGTATAGCAGGAGTACATATTCCAAATGACAAACGCATCGTAATAGGCCTTACGTATATTTATGGTATTGGACGTACACGATCAGAAGAGATTTTGGAAGAAGCAGGTGTTGATGGAAATATCCGTGGTAAAGAGCTTAGTGAAGCTGATGCAGGTAAGATCCGCGCTATTATTGAAAAGCAAGGATATAAAGTAGAGGGTGATTTAAAACGTGATCGTTTGATGGATATCAAACGTTTGAAAGAAATTAGTAGTTACCGTGGTGCACGTCATGATAATCGTTTGCCAGTACGCGGTCAACGAACAAAGACTAATTCACGCACAATCCGTGGCAACAAACGTTCTACCATGGGTTCTGGTAAGACTAAACTTACAAAGACATAAAGATAAAGATATATGGCAGTAGCAGCTAAATCAACAAAACGTAAAGGTAAGAAAAAGCGACAGGTCAAACGTGGACAGGCGCATATTCAAGCTACGTATAACAATACAATTGTGACACTTTCAGATCAAAATGGAAACGTACTTGCGTATTCATCTGCTGGTCAGTGTGGTTTTAAAGGTCCTAAAAAGGCAACTCCATACGCAGCCGGTATAATTGTGAAGAACGCTGTAGAAAAAGTAAAAGATTTTGGTTTGCAAGAGGTCTCAGTATTTGTAAAGGGTGTTGGTACTGGACGTGAGTCTGCCATCCGATCACTTCATGCACATGGTTTGAAGGTTGTATCTATCAAAGATGTGACACCAATTCCACATAATGGATGCCGTGCTCGTAAGCCACGACGTGTTTAATATATAAAAGTATGGGAAGAGATATAGGTCCAAAGTTTAAGAAAGAAAGACGCGCAGGAGTAAAATTAATGCTTCGCGGTAAAAGTAGTGATTCTCCAACATCACCATTTACCAAGCGTTCATATCCACCTGGGGTGCATGGTCCAAAGGGTCATCCACGAAAAACCCAGTATGGTAGCCAGCTCATGGAAAAGCAAAAGGCAAAATGGATTTATGGTCTTCGTGAAAAACAGTTTAAGAAATATTATAACAAAGCTCTTAAAGCAGAAGGTGATACAGGTGCAATACTTGTACAAATGCTTGAGCAACGACTTGATAATGTTGTATTCCGTCTAGGATTTGCAGCAACACGTAATCAAGCTCGTCAGTTTGTCAATCATTGGCATATCCGCGTAAACGGTGGTAAGGTTGATATTCCTTCATATCAGGTTAAGGTAGGTGATGTCATTGAAATTCGAGATAAAAGTAAAAAGATGCAAGTATTTGAAGAAAATACTGCAGGTATCAACATCGAACATATTCCAAATTGGTTATCAGTTGATCCTAGGGCTATGAATGGTAAAGTAGTAAGCCTTCCAAAGGTAGATGAAGATCAGACTGTGTTTGATGTAAAGGCTATTGTTGAGTTTTATTCACGATAAATAATTTTTATTATCCCACAAATTTATGTTTACAGAGCATATACAATTACCAAATAAAATATCTTACGCAGATGGTCAAAAGCCAAATGAAAAGGTATTAACCATCGAACCATGTTTTCGAGGTTTTGGTACTACTCTTGGTAATGCTCTACGGAGGGTATTACTGTCATCATTGACTGGTACAGCAATTACAGAAGTTAAGATTACCGGTGCTGACCATGAGTTTAGTTCACTTGATGGCGTAAAAGAAGACGTAGTTGATATTATTTTGAACCTAAAGGCAGTACGCTTTAAGCTTCATACTGATGAGCCAGTTGAACTTTCTTTGAAAGTAAGTGGTGCTAAGAAAGTAACTGCAAAAGATTTTGATAAAAATACTGATGTAGAAGTTATTAACCCAGATGCTCCTATCTGCTCACTTAGTAGTAAGGATGCTTCATTTGAAATGACAGCAGTTGTACAAAAAGGACGCGGATATGAGTCAGTAGACCAGAGAAATGAGGAGAAAAAGGAGATTGGTTCAATTGCTATTGATGCTATCTACACTCCTGTAGTTAATGTAAGCATGGATGTTTCACAAGCCCGCGTTGGTCAGGATATTAATTTTGATAAAGTTGAGCTTGGTATTGAAACTGATGGTAGTATTACACCTGAAGAAGCAGTTGAAGAAGCATCAAAAGTGCTTGTAAAACATTTTAATTTATTTACTGGTGACGTTGCTCTTGAAGAAGAGGTAGTAGAGGAAGCTGAAGAAGAAGCAGCGCCAGCAGAAGAAACTGAAGAGTCAGACAAATAATATGCGACACCGTAAGACAACAATTAAACTATCACGTGACCGAGACACACGCCGCGCTCTTATGAAGAACATGGCTGAGAGTCTTATTTTGTATGAACGAATTAAAACAACTGAAGCAAAGGCAAAGGCACTGCGTCAGTTTGTTGAGCCATTGGTTACACGTAGTAAAGAGAGTAATCTTACATCACGTAGATACTTGTTATCTAGTTTACAGACAGAAAATGCAGTTAATAAGCTCCTGGAAGTTATTGGTCCAAAGTATAAAGACCGCGCCGGTGGGTATACACGTATTGTAAAGCTTGGTAACCGTAAAGGTGACAATGCTAAAGAAGTATATATTGAATTTGTATAAGTATGAAAACTATTGAGCGACAAAAGCATACAATTGACGCAGAAGGTAGAGTACTTGGGCGATTGGCTACAGAAATCGCAACATTGCTCCGTGGTAAACAAAAGGTAGATTTTGAACCACATATTGATGGCGGTGATTTTGTAGAAGTTACTAATGCTGACAAGTTTGTACTAACTGGTAAGAAGTTAGAACAAAAAGTTTATTACAGACATAGTGAGTATCCAGGTGGTTTGAAAGAAACACCAGCACAGAAGCTCATGGAAGAAAAGCCAGAGGAAATGATCAAAAAAGCTGTTTGGAATATGCTTCCAAAAAACAAGCTCAGAGCTCAGGCAATAAAACGATTAACGTTTACTAAGTAAGGTATGGGTAAAAAGCAACAACACGATAAAGGATATAAACAAAAGGAAGTAGAGGGTGTCTCAGGAACCTATCACTATGCAGTTGGTCGACGAAAGTCAGCAATAGCAACAGTGCGCCTATACCCCAAGGGAAGTGGCAAGATTTATGTAAATGGTAAAGAGTTATCAGAGTACTTCCCAATTGAAACCGATCAAATTACACTAGTATCACCTTTGACTGTTACTTCAAATCAAGGTGTTGATATCACTATTCATGTACAGGGTGGTGGCACTACTGGACAAGCTGAAGCAAGTCGTTTGGGTATTGCCCGTGCGCTTATTGAATGGAATGCAGATCTCAGACCAGTTTTGAAAGCACAAGGATTATTAACCCGAGATGCAAGAGTAAAGGAAAGAAAGAAACCAGGTTTGAAAAGAGCTCGAAGAGCACCACAGTTTTCAAAACGATAATATCATCTATAAACCACCCATCGCGAAAGCCTTGGGTGGTTTTGTAATGCTAAATACCTAAAGGTACGCTATAATACTTATATGCGCACAACAACTCATATTTTAAAAAATACCAGCAGTCTTACGCTAGCGCTGGTGATTCAAAAAATTATCGCATTCGCTTATTTTACTCTTCTTGCTCATGCTCTTGGCGTAGAAAAGCTTGGTTTATATGTGTTTGTTATTTCGTTTGCAACTATGTTTGGGCTTGTTGTTGATTTTGGGACAAATCACTATATTACTCGTGAAGTAGCTAAAAATAAAAGTAAGGCTCAGGATCTATTCTCACTGGTAATTGGGTTTAAATTACTTTCAGCTGCGCTAGCTGTGCTTTTGGCGCTTGTGATTGCTTATATGTTGCAGTATGAACCATCAGTCATGATGGTGATTTATATAGCACTACCGGTAATGGTTATAGAATCACTAGCGTTAACTCTATATGCGGTTTTAAGAGGTTTTCAAAAACTGACCTATGAGGCAATAAGTACTGTTTTGGTGCATAGTATAATTTTAATTGCTGGTTATGCAGTGGCATATACAGTTGGCAGTGTTGCTTTATTACTTGTTGTTTTACTTGTTGGTCATGGGGCAAATGTCTTGTATGCACTATTTATTCTCCGTAGTCGATACAATATTGTGTTAAGAGCTACTATTCTTCCAAAAAAATGGAAGAAATTGCTACCGGTAGTATTGCCATTTGCTTTGGCTGCGGGTTTTGCCAAGGTGTATGGCGCATTTGATCAGATAATGCTTTCAAAATTAAGCGAGGCCGTGTATCTGGGATGGTATGCAGTTGCATACAAATTGACATTTGCTATGCAGTTTATACCTATGGCATTTATGGCTGCATTGTATCCGGTATTTAGTGCGCGTCATAAAAAGGACAAAGAGTATGTGCAAAGGCTATATGCTGCATCAATTGGATTGCTGGTATATATAGGTTTGCCACTTAGTGTGCTGACCGTTTTTTTTGCACCTAATATCATATTTTTAGTGTATGGCGATACTTATTCAGGAGCGATACTACCACTACAGATTCTCATCGCATCATTACCATTTTTATTTATAAATTTTCCGATTGGCTCACTTCTAAATGCGACTGATCACCAGAAAAAGCAAACAATTAACATTGGAATTGCTTTGTTTATAAACATAATTCTCAATAGTTTATTTATCATTCATTTTGATGCAATTGGAGCAGCTTTAGCATCAACTTTGAGTACAGTATTTTTGAGTCTCCTGGGCCTATTTGTTATCCGCAGAACTCTCAGCATATCTATGCGAAAACAATTGAGTGAGATTCACCATGTTATTGCGCCTTTACTTGCGCTTTTTGCTATGATCTTTTTGCTAAGAGCATTTAATATTCACTGGGTATATCAGCTAGCACTCGGAATAGTAGTTTATATGTTTATTTTTTATCACAGTGCCTTTGGGAAGAGCATTGTCTCAATAATGAAACAAAAATAATGAAACAGTCAATTGCTATTATCACACAGGATTACAAACCAGCAACCGGCGGCATTGCTGTGTATTGGCATGAGTTATTTTCAAGACTTCCTCATAATAAATACACACTTATAGCTCCTAGTGCAGCTGAGGCAGATGATGGTCTGGATGTGATGAGAATACCGTTTTTTTATAAGCTTATGTGGCCACATTGGTTGCGGTTGTTGTTTACGTTAGTTAGGCTACAAAGAAAGGAGCATTTTATGCATATGATCGCTGGGCAAGTTTTGCCTGTTGGTACGGTTTTATTTATTGGAAAGAGTTTGGGAATGTTACCTTCATATAGTGTGTCGTGCCATAGCATGGATATTAGTCATATCTCAGGTTGGAAAAGAGGGCTTGCAAAGCTTATATTAAGTTCAGCTTCTCGCGTTATAGTAAATTCAAACTATACAAAAAACATAGCCGTAGATGAATATGGTATTTCTGATACCAAAGTACACGCTGTGACCCCAGCACCATCACATGTACCAAGTACAAGCGAGGTGGTTGCTGATAAAAATGTACTCACTTTATTAAGTGTTGGAAGATTAGTAAAACGCAAAGGAGTAGACACTGTTATTTCGATTTTGCCTGATCTATATGCAGAGTTTCCGGATCTTAGGTATGTGATAGTGGGTGAGGGGAAGGACAAAAAATATTTACAGTCACTAGTTGATAATTACATTCCTCAGGATAAAAGGTCACAAGTAGTTTTCACGGGCAGGTTGTCTGATAAGGATTTATTAGATTATTATAGAGACGCAAGTATATTTGTACTACCATCTCGTAATATAAAAGGTGATGTTGAAGGATTTGGTATAGTAAATTTAGAGGCCAGTGCGTATGGACTGCCAGTGGTTGTAGGAAAAGATGGTGGTGTACCCGAAACAGTTATTCATAATGATACGGGTGTATTGGTAGATGGTAATAATAAACAAGAGGTAAAGGATGTCATTCTTGACCTACTTAAAAACTCTTCCAAGAGGAGTGCTATGGGTAATCGTGGCAGGCAATATGCATTAGATTTTTCTTGGGATAAAAGTGCAAGCAAATTAGATAGTATTTATGATATCAATAATAGTTCCAACATATAATAAAATTCATACACTCCCACTGTGTCTTGATAGTATTGTGGCGCAGCAAGGTATTGGTGAGTATGAGATAATCGTTGTTGATGATGGCTCTCAAGATTTGGAAAAAGTCAAAACTATAGTGAGTGGCTATAAGCATATACAATTTATAGCACAAGAGAATAAGGGAGCTCCTAGTGCTAGAAACAAAGGCTTTGATGAGTCAAAAGGTGAATATGTTATTTTTGTTGACGACGATGTGGTTATGAAACCACACATGCTTTCTACTATGCTGAATACTTTGAAAAAACAGGGAAGTGATTTTGCGTATAGTTCATTTAAACTAGGCAATAAGGTGTTTGCTTTGCATGAGTTTTCTTATGAAAAATTAAAAAAACAAAATTACATTCATACCACTTCGCTTATGAAACGAGAGGTTTTCCCGTACTTTGATGAGTCATTAAAAAAATTTCAAGATTGGGACCTGTGGCTAACAATATCAGAGCAGAAGAAAAAAGGCTCATATATACCTGAAGTTTTGTTTCAGATCGTTGAAACCCATGGTACTATGTCGACATGGTTACCACGGTTCATGTACCGCATTCCTTGGTCATTACTTGGATATATACCAAAACCTATCAAGCGCTATCGTGATGCGGAGAATATTATAAAAAATAAGCACAAACTTTAATATGTCAGTTGATCTAAGTATTATAATAGTTTCTTGGAATGTCCGTGACGCGCTTCGTGATTGTTTGCAGTCTTTAGAAAACACAAAACAAGATATCAGTATGGAGATTATTCTGATTGATAATGCGTCAGAGGATGGGACAAGAGAGATGTTAAATAAAGAGTTTCCTCATATTGATACAGAACTTAGTTCTGTAAATGAGGGCTTGTCAAAGCCTTGGAATAGGGCAGCGCGCCGAGCTAAGGGAGAGTATTTATTATTCTTAAATGATGATACTGTGGTTTTTGATCACTCACTGGATATGTGTGTCACTTATATGAGAAAAAATCCGATGACAGCTGTCTTGGGGTGTAAGTTGCTAAATCCAGATTTATCTTTACAGCCGTCTGTGCGTAGACTTCCAACTTTGTTTGACCAGACAATGATTGCTTTGAAGATTCCTCACTTTGTTCCACAAGTGATAAATAAATACTTGTGCGCGTCTTTTGACTATGAAAAAACTCAACATGTTGAGCAAGTTATGGGGGCATTCTTTATGATGCCAAAATCTATTTTCGATAAACTTGATGGGTTTGATGAAAGTTTCTTTATATGGTTTGAAGAGGTTGATTTTTGTAAACGAGTACGTAATAAGGACTACAACGTAACATATTTTGCTGACGCTTCAATTATTCATCAGCGTGGTGCGAGCTTCAAGCAAATACCAACGGGTAAGCTACAAAAAATATTTTTTAGAAGTTTATTTCATTATTTCAAAAAGCATCATTGGTTTATTAAGCGAATATCTTAATGCCTGAATTGTCTCACAAAACATTATTCCGTATTGTGGGTGTTTATAGCACCATAGCTTTGGTATCGTTGCTTGCGTATGTAGTACCGCAACTGAACATAGCCATTACTATATTATTTGCTGTTGTTTTTGCTGTGATTACTTTTCGATCACTTGAGTGGGGAGCCCTTATTGTGCTAGCAGAACTATGCGTGGGGGTTTACGGGTATCTACTAAGCATTGATGTGGCTGGTGCAGTGTTTTCTATACGGGTGATCATGTTTGTTATATGGATGAGCATTGCTCTTGTTAGGATTGGATTTTATGAACGCGCTAAGTTTTTAGAGTTTATACAAAAAAATCAGCGACTTTTGTTACTGATCCCGTTATTTGTTCTAGTCTATGGTTTCTTGCGCGGTCTTTGGATGGGTAATGATATGCATACACTTATTTTTGATAGTAATGCATGGATTGTGTGGCTTTATGCGCTGCCATTTATATATGTGGTCAAAAATAAGCTTCTGTTATGGCATTCAATTTTAGCAGCAGCTGTTTGGTGGAGTGTGGTATCTGTTATGGTTATGTATATATTTGGTCATCAGTTTGAACACATCGGCTGGTGGGCATATCACTGGCTTAGAGATTTTCGTTTAGTTGAGATTACACATATCATTGGACCATTTTTTAGAATATTTTCTCAAAGCATGATCTTTGCGATTATCCCAGGCTTTGTTTTGTTTATTGACTTGATTCAAAAAAGAACCTGGACAAAACACACAAAATATAATTTTTGGTTGTTAATTGTTATTAGTATTGGAATTGTAGCAAGTCAGTCTAGATCTTTTATACTTGGTATTGGTGTAGCTGTTATTTTTGGTGTAGTTATGGTCTATGTCAAAAAAGCACACATGGCATTTTCTGCTGTCAAAACAGTGAGCGTGCCTATCATGGCTATTTTTAGTAGCATTGCTGTGTTGGTTATTTTTGCTTTGTTCCCAGTACCATTGGTTGATTTAGATTCGTTTTCATTACTTGACAGATTTTCGTCAGATGAGCCAGCTGCACAGTCTCGTATACAGCAATTAGAGCCTCTCTCGCGGGCTGTATCTGAGAGCCCTATACTTGGAGCGGGTTTTGGCAAAACAGTCACGTATACAAGCTCTGATCCTCGAATTGTAGCGCAAAGTCCAGGAGAATCTGGTTTATACACCACTTATGCTTTTGAATGGGGGTATTTTGATATGATTTTGAAGCTGGGATACATTGGATTTTTTACTTTTATTGCCTTTTTATACCTTATTATACAAAAAGGTCAAAAAGCGCTACAATTAGTATATACCCCATATACACTGGGGTTATTCTTGTCATGTATAGCATTACTTGTAGTGCATGTGACAACGCCATACCTAAACCATCCAATAGGTATTGGGTACTTTATTTGCGTGATTATTTTGGGATCTTGGTATGACCGAAGCACACAAGAAGAACAAAAAATCTAGTATTAGTGTTGTTATTGTCACCTGGAATGCTGGGGCATATATCCGCCATGTACTTACATCGCTTCTTGAGCAAACATATTCTAAGTTTGATGTTTTGATTATTGATAATGGCTCAACTGATGACACTGTATCAGTTATAAAAAATAATTATTCTGATGATGTTAAGGTTGTTGAGCAGAAAAAGAACACCGGTTTTTCAAAAGCGTACAACGCTGGAATACATTGGACAAAAGGTGAGTATGTGCTGATTATGAATCAAGATGTTGTACTTGAGTCAGATTTTCTCTCACACTGTGCTGAGTTTATGTCATCGCATGATGTTGTTGGTGCTGTACAGGGAAAAGTTTTGCACTGGAATGTTACACAAAATAAACGTGAGTCAGTGATTGATACCTGTGGTGTTAATGTAACAAAGCAGCATTCATTTTATAATAGGTTTGAAGGACTTCGAGAAAGTGACGTTCCTGAGTGTGAGGAGGTAAAACCAGTTTTTGCTTTTTCTGGCAGCTTGGTTTTGCTACGGCGCAGCGCGCTAGTAGATGTTTCTTATAAAAAAGAATATTTTGATGAGGACTTCTTTGCATATAAAGAAGATGTAGATTTGTCATGGCGACTGCGTCATGCGCACTGGGATATTGTATACCTACCGACAGCTCGAGCGTATCATGGTCGTACACTTTCGTCTAAAGGAAATCATAATGATCGTAGTTATCTTATGCAAAACAGGAAGAAGCAGGATCCATTTTTGCATATGATTTCATATCGCAATCATCTGAGTACCCTTATCAAAAATCAACAAACAAAAAATATACTGTTATACGCACCTTATATCTTCTGGTACGAACTACAAAAGATAGTGTATATGGTTGTGTTTGAGCGATCGACTTTTAAGGGAATTTTTTCATTTATTAAACAACTCCCAAAGACTTTAAAAAAAAGAAAACGTATTTTAGAAAATTCGCATTTGAAATCAGCAACATTTAAGGAGTGGACAAAAGAAGTATGAAGTTATCCATTATTATTATTAACTATAAAACAGTCCGTTTAACAGCCCAGTGTATCGAGGGTATTTTGTCATACCCGCCTAAGTGTAGTCATGAAATAATAGTCGTTAATAATTCACCAGATGACAAGTGTTTTGAGGTATTGCGTGAAAGAGTTTTATCACGTACTGACGTTCCTATAGCTCTTGTTTCTGCTCCTGGTAATATTGGGTTTTCAGCAGGAAATAACCTAGGTCTTGAGCATGCATCAGGTGAGTATGCTCTCTTTTTGAATGCTGATACTGTTGTATTTCCAGACTCTATTCAACCATTAGTTGATTATTTAGATACGAATGCTGATGTTGGATTGGTTGGTCCAAAGATTTTGAATCCAGATAAATCTACGCAATTATCTTGTTTTCGTTTTCCTAATACATTTTTTTACCCACTTTACAGACGAACAATTCTTGCAAACACACAAAAGGGACAAGATTGGCTTAAGTGGTTTAAAATGGATGATTTTGACAGGAGTTATACTAGGGAAGTTGATTGGCTGCTTGGGGCGTGTATATTAGCGCGTATGAGTGCTGTTCAAGAAATTGGAACGCTTGATGATAGGTTTTTCTTATTTTTAGAGGATACTGATTGGGCTTATAGGTTTTGGCTTGGAGGTTGGAAAGTTGTATATCATTCAAAAGGTAGGATAGTACACCACATAGAGAGAGCGTCAGACGATAATAATTTTATCAAAGCTCTGCAAAAGAAAACCGCATGGATACATCTGGCTAGTTGGCTTAAATACTACAAAAAGCACATGTGGCGGAAGCCTGACTATCCACGCGCACAAAGCACGCGTTGACAGACCTATCCAGACAACCGTATTATGACAACACACATATGTCTATGTTAATCAAAAAAGTTGGAATAGATTTGGGTACAACATACTGTCTAGTGTACCTACCAAAGAAAGGGATTGTAATTTATGAGCCTTCTGTTGTTGCTGTGTCTAAAACCGACCGCAAAGTACTAGCAGTTGGACTAGAGGCAAAAGAGATGATTGGCCGTACTCCTGATTCAATTATTGCGCGTCATCCACTCAAAGACGGTGTGATAGCAGATTATAAAACAACTGAGGCCATGCTTCGTTATTTTATAAATAAGTCACTTAAAGGATTTAGACTTCTTAGGCCAGAGGTTATGGTTTCTGTACCTGCGGGCATTACATCTACTGAACGACGTGCAGTTATTGATGCAACTATGGCTGCTGGAGCAAAGGCTGCTTACATTATAAAAGAGCCAGTCGCTGCTGCCATTGGAGCTAATATTCCTATTGGCTCAGCATCTGGCCATATGATCATTGATATAGGTGGGGGCACATCTGAAATTGCTGTTATTGCACTTGGTGGTATAGTTGCTTCTACATCAATCCGTGTTGGTGGTAATAAGATTGATGCTGCAATTGCTGACTATACACGTAGACGATATAACTTAGCTGTTGGTGAACAAACTGCTGAACAAATAAAAATTCAGATTGGGTCAGCACTATTTTTAGAAGGTAAGGACAAAATGTTTATGCAGATTAAAGGCCGTGATATGGTGACTGGTTTACCTCGTACAATCAAGGTATCATCTGACGATGTGACTGAAGCGATCCAAGATGAGTTGGATGCAATTATTACGGCTGTTAAAAATGTTTTACAACAAACACCGCCTGAGTTATCCGCAGATATTATTGATAAAGGTATGGTGTTTTCAGGTGGATCATCACAACTCAGGCATTTAGCTGAACTTGTATCACAAGCTACGGATGTTCCTGCATACGTAGCAGATGAGCCACATTTGTGCGTAGTAAAGGGCACAGGTGTTGCTCTAGAGAACCTTGATAGCTACAAACGTAGTATTTTGTCTATGAAATAGGTTTTTAAGCCAACATAAGCGCCTTATAGCTCGCAATTGCGAGTTTTTTTTGTTATAATACGTGCATGAAGTGGTCAGTAGCAGGACATATACATATACAAAAATTACTTATGCATCAGATGGAGCATGATACATTGAGTCATGCTTATTTGTGTATTGGGCCAGAGCATGTAGGAAAAACCACTTTAATGTCACAATTTGCTGACATACTATCTGAAGATGTTTATATGCATAAGCATATCCAAAAGGAAGAAGATGCGCAGGGTATTGTCGTAAGTCAGATCACAGATATACAACAGTTTTTATCTTTGAAGCCTGGTCATGATACATGGCGTATTGTTTTTATTCATCAACCAGAAGATATGAACCTTGAGTCAGCTAATAGACTTTTGAAAATACTTGAAGAACCACCAGAAAAGGTGATGTTTATTCTCATAGCCAAAGATGCGCAGGCAGTATTACCAACAATAAAATCAAGATGCCAACTACTTCGTTTTGCGCCAGTAGCTGACGAAGATATGCGAGAGTATGTTTTGTCTGAGAAGGGTGTTGTGCCTGAAATGTTTGACCAAGCGATTAAAGAATCACCAGGATTACCAGGGCAGGTGTTACAGTTACTTGATGATCCAGAGTCTTTGGTAGAGATTCAGAAACAGAAACAACTTATTAAAGATTTTATAATTATAGGATCTGTTGAAAGTTTAAGTTATATCCAGGAGTATGTAGTTAGCCAAAATCCATATACCAAGAGAAAAGAGGCTTATGTAAATGTTACAAACTTACTGCTTGGTTGGTTACATGATATACTACATAAAGAAACAGATGATTTGACAGTAAGACAAATTCAGGAACTTTATACACGGATTATTACTCAAGCAAGGCAATTGCCATTTAATCCGGATATTAAACCTTTAACATATTCATTACCTTTATAATAATTGATAAAAAAGTATGAAGCGATTAGCTCTATTTTTAATAACACCTTTGATACTGAGCGGTTGTATTAGCGTTCAGTCAGAGCCTATGGTAGACGGTGGTATGTATATTAGCACTGACAATGCTCAGACATTTGAGCATAAGACTGCGATTGCTACTGTGTCAGAGCAACCTGCATCATTTTCAAACCACAATGTTGAGTTCATGACTTTTGATCCAACAGATACTGACACTATGTATTTTACAACTCGCGAGAGTCACATTTATGTGACTCAAGACGCTGGAAATTCATGGCGACAGCTTTTAAAGAATAAGGGAATAGTAAATAAGGTGCTTATAAATCCTGAAGAACCTTGTCATTTGCATGCACAGACACGTCAAAATGTTTTCTATTCTATTGATTGTGGTCGTTCCTGGACAACCGTATATTTAGAAAAAGTTAAAAATAGGACAATCCGTGATTTAGTATTTGACCCTGCTGCATATAACAGATTGTTTATGACATTGTCTGATAGATCTATACAAATTTCTGAAGACGATGGTGTTACTTGGCGAGTATGGGGTAATCGTGAAGATCAAGGTATTGAAGAGCCTATACAGCAACTACATATCAATCCGCAGAATAATCAGATTGCATATGCAGTTACAAATGAAACTTTTTATCGCTCAACAAATCAGGGCTTAACTTGGGAGGATTTAGGAGAGGTGATAGTGAAGGATTTTGAATTTAAAAACGGCAAACAAGTAACTAGGTTTATTTTCATCCCTGAAGTTGAAGATGGGTTTTATACTGTATCAAAATACGGAATTCTTAAGTCACTTGATGGGGGAGTTACGTGGGAAGATTTGACTCTTTTACCTAAGCCCAAAAAGGAAACAATCTTGAGTTTGGCAGTTAATCCTGCTACTATGGATGAGCTATATTACGGTACAGCTAGAGCATTATATTACACTAAAGATGGTGGTGTGAACTGGCAAACACTAAAGAGCCCATCAAGTCGGCGTAACTCAGAATTGCTTGTACATCCACAGAATGCATCAATACTATATATTGGTGTATACACTCCACCAGAATAAACCTAAATCAATAACAATTTTATGCATCAATTAGTAACAGATTCATTACCTAAGTGGGATAGCGTTATAGAGCATTACAAGACAGAGCTCAAAAGCTTGCGTTCGAATCGTGCTCATCCAAGTATGGTTGAAGATTTGAAGATTTCTTATTATGATACACCAACACCACTTCAGCAGGTCGCAACAATCACATCACCTGAGCCGCGTCAGCTCATGGTGGAGCCATGGGATAAGCAAGCTTTGAAGGACATTGAGGCAGGCCTCAATGGTACTGATATGGGATTCTCTGTAAAAAATGATGGTACAGCAATTAGGTTGTCACTCCCCGATATGACTGAGGAAAATCGTAAGCAGACTGTTACATTACTGAACAAAAAGACAGAAGAAGCTAGAGTTGGTGTACGCAAAGTTCGTGAAGAAGTACTTAAAAGTGCAAAAACTGCAAAAGAAGCGTCTGAAATTGCTGAAGATGAATTTTTTAAAATTCAAAAAGAAGTACAGGACCATGTTGATAGTTTGAATGCAGATATCAAATCACTTGCAGAATCAAAAGAAAAAGAAATATTATCTTTGTAAATTAGTATGTTTTTGACAATTATTATCTTTATAATAATTTTGGGCCTACTTGTGTTTGTACACGAGCTTGGTCACTTTATTACTGCTCGAAAGGTAGGTATGCCTGTTGAGGAGTTTGGTATTGGGTTTCCACCACGTATTTGGAGTATTACACGCGGGGGAACAAAGTATTCAATCAATTTGATACCACTAGGTGGTTTTGTGCGCATTACTGGTGAGGACGGCGTTGATGGTGGTGATGATAATGCCTTTAATAAAAAGAAGATTTGGCAGCGCGCTCTTGTTCTTGTCGCGGGCGTGACTATGAACTTTGTGTTAGCTTGGCTTGTATTGTCAGTTGGATTTATTGGTGGATTGCCTAGTATTGTAGATGACTCACTTCCAGGTAGCGCAACAGTTCGTGATAGACAGTTACAGATTATCGAAGTCCTTGATGATACACCAGCAACAGCAGCTGGAGTAGAGCTAGGAGATGCTGTAACGGCTATCAATGGTCAGTCCATTACCTCGTTTGAAGAATTACGAACACTCATTAGCCAAAGTGATGGTAGTGATATTGTTTTGGATGTGCGACGAATTGATGAGCCAATGGAATTTACTATAACTCCCGCATATAACGAATCATCAGAAAGCTATCAAATAGGCATAGGTGTTACTGAGAGTGGGATAGTTTCTTATCCTTGGTACAGTTCATTGTGGTATGGTCTAGTTGCAGCAGCAGCGCTGTTATGGCAAATACTGGTTATTTTTGCGACTATATTAGGGCAGTTGTTTACAACTGGTAGCGTAGGCGCTGATGTATCTGGTCCACTTGGTATTGCGGTTATGACAGGACAAGTGGTGGACCTTGGCTATGCTTATGTATTACAGTTTATTGCTATCTTGTCACTTAACCTTGCCATTATCAACATTATTCCATTTCCAGCACTAGATGGTGGTAAATTATTATTCTTACTTATTGAAAAAATAAAAGGATCCCCAGTCAATCAACGAGTAGAAAATCTAATTCATAATTTTGGTTTTCTATTTCTTATTCTCCTTGTTATTGTGATTACATATCGTGATGCAGTGCGTTTTGGAGGAGATATTTTAGGAGCCATTAAGGGATTCTTTTAACTATGAAGTTTGGTAAGCAATTACTCAGACATTTTTCTCATGACATTGGTATTGATCTTGGTACCTCTTCTACACTTGTCTATGTAAAACAAAAGGGCATTACTATTTCTGAACCATCAGTAGTTGCTATTAATACACGCAATGACCAGATTGTTGCTGTGGGTGCTGATGCTAAGAGCATGCTTGGTAAGAGCCCTAAGCATATTGAGATTATTCGTCCACTTGTTAGTGGTGTTGTTTCTGATTTTGAAGTAACCGAAAAGATGCTTAAGTACTTTATTGATAAAGTGCATCAAGAGTCATTTACATTGCTACCAAGGCCTCGAATTATTATTGGTATTCCTTTAGAGATTACAGAGGTTGAAAGAAAAGCAGTAATGGACGCTGCCGTATCTGCAGGCGCCTCAGAGGTTTTTTTGGTAGAAGAGCCAATGGCTTCAGCTATAGGTGCTCGTATGCCTGTACAAGAGTCTGTAGCATCAATGATTGTTGACATGGGTGGTGGTACTACAAATATTGCAGTATTTTCTCTACTAGGAGCAGTAACATGGAAGTCAATTAGACTTGCTGGTGATGAGCTTAATAGAAATATTGTTAATTACATTCGTGAACAGTTTAATCTTCTGATTGGAGAGAGAACGGCAGAGTCTATTAAGATTGCAATTGGTACAGCAACTCCGATCCCTGCTAATGAAAAACTTGAAATGAATGTAAGAGGGCGTGATTTGTTGACTGGGTTACCAAAAGAAATGGTCATAAATGACATGCAAGTTAGAGAGGCGATGATGCGTTCAATCAGACTTATTATTGATAACATAAAAACTGTTATAGAAAATACACCCCCAGAACTTACAGCTGACATTCATCAGCGTGGTATTGTTCTGTCTGGTGGAGGAGCATTGCTCAAGGGTTTTGATACGCTTATAGCACAAGAAACAAATATACCAGTGCACGTCGTAGATGATCCACTTACCGCAGTGGTCCGTGGTACTGGTATTTTGATTGAGAATGAGGATCTTCTTAAAAATGTTATTATAAACGAAACACAACCATCAATATAGCATGAGGCTGAAAAACACACGTACAACAACTATACGAATAATTGTAAGCGTACTTGTAGTACTGCTTTTTTTGAGTGTATTGCAGTGGTTTTTCCCGCAGCTGTTTAGTTTTGTTAGAGAGTTATTTTGGCGCAGCGCTTCGCCAGGTAGATCAATAGTAACAACATATGAAGTAAAGGATTACGAAGCACTGCAGCAAGAGAATGAATTACTTAAAAAAACCTTAACAACAAGTATTTTTGATTTTGTTGAACTAGAGAGACTGCGGCAAGAAAATACAGAATTACGCTCAATGTTATCTTTTGCTACAACTACCAATCCATCACTTGTAGCAGCACATATACTTGGTGAAGTAACTATTGACTCTACAACACTTTTTGTTATTGATCGGGGTACGCGAGATGATATTGTACCAGGAATGCCTGTTGTTGTAGATGATGGAGTGCTTATTGGCCTTGTAAGTGAAGTTGATTTTACCAGTGCATTTGTAGTGCCTATTGAAGAAAATACAGCTACACTTTCAGCTAGACTCTTGAACAAAGAAGGAAGAATCCATGGTGTTGTCGAGGGTATTCCGGGTGTAGCAACTCGACTCAACCTAATACCTAAAGATATTGAGATTAGCAAAAGTGATATAGTTGTCACTTCAGGTTTGGACACCCATATTCCAAAAGACCTTATCATTGGGGTAATTGATAACACACTACCAACGCCTAATGATTTTTTCCAAACAGCCTCACTTGATTTTATCGCAGATTATAAAGATTACGAAGTAGTATCAATAGCTATTCCATAACTATGCAAACATTGTCAAAAAATGTATATATTATTTTAGGGCTAGTACTTTTGAGCTTTGTCGTTGCATTTGTTGATATAGCATTGTATAACCATGGTTTTTCAAGTATTAGAGTATTCCCAGTAGTACTACTTTTCATATTTTTCATTACTAGGTATTCAGAGCTGCACATAGTGTATGTAGCTATTATGCTTGTGTTGTATGCAAGTATAGTACTTCAGCCACTGTTTTTAGTACTTATACAATTTTGTACATTATTATTGGTTGATTATATAACCAAGAAAATTTTGCATAGGTTCTCACTCATACGTGTGCTTAGCGTCAGTGTTGTATTTATTGGAATTAGTATCATCTCACTCAACAGCACTATGTTTCTTCTTTCTCTTCAAGGTTGGTACGCTATTCCATTTGATATCACCTCATTGTTCGAGGTGGGTATAGGACTTTTATTGTTTACTGTTTTAAGTATACTCGTTTTATATCCTATTCTTGCTAGTTATGAGGCTAAACACAAAATCTATCTACAGCAATCACCCTATGATGTCCTATGAAAAAAGATACTCACTCATTTTTTCGTATTCAGCAAGAACCGTCAGATAGTCCAAATCGACAGATTAACAGACGGTACTCTCAAAATGACACAAGTGACCAGTGGAACTTTGGCGGGGGGCGGGCAAAGCGGTATTTTGCGCCTTATAATTCTCGTATTGTAACCATAGGTTTTATTGGTATTTCGTTGTTGTTGATATTAACTGGTAGATTATTTCAACTACAAATAGTAGAGGGCGCTGAATATAGAAGTGAATCAGAGGGTAATCGAGTTCGTACTCAGATTATACCTTCACCTCGGGGAACTATTTATGATCGAAACGGAATACCGTTAGTTAAAAATGACCCAACATTTTACGTTGCATTTATTGCAGCTGATATTCCAAGAGATGAGGTTATATATAAAGACCAGCTTAGGATAATTAGTGATATTTCAGGAATCCCTGCTCAAACACTAGATGAGCAAATATCTTCAGTATCTCCTATAAGTTTTCGTCCAGTATCACTGATTGATAATTTGACTTACGAGGAAATTATTTCACTTAAGTCACGTCTTGATAATTGGTCGGGTTTTGAAGTGGGTCTTCGTGGATCTCGTTCATACCCATTTGCTCAGTATACAAGCCATGTGCTTGGTTATTTGGGAAAGATCACAGCTGATGACATAGCAGAAGGCGTAGTTGATGACGGTTATCAACTTACTGACTATATTGGTAAGAGCGGCATTGAGCTTCAGTACGAATCACTCCTCAAAGGTAAGGCTGGAAAGCGTGAGGTAGAAATAAATGTACGTGGACAGGTACAAAGAGTAAGTAGTGAAGTTGAGCCTATCACAGGCGCTGATATCACCCTGACAATAGATAGTGAGATTCAGACAAAGCTTTATGATGTCTTGGTAGACAAGTTGGATGATCTAGAATTAACCAAGGGTGCTGCAGTGGCAATAAATCCACAAAATGGTGAAGTATTAGCTGCTATTTCATTACCATCTTATGATAATAATATTTTTTCTAAGCCAATTGACTCGGCCACATATGCTTCAACTATAGCGACCGAAGATCAGCCTTTGTTTTTTAGACCTATTCAAGGCGAGTACCCATCTGGATCAACATTTAAGCCAGTTGTGGCACTTGCGGCGTTAATTGAAAATGTCGTCACCCCACGAACGACATTTTTTAGCCAAGGGGGTTTACAAGTTAATGCATGGTTTTTTCCTGACTGGCAAGCAGGTGGTCATGGAACAACAGATGTTATAAAAGCTCTTGCTGAGTCAGTAAATACATATTTTTATTACATTGGCGGGGGATATGATTCATTTACAGGACTTGGTGTTGATCGTATTGTAGAGCATGCAAAAAAGCTAGGATTTACTACTAAACTTGGACTTGATTATCCTGTTGAAGGTGATGGATTTTTACCTTCGCGGGCATGGAAGGAAGAGTTTAAGCAAGAAAGATGGTATATTGGAGATACTTATAATATTAGTATTGGACAGGGTGATGTTTTGGTAACCCCACTTCAGACAACTGCCATGATGTCATTTCTTGCAAATGGTGGAGTCTTGTATAAACCTCATTTATTAAAGACTATTTCGTATTCAGATGGCACAGTGCAAGATGTAACCCCAGAGGTTTTATACGAAAATACTACTGAGCAGCAAAATATATCTATAATCAGGCAAGGACTCAAAGCAACAGGGGATTGGGGTAGTGCGCGAAGTCTAAATGCTTTAGATCCTTTTGAGGTTGCAGGCAAAACAGGTACTGCTCAAGTTGGCGGAAATCAAGAGCCGCATGCATGGTTTACAAGCTTTGCTCCGTATGAAAATCCAGATATTGCCTTAACTATATTGATTGAAAATGGTGAAACAAGTAATCATGCAGTTGCTGTAGCACGTGAATTTTTTATCTGGTACAAGGATTATGTAACCCAATAAGTTTCATCTATATTTGACAGCTTTTTAGGGTCATGTATACTTGAATCTGCTAACTTAAAACAGATACCTTATGCAAAAATAC
>JBMYTV010000010.1:0-42345 GCA_049604715.1 Patescibacteria group bacterium
CACAGCACATATCAATTGATGAATGGATATGTATGTATAAAACTCTTGAAAAAAAATTATAAATGTGGTCTAGCAGGCTGCATTTTTTGTTGACCATGTAAACAAATTTTGCGATAATATCTATATATTCTATCAAGATCCGCATGCATGAGCTTGATCAGTTCGACAATACTAAGAAAAGACCATCACGATTGAAGACATTTGCATTACAACAACCCGAAAAGGTTTTTGTAATTTTTTTAGTAGTCGCAGTTTTTAGTATAGGAGCAGGTATTATTACTACCCGGTCAGCGATCTATCGTCCGTTTCTTGTTAACCAAGAAGTAAACACTGAAGACCATGCTGAATCACTAGAACGGTTTGCTGATTTGTTAGAAGAACAACGCACAGACACTGACGGTGATGGTCTGCCAGATAATTTAGAAGAGAATGTGTATAACACATCAATGTATTTAGCGGATAGTGACTCTGATGGTCTGTCTGATAGCGAGGAGATCTCACGTGGGACAAATCCAAATTGTCCGGAAGGGTATAACTGTTCGATATTAGAACCAAGTGGCGATTTAGATCCAGGAGTACTTGTTCCAGATATATTTGACCAAGAATATATCGCTAGTCTTAGACAAGGTTTAATACAAGCAGGAGTAGATCCAGATTTAGTAAATGGATATTCTGATCAAGAACTTGTGGATGCTTATCAAGAGATTATCGCAGAAGCGCAGGCAGGTTCAGTTGAGCAAGAGATAGTATCTGGTAATGCTAGCGCAGACACACTTCGTTTGCTTCTGGAACAGGGAGGTGTCAGCAAAGAAATACTTGATCAATTATCTGACGACGAGTTGTTTGCGATTTATGCTCAAGTCGTGACAGAGCAGCAAGATGCTCAATAAATTCAAAACCATGCAAAACACAAAGCCACAAAAGAAAAACACATACACACGCTTTCGAAAGTTTGGTGCGAGTGTGGCTATTGTATTGATGCTAAGCGTAGGTGTATTGGCTGTGAAGCCACAACCGGCACACGCGCTTTTTGGTATTGGTGATATTTCTATTACTGCAGGAGATATTCCACGTACTATTTATGAGGTCATCAATAAGATTTGGCGTATTTCAAAAGAGACGCTTGTTCGTTTAGCTCAGCTTGGACTCATTCATGCTGTTGATACATATGTTCAGAACTTAGCATATGAGACAGCATTACGAGTTGCTACTGGGTCACCAGGTCAAGAGCCGCTCGTATATGGCAAACCAATTCTACAAGGTCTTCAGGATGTAGGTGATGCTGCGCTTGGAGATTATTTGGATACATTATCAAAAGATTTGTTTGGCACATCTCTTTGTGAGCCGCTTAATCCTGACTTCAAACTTCGTTTGACTATCATGCTTGAGCAGAGTCAACAGCCTCCACAGCCACGTTGTTCTTTGACTGAGATTAGACAAAATGGGTTGTTTTCTGACGCGTCATGGGAAAATACCAAATCAAGCCTTCGAAGCCTCACACTTGAAGATACTGTAAATTTTTCATCTTATTTTGACTCTACAAACAATCAGCTTGGTACACTCAGAATGGCACGTCAAGCCATAGAGGATGAGCAGCGAAAGAAAAAAGATGCAGAGCTATTTAAGAGAGCTAAGAGTGATTTTAAAGACAAAACCAATCCAACAGGACAGAAAATCGAAGTTCCTGCTAGCGAAGTTGATGAGTCGCTGGAGCGCGCTATAGACACAGGTGCAGATAAAAGCACTCCAGAGAAACCAAACCCAGATACAGGTGACTTGCTTTTGAATGTACTTGCACGAGGGCTGAACACATTCTCAAAAACATTTTTAGGTGCGTGGACAAAGACATTGTTTGATGATGATGGATTGATTGAGGGCGCGCCGGGTCCTTCTGATGCCCAGTTCATTACAGCAACTTCAGGTATTCAGGCTGCTCGGGAGTATTATAGTAGATTGATTGAACAGAGCTTTGCAACTGAAGTAGATGTTGATGTATCAAATCAACTTGCGAGTTGTCCTGCTAATGAGACCGCTCAACAATGGAACAACTGTAGAATTTCTCAAGGAATGAAAACAGCAATTGATGAGAAGATAACAGTTGAGGAAGCAATTGATAAGGGATATATAGAACCAGGGGAAATATTTGGATATAACCGTGACCGTGATGGCTATCCTGAGTATAACCAAGGACTACCATACGCCTCATTGGTTGTAATGAGAAAGTATAGGGTTGTGCCAGTGGGATGGGAGCTTGCAGCTCAGTACATTCGTGATGTGATGCGTATTGATGATCATGATGGCAAACAAATATGGACAATCAGTGACATGATTTATTGTTATGAGGACTCTGAGCATCCTGAGGATAACACCTACCCTCGTGGGTTCTGTCAGCTTGATCCAGATGATCCAAACTCTGTGAATCCGTTTTATCATTTAGTAAATCCTGACTGGGTGTTGAAAAGCCCAGAGACAAGATGTTACCAGGAAGGTCCAGGTCCTGAGCTTGCATTTGAACAAACAATTCAAGTTCCTATAGAAAATCCTATCTCAGGTATTGGTAGTGGACTTGATGGTACCATTGCCTTTGAACAGCAACGTATAGTATCTCGCATTGACTGGTGTGCAGATGAGCAGAGCTGTATTCAGTATGATGACGAGACTGGGAAGTGTGAGTGGTGGGGGCATTGTGTGCAAGAAAGACCAGCGTGGGAGTTTACAGCTGATAAGTGTCCATCAGTCTATAATACTTGCGAATCTCTAGAAAAAGTTTCCGGGTCATATGGACAGACGAGCCCGTCTAGTGAGGCAATTGGTTTCCTAACCAAAACAATGGAGTCTTGTAGTATCAGCGACGTTGGTTGTAGTTGGTATAGCTTAGCGTATGACTTGGCTACTGAGCAGTGGGAAGGGAACACTGATATTAATCTAAATGGTGAGGCAGATAGGCTTTATTTAAGTGGTAGTAGTGAATCGTGTAATGAAAATGATGCTGGTTGTACACTATTTTATAAAGCAGCTGATAATAGCGATCCAGTAGCCGCACGTCTTGAACTTGAGTCACTTTGGAATGATGTCAAAAATGACTTTACACCAAACTATACAGATTCTAATTTGGTTGAGGCTGTATACCTGAAAGAGCCTCCAGCTGATTTAAATTGTGACTATGGCAATCCAGCCCGTGATGATGACTGTGATAAGTACGCACAGATTTGTAGTGAAGCTGAGCTTGGATGTATGTATTACACACCTCTAACGGGTGATCCTAAGATTCCTGGAAAGATAACCCCAGCTGATCAATGTGATGAGCGTTGTGTTGGTTTTGATATGTTTACTTATGTTGGTTCTTGGTTTGAAGACGCTGAAGACGATAATGTTATTAATGAATCAACCTCATTGTCTGTTGCGGTGCTACCTGAAACTGGCGAACAGTGTTCGCAAACAGGTTGTGAGAGGTTTACTAACCTAAACGATGTTGCCGAGGGTGGTGAGGGAATTGAATACTATACTCAGATTAGACAATGTGTAACTCCAGGTTCAACTGGCACTAAGACTTACTTTACATGGGAAGGTTCTGACACAAGCGGGTATCAGCTCAAGCGTTGGGTTATGCTCGAAGGTAGTGGTGGTGCTCCATGTACTGGAGTAGTCCCTGGTGATCCTGAGAATTGTTCTGCAACTGTCTCATGTCCAGATACTAGTGATCCAGCATGCCGAAGTTTCTTTGATGAAAGTGGAAATACGTACTGGGCAAGTATAAATGACGTGATTTATGCAGCTGATGATTGTACGCCGCTCCGTCGTGAGCTTACTGGTACTGTATATTTTGGCATCCCATCATTAAGTCAGCAGTGTGGTAGTGAAAATGTTGGATGTCGTGAATACAAAGGACCTGGTGCTAACAATGTTCGCGTTGTGTTTGTAGATACATTTGAAGCAGAAGACGCTCCATCAACTGATGCGTCTGGATTGTTATTTGATTGGCAGGGTGGTGGATACTCAAGTGAGTCACTTGAGTTAAATGGCCACTCAATGGAAGTTGACGCACTAACTAAGAAGTCAGTTGATAGTTATGGGCTCCAGCAAGGGAAGCAGTACACACTAAGTTTTGTTGCAAAGGGTAGTAACTTAGACTTCTCAATTAGCGATGATGCAGGCAATGAAGATGCCTTTACTTCAGTTGGATTATCAGCTGAATGGCAATTCTATCAGATTGGTCCAGTAGAGATATCTCATCCAGTACTTGATACTGAAGTCATACAAGTTAGTGGTAGTGGTTTTGTTGATAATATAGTACTTAGAGAGACCGTAGATAATTATCTACTTATCCAGGACTCATGGGATGTTGATCTAGTGAACAACATTTGTCTGCCAAATAGTGACTTTAATTGTCAGTTATATCAACCAGATATTGGCGACATTATTGCACTGAAGAGTTTTAGTACACTTTGTGAAGATAGATTTGTGGGCTGTGTTGCAATGGTTGATACACAAAATAGCGACCAGGCATTTACTGATCCAGTAACTGGAAACCTTATTGGTCCGGCTGCTAGTTATACCTGGAATACAGATAACAATGATCCACTTAACCCAATAACATCTCTTGATGACATTACTGTGCCAGCCGATCAGATGGTATTTATGGTTGATAATCCTGATATGTACTGTCAGGCAAGCGAAAAAGGTTGTATGCTTGTTGGTCAACCTATATTTGATCGCCAGTTGTCAGAAGATGCGAACTTTACAAGTGATGACCCAGCATGTAATGGCATAGGTGCTGATTGTTCAGTTCCACTTATTATTGATGGTGGCTTTGTGGAAGTACCTATTATTAATGATCCTGATCAGTATATTACCCAACTTTGTACAGCTGATGTGTTGTTTTGTAGTCTTTATGACACTGGCAATGGAAGTCAGAAGTCGTTTGTAGATCCTGGTAATCGAGTGTGTGAGTATGTATCTACACCTACACAAGGAAAGACTATAGGTTGGTATAGAACTGGTACTGACATATTGTGTTCAACTGTTGGTGGAAGTGAAGAAAATCCATTCCAGCCCGTGCCATCTGATAGTGCTTCATATACAGGATGGGCAGGGCTTTGTCCAACAACTTATCACAGTTGTTCTCAGTTAGTAGATCCTGAACCACAATCAATCGATGAAACGCATGAGTATGTGTTGCATGATCAGCTTGTAGACGGCATTCTCGAATGTAGCCAAGAAGGTGTTGTTGACCGGGATGGTGGTTGTCGTTTGTTTGCAGATACTGAAAGTTACTCAACAACTATTGCTGTTAATAGCATTGATGCTTATGACCCAACTATTTCTCTAGATGGTCAAGCACCGCAATCAAGTACATTAGAGGAGCCAGTAGGTTCTGGAATCTATCCAGACAATACTGCAAATATATTGATCAAAGTAACACCTGACCGTGAGTGTGACGAATTCCTGTACTGTTCATCTGAGTTAACGTTTGATAACTCAGTACTACAAGAGAATGTTGCGGGTGGATTGAAGAAGAGCCAAAAGGGTATATGTTTAGGTATTGGTCGTTGTAGCCAGCTTGATGCAACTGGTAACTGTATTGATAGTACTGCTGACATTTTACTCCAGGGTCAGACAGTATTCCCTCAGAGTATTAGTAATGACAGAGTTGCTGTTGGTGTTGATGGAGGTGGGGTAGTTAACCAAGTTGATAGGGATTATCTATATGCAATTTCTGATGCTAAATGGTCAACAGGTATGAATAAGTTTGGCGCATCATGGCCACAGGGTTCTGTTGAGGGATATTACCCATACCATTATATGGAAGAAGTGGGATCACCTATTACTGTGCCAAATAGCAACTTTGAAGATAAACAAAACTTTGGCCAGCCGTATTCTTCATGGCCAGATGCTGATAATAACGGCACGATATTACAGGAAAATGTACGAATTGTAGGAAAAACTGCAGGTATATTCCCATATGAGGGTAGTTTCATGCTTGAGATGGAGATGGATGACCCAGATCCCGCAACTCCTCCAGGACCTCTATCTTATATTACATCTGCAGAATTGCCATCATCACCTGGGCTTACCATGGCAGTGTCTATGTATATCAACTTCAACAATCTTAAACAGCCTGACCTTGGAATATGTACCGGAGGCGATGAGGGTAGGGTTGGTTTTGCTTGTGCTACTGACAGTGAATGTTTGGATGATTCTAATGGTCTTTGTGAAGTACAAAATACTGCAAGTACTTACTATAATTATGACGGAAAATGTTCATGTCAGTTCTTAACCCAAGCTGACCCAATAGAACAAGAGACAACCATGTCTTATGCATTTATGAGTGTATTGAAAGACCTCTTTACCACAAAGGAAGCAGCAGCTATCCCTGGTTGTTATGATACCATTGGTGAGTGTAATGCTATTGGTTGCGACTATTGTGCTGATGAAGGTACAAATTGTAGTCCAGGTGAGTATCAATGTTCTATTAGTTGTGATCCTAATCATTCTGGCTCTCCTATAGATGCGACTTGTAATCCTGGTGATGATGAGATTCCATCTGGATCTGAAACAGGCAAGTGTTGGGGTGAGGATTATAAGTTCCGAATATACTGTGGTGTAAACGAACAGATCTGTACTGCTGGTGGCATTACAAAGCTCGGTCAGCTCTGTACTTCAAATAGCGAGTGTAACGCAACAGACCCAAGTCCAGCTGAGGGCGATCTTTGTGAACCAGTTGGTTCAATTTTGAAAGTAAACATTTTGGATGGTGAAGATCCAACAGATGTGCTCTTTACTCAGGATGTTGTTATTGCAAAACGATCTGGTTGGAAACAGATCACATTACCATTTACCATCACAGGTTCAAATGACACATTTAGGGTTGAGCTTCGTGCTGAAGAGCCTGCATCTGCACCAAGTTCAGTAAGTGGTAGTATTATGGTCGACAACTTAGAGGTCAGGTCAGGACTACAAGTAAATGACTCTATTGTAGTAGCGCCTTCATGTCGACTATATCCTCGTGTTGATGGTCTTGAGACAGATGCGCTCGCATGTGAGTTTACAGATAGAGGAAATATAACTGGTCAGAAATTGACAACCTATAAGGGTTGGCGCGGGTACTGCGTTGAAGAAGTTCCGGATGAGCCAGGTATTTGTATGAGCTGGTGGCCTGTAGATATTGTGCAAGGTGATGTTAATTTCTTTGGTCAAGGAACAGTTGATGATATTACTATCAATGGCCAGACGCCAGCAAGTGATATTTACTATTGTGTGCACACAACAGGTGATCTATCTAACAGCCAAACTCGTGGTGGTTACTCAGAGTGTGTTGATGTAGTAGGCGGTAATCCTCCAGTTATTGACTGTGATACATTCACTACAGAGCTCGCTTGTGATGCAAACGCCCCAACTTGTATTTGGGACCAATATGATAATAGATGTGATGGCGGACAAGTATCACAGTGTTTGGGTCAGCCAGATGAAGCATCATGTACTGCTATTACTGACTGTGAGTGGAAAACTGTTGCAGCAAATGTTTCGCAAACTCCTTATCTATTCCAAGGTGGTACTACAAGAGGTGATGGAACTATTTTTGGTAGTCCAACTAATGAAAGGCTCTTTAAGGGTGGTAAGGATAAATGTAATAATTGGAGTGGTTTGAACTGGGGTGTTATACCATATACATTCGGTGGTTGTAGTAAGAACTGTAGTGATTGGAGCTCAAAACCATGTCACAATGTAGTTGATCTAGAGAATGATCCAAATATAGTGAATAAACCAGAGAGAGATTTGCATAAGAGTATGATCCAGACTATCAAATTCCAAAAGACCTCATCACGTGGTGAGTACCCAGATTGGTTTGTCCTTGATCGTTCTCTTGAGATAGATGAAGAATCAATTGCGCTCTCCAGTGCTCATGACAGGTTTACTTTGAATCCTGGTGAGACAGCATGGTACTTGCCATGTGGACGAAATAATCCACCAAGTGGTGAAAATGGTGATTATTGTGAGAAATCACCTGACTGGTTACACGCTGCTGTAGTATTTGATCCAGCAGGCTATGTGGCAAGATACTGGTATGCTATGGATGATTACTCAGGATCAAAGTCAGAAGCAGCAGCTTGGGTAGTTGGGTATTATTTGAGAGACTTGTGTCTGAGTATTGTACAGGCAAACACATCATATGGATCGCGCACACCATGGACATCACGATTTAATGATGGTGATGACGCATTGCCATATGAGATCGATCAAGATGCACTGCCGTATGGTGCTATAGCACCACCATCACTTGAATACTTGCCAGACAGTCCTATTGAGGAAAATCCATGGCGAGGAGATCCTATCTTTGCTATGTCAGGTAGTGAGTCTTTGTACTGTGGTGATAGTCTACTTCCTCAGTCATGTGCACGAGAAGGCTCACCATACTCATGTCAAGATAATTGTGGTGATGATAGTTCAGGAAAGGTGTGTATTGGCGGTGTTCAAGAGAAGCTAGGTAAATCATGTCGCACTAATAATGATTGCGCAGATACAGAAGTGCCAGAATCAAAGGGTGTTTGTGGTGGTGTGACTGGTGATATATCCTTCCACAAAGGTAGTTGTGACGGTGTGATATGTACACCATATGCGTCAAATCATGGAACAAAGTTCTTGTCACGTTTATTTGCTAAATCACAGGCTATCTTTGGTTGGGACTTTATAAACAATCAGTACGTACGGTGTGATGCTGATCAAAATGTGGTTGATATGCCAGCAGCATGCGTATGGCCGCGTATTGTTTTGGACTCTGCTGATTTTAATGCGAATTATAATGGCGGCTCATTTGATATTGCTACCAAGACGTGGCCAATAAATGGAAATACTGAAGATGGAGTAGTTCTTGAGGAGTATGATATCACTGGATGTGGGTGGCCAGGGTTTACTTATAACGGCACAAGCGTGTGTTCTGGTATTGATTCGACAGGTAAGGCGCCGGAAGTACAGGACTTACTAGCTGATGTTACGGAAGGGGATGTAACTATAATCTCAGGCGACTTTATTACACTGCAGTTCTTCCCAAGTGTGAACAAAGACCGTTTGCCTCTCAAGGCAATGCGAGTTGACTGGGGTGATGGTACACATTTGAAGCCAAACCAAGATCTATCTAACCTAGCCGGTCAAGGCTTACCTATTAACACTTACTTCTTTGTGCACCACTATACATGTGAGGAGGGTGGACTTAATTGGAGTAGTTCAGAGGAAGCATGTATCTTTGTGCCAAGGATTCAGATAAAAGACAATTGGGGTTGGTGTAGTAGAGACGATGCAAATCCAAATGGTATTTATGAGTGTGATGAAGGCGAAGGATTCACAGATTATGAAGGACGAATTTTGGTAAAAGATGCTGATTATAGGCGAGAGGATGACGAGATTGTGCATATTATTGAGGAAGAGTAGGAGTTTGATTTCGCATAGCTGATATTTTATTCGCCACCGCAACTTGCGGTGGCGAAATTGTACAAAATTAACTTTTGAAATACCACATTCTCATGTATAATAAAACCAACTAGCGCTATTTGTATATATGCGATTATTCCGCTCTGTGATTAAAAAAACAAATAAAACAAATACGTTTAAAGCAGCAAGCGTGTTTACGGTGATGCTGCTTATTTTGGTTATGGTTCCACTTCACGCACATGCTGGATGGATTGATGATTCGCTTGGTTTGGTGGTGCGGTACGCTGTTGAAATTATCGTAGATATTTATGTTTGGTTTGTTGGTAGTATTTTAACGTCTATTCTCATACCAGTTTTGATTGCGATTGCGCAGTACAATGGCTATCTTTCAAACCCAATTGTAAACACAGGTTGGACATTGGTTCGGGACCTAGCAAACATTTTCTTTATTGTCGTGCTTTTGATCATTGCATTTTCTACAATGCTCAAATTGCAGACATATCACTATCGACAGGCATTAGCAAAACTCTTGATCATGGCGGTGCTGGTTAATTTTTCAAAAATTATATCTGGTGTATTCATTGATTTTTTCCAGATATTGATGCTTACGTTTGTAAATGGTTTCAAAAACGCAATTGGTGGTAACTTTATCTCTGCTTTTCATATTTACGAGATGCTTGCTATGGCTCAAGGTACGGTTGTTCAAGGACAGCCACAGATTGATTCAACTCCAAGTAACTTTGCTCTAATAGGCGGATTGGCATTAGCTGCTGTTGGTATTACAGTTGTTGCTATGATTGTGCTTATTATGATTGTTACGCTTATTTTCCGTATGGTGATGCTCTGGCTTTTGATTGTATTGTCCCCACTAGCATACTTTTCATATACTATTAGCCCCAAGTATTGGTCACAGTGGTGGTCTGAGTTTTTCAAACATCTAATCTCAGGCCCTGCAATAGCATTCTTTTTATGGCTTGCGCTTTTGACTGCACAGCAGACAGGTCCTGAGGCTCTTCTGACCACACGTGATGGCACAAGTCTTACTAATGCAATAGTCGTGAGCGAAGATGCTAACTTTTTGCTTAGTGGATTTGCAGTACCTAGTGTGATGATGAGCTATCTTACCATGACTACGCTCATGGTAGCAGGCCTTGTAGTTTCACAGAAAATGGCTGAGCAGTCCGGTTCTGCAGCTGGAAAGTTTGCTCAAGGGGTCCGTAGTAAAGGCGCTAAAGCTATGAAAGTTGGTACTGGAGCATTTATCGGTACAAAGGCATATGGTTGGGGATCATCTCGAGTGAAAAAGTTCCAAAAGATGCGTGAAGATATTAGAGAAGAGAAATCAAGCCGAGGTGCAGCAAAAATGATGCGAGGATATGGGGCTCTCAAGCAGGGTACTATTGGACGTGCTGGTAAATTTGGATCTAAGTTAGCTGGAAAGTTGGTTGATCAGGATGCTATCAAAGAAAAACGTACAGATATTGGGAAGAAACGCGAAGAAATTGAGATAGCTAAGCGTAATGGACAAGACACTACTAAGCTTCAAGGTGAACTTCAAACCTTAGAGGGTGATTTGAGAGGGTTAACAGGAGGCTTCAAGGGGTATACCAGTCGTGGCCTGCAAGCAGTGTTGAATAAGCCAGCTCAGGCAGGTAAGCGTGAGCAAGAATCAGCTTATAAATATCGTTTAAATCAGATTAACTCTTTTAAAGCACAAACTGAGGGTCGCGGGTATGAAGAGAATTTAGCAACATTTGATGATGAAACAGCTAACAAAGATGAGCGTGTTATGTCAGTTATGCAGGCGATTAAGCAAGGAGCTGTGGCGTCAGATGATGTTGGGCATATCCGAGACAGGGTGAGTAATTTGGTTGGAAATGACCCCGCAAGTATGCAGCAATTTGATGCAGTTGTTGCCGAGGCGTTGCCGTCTGTTGCAAATCGTCAACCAATTGATAAGAAAACAGAAAAGAGTTATCTGGAAGGTTTGCTTAAACGAGACCTTAAGAGGGTTACGGATTTGAGCTCAACTGACTTGAATGACTCAGCTGCTTTGCTTAGGGGTTTTACTAATGAGGATAGTCCAGGGAATTTGCGTGTTGATCGTTTTCTTGAGAGTGCAAAAGGACTACCTAATGCCAAGCGCAATATAGTTATTGATGGAATGAAACTTGCTATTGAAGGTGCTGATGACTCTACGACTGAAGGAAAGCAAACACGTGACAAGGCACTACAAGCATTGTTTGCAATGGGTGCGGTTGATGATTTTGATACAGCTGCAAATGGTAAAGGTATGGGCGATAAAGAAAAGGCAGATATTATGTCAGCGGTGTTTGGTCAGGACCAGGACATGACTGTTAAGAATATTATTGAAAATAGCGGTAAGATGTCTGTACAGCAAGCTTTGAGCTTGAAGAAGGCAAAGACGACAGGTGGTAAGCCTATTATGGCTCCTGCAAAGATCGACGCTATGGTAAGTAAGGTTGTGTATAAGCAAAATCAAGATACTGACAAATCAACTGGTGGGTATCCAGACGCACAACAAAATCACCAGAAGTGGCTTTTGCAAGTAAAGGAAATGATTGATGCTGCGAAGAGTCTTACTGGAACAGCGAAAGATGATGCTCTAAAAGAGGCAGCTAAAGCAGCGTCTATGATCGTACAAAACGCTGGTGAAGTAAAAGTCCTTGAGAATCCTGACATGGCGCCTATACGAAATCAGCTTGTAGAAGAAGTGGCTGATGGTATGAGTAATCCAAATGCAGTTGCCAATATTCGATGGAATGAAGCAAAAAATGTTAATTCAATCCGCGATGTCCTTATGAAAGCACTGGAAATGGGTACTTTCGGAGCGAGCGAAGCAGTGTCAGCTGACAACAAACGAGCTATTGATAATGTAGCGCCAATGCAAATAGATCCTCTGTTTGAGCAGATTGGTAGGGTATATAAACCCAAGTCAGGCGATTCTAAGCCTACCAAGGCTGCAAAAGACGCTGCGCAACGGGTTCTTGAAAATCTAGAAAAACGTACTGATGTGTCTGATGTTTATGCTCGTTCTGGTGCGCCTGCTAAACCAAAAACTAAGAAGAAGACCCCGTAGTAATAATATTTATGGAACAAATAACAACAAAACCATATCAACAAGTTTTAATGCCATGGGTAGTATCTGATGAATATCTTAATCGTGTAGAGCAGCTTTCTGTAAAATATGGCATTGCCGAAGAGCAGGATCGATCATTTGTTAATCTTGTACAAGGTGTTATGAAGCAACAACTGCCAGTGACATCAATTCCGCAGATAGCTCAGACAACTCTATTTATGAATCGGGAAGAATCAAGGTTATTTACAAAAGACTTGATTGGTCTTTTGCTTCTTCCTGTTGAGGTGGTATTTATTGAGTATGATTTTGATGAAATGCTTGAACAATACGGATCTACACGCAGCGAATTCAAAAATCCAGTTAACCTAGAATCAATACAAGATGAAATGGCTGAGATTTATGAGACTGTGTATTTAGAAACTGCCTTGAATCTTCTTGAGCTTGAGGAGAACAAAGAAGACCAAGAAGATACAGTAGAGGGTGAGGGTGAGGTAAATGATGAAATAATGCAGCGACAAGCTGCTGAGCTTCAACAAAAGCTTGCTGATCACTACACTGCCATTCAGTCTGATAATATGAAGCAAAAGCAAGATGTGTTTGCTAAGTTGTTTGCATCTGACAATGATGCATTTACAAAAGAGTTTTACAAAGCTATTAATGACCGAGATATTCCAGGTGTGATCGCAGGTCTTTGGGTGATTGCACAGCACGGTAAGTTGCCAACGCTTCTTGATGATGATAGAAAGATCCAGGGTTTGCTTGGTAAGCATTTAGAAAAGAAATTTTCTCAAGGTGTTGCAACGCACTTTTATGAGCATACCAGTGATGTTGTGTATTTAGCTTACTTTTTGCGGCATCTTCTTTTGGATACACTTGATTTGTCAGAGAATGATGCTGGTGCTTTAGTTATTCATTTACTTAATGAACATGAACATGCCACAGGCCAGCCTCTAGATATGCTCGCATATGGTGACATGGAAAAGGGTTCATTTGTATGGCGTGTAATTAAAGAAACAGACGGTCACTTGGCGTTAGAATAAAATTTTATGACCCCATCCCCAAGCGGAACAGATAAAATACCAATAAGAAAATCAGACGGTACTATCGTTATGGTTGATGTTGCTGTGGCAATGGAAGAAAAAGAAAAGGGGGCAGAAGTACCAGCCAAGCCACCATTTGATCATATTGCGCACGGCGCAAAGGGTAGCTCGCTTGAGAGTTTGCCGCTAGAAAAGTCTAAGCCCAAAGAAGATGTAAAGCCAGCATCACCCCCATCATCTTCTAAGGCACCACAAGTGCCTTCAAATGATCAAAAGGAGTCGTTTTCATTGAAAGATTTAGGCGATGACAAAAATTTATCTACTAAGTTAGAGGAGGAGACAAAGATACATGCTAAACAGCCATCTAAAAGCATAAGTACAGATAAGAACAAAGAAACTGAAGCACCAAAACACGGCGCTTCAGCGGAGGTACTAAAGGAGAAAATCCAAAAACTTGCCGGCAGTGTAGCTGCAGATCCTCCAACTGTACCAGACATACCAACTGATGTGCATCCAATGGATGATCAACCAGCGCCACTTCCGGATGAGGCAAAGCAGCAGCCAGAGTCAATTGATTGGCAAGCAAGTGTACAAAAAGTTATTGAATCACTTGAGCTTGGGCTTTTTGATGAGAGTCATGAAGCGCGTCTTAGAAATGTTATTCTTTCGCGACTCCGTGATGTACGAAGCGTGGTGCAGACAACAGAAGCTTTGAAGAAAGATCGTAGTGAGGGCGGATTGGGCCTGGCTGACGCGGATGTACAAAAAGCACTTGCTGTTATAAATGCAGAGTACGAGAGTATTCACTCAAAGGAGGTCGTAGGTGTGTCAGAGCCGGCATATAAAAAAGTTGAGGATCCCTTTCGACCAAAGGCAGAACTTGATGCTTTGGCAGAGGCTGAGCTTCCATTTGTCGCAGCAAATCCATATCTCGATACTATAGCGCAGCACTACACGACAAAGGACTTACCGCTAGAACAAAAGCAAACTCCAGCAGAAGAAATAAAGCCTGAAGTGTCACCAATTGCCCTAAAGCCTGAGGAACCTCAAAAACAAGAAGGTCCAAAAACAAAGCAATTTGTCACGCCTACTGAGGAAAATTCATTAGTAAAGGGAGGTAAGGCAGTAGTGAAGCCAACTATGCAGGATGTAGTGGCGAAAAAGAGGCTGATGGGACCGATTGATGAGCTCAAAGGTATGCGTCTTATAGATTTTCGTAGGCTTGGTACTAATACAGAAGAACGTTTGCAAAGGGTTCAGGATATGATTCATGATTTGGAGGATGAGTCTTTTGGTAAAAAAGTTGAGGCTATTAAAGCATGGCGTATGAACCCACTGTATCAGCAGTACTTAGGTCTTGGCAGTGAGAGCTTAACCTCAAACAAAAGTATCAACGATGTCATCACTGGTAAAGAGCAGGTAGGAGAGGAGACTTTGAGCATAGAAGAATTTGAGATGCTAACTGATTTTAATAAAGGATTACGATATTAAGTATGCAGCAGTTTGTTGTGCCACAATTTATTGATAATGAAGATAAGATTTTAGGCCCGATTACTGTGAGGCAGTTTATTATTCTGCTCACAGCTGTGCTATTGCTGGCAATACTGTATCGCTTTCTTAGTTTTACGGGATTTGTTCTGGCAGTTCTTTTTGTCGGAGGCTTTAGTATTGTTCTTGCTTTTGTTAAAGTAAATGGTAGGGGCTTTCATTATTATATTTTGAATATTATTCAGATAGCTATACGTCCTGGTATACGTGTATGGCGACTTGATAAGGTTGTTTCGGCAAGTAAGAAAAAGAAAAAAGATAAAACAGATATAACCCCGCCAACCAAATTAGTAAAACCGCGAGACGTGCGGCAATCACATTTGTCAGAGCTATCACTTTTGGTAGATACAGGTGGTCGGTACAGACCAGATCAACGTGTTTAATATATTTTTATGAGATCAAAAAAGTTAAAAGGCAATACACCAACAGTATCCACACAGAAGTTTCTTGATTTTTCTGAGATCAAAGATGATACAGTTGTTATGAAGGACGGGACTCTCCGTAGTGTGTTGTTAGTCTCATCAATCAATTTTTCACTTAAGAGTGAGGATGAGCAAAATGCTACCATTGCTGCTTATGTAAGCTTCCTAAACTCTATAGAATTTTCCTTGCAGATGGTTATTCAGTCACGTCGTCTTAATATCGAGCCGTATATTGAGATGCTAAAGAACCAAGAACGTGAGCAGGTAAATGAATTACTTCGTGCCCAGATCGTTGACTATAGAGAATTTATTAATGAACTTGTTGTACTTTCTGATATTATGAGTAAACGTTTCTATGTAGTAGTCCCGTACGTGCCGGGGAAAGTGGAGACAGCGACATTTGTTTCTCGCGTTACTTCAGTTTTGACTCCAGCCCGAGTACTAAGTCTCAAGGACGAAAAGTTCAATCAGTACAAAGATCTACTTGATAAGCGAGTTGAGCATGTTATGGCAGGTCTTGCTAGTATGAGCCTTAATGCTGTTCGTTTGGATACGCAAAGTTTGATAGAATTATATTACACAACATATAACCCAGAGTCAGCAGGTCAAGAGAAAATGACTGATGTAAAAGAGCTACGTATACAACAATAAACCCCATGTTTAAGCCAAAGGATTTACAAAAACCACAAGAAGAAGAACCGCAGTTATCACTAGATGAGCAGCGTAAAATAGCATATGAACAAGCTCAGACCGAGGCTGAGGTGATTGCGGCTGAGCAAGAGTATAGGCGTGGTGAGATTTCTATTCGAGATATTGTTGCTCCTTCAAGTATGAAGGTGACATCAACACATCTACAACTTGGCACCAAATTTGTTAGGACTCTTTTTGTAATTAATTATCCCCGTTACATTAGTATTGGTTGGTTTGCTCCAGTGATCAATTACAACGCAGTGCTTGATATCTCAATGTTCTTTTATCCAATCGAGTCAGAGATCGTCTTGAAGCAACTTCGAAATAAAGTAGGTGCACTAGAGGCCCAGCTTATTGCAGATGCAGAAAAGGGCGCTCCTCGTGATCCTATTACAGAGACAGCTCTCCATGACGTTGAGCAGCTTCGTGATGATTTGACTCAGGGTATTGAGAAGTTTTTCCAGTTTGGTCTCTATGTCACAATGTATGCTAATAACGAAGAAGAACTTGATAAGCTCACTGAAAAAGTAGAAGCTGTGTTTGGTACAAAGCTTGTTTACACCAAACGAGCGCTGTATCAGGCTGAGCAGGGGTTCAACGCAACACTACCTATAGGTAATGACGAACTTGGTATTGGGTTTAATATGAACTCATCACCAATTGCATCATCGTTCCCATTTATTTCAGCGGAACTATCCTCTGATAATGGTATTTTGTACGGCATTAACCGACATAATAACAGTTTGATTTTGTTTGATCGTTTTTCTCTTGAAAATGCAAATACCGCTGTGTTCGCAACTTCAGGCGCTGGTAAGAGTTATGCTGTAAAACTTGAAGTTCTGCGTAGTCTTATGATGGGTACAGATGTGATTATAATTGACCCTGAAAAAGAGTATCAGCACTTATCTGACGCAGTAGGTGGTAGTTACATCAATGTGTCACTATCTTCAGAAAATAAAATCAATCCATTTGATTTGCCGCGTCCAGTGGGAGAGGTGAATACAGGTGATATTATTCGAAGTGCTGTTATCACCTTAAAGGGATTAGTGAAATTGATGGTAGGAGACCTCAACCCACGTGAGGATTCATTGGTTGATCGTGCGTTACTTGAGACATATGCAAAAAAGGATATAACACCAACAAGCAACTTAGCTGAAGTAGAAGCGCCGTTAATGCAAGACTTTGAGGAAGTGCTTCGTAGTATGGAAGGCGGAGAGCCAATTGCGCAGCGTCTACAAAAGTATACAGTCGGTACTTTCGCAGGATTATTTAATAGTCCTACAAACATTGATATGAACAACCAACTTGTTGTGTTTAGTGTGCGTGATCTTGAGGATGAGCTTCGTCCAATTGCTATTTATACAATTGTTAACTACATCTGGAATGTAGTTAGGTCGCAGCTTAAGAAGCGTATATTGGTTATTGATGAGGCATGGTGGCTACTGCAGCGAGAGGATAGTGCGAAGTTTATCTATGCTTTGGTGAAGCGTTGCCGCAAGTACTATCTTGGTGTGACCACTATTACCCAAGATGTTAATGACTTTTTGCGTTCTCCATACGGGCAGGCTATCTTAACCAACACATCATTGCAGCTTTTGATGAAACAATCACCCGCAGCTATTGATATGGTACAAAAGACATTTATGCTTACTGAGGGAGAGAAGTATTTGCTGCTTGAAAGTGGTGTAGGTGAGGGAATTTTCTTTGCTGGAACAAAGCACGCTGCTATTAAGATCATTGCATCATACACAGAAGATCAGCTTATTACCTCAGATCCGAGGCAGTTGCTAGAGATCGAGCAAGCAAAGAAGGAATTTGCTCAAAGTATGCAAGAAAATCAAGTCTAAGGTATAATAAAATTATGGATAGGCGAAGATTAATCATAATAATAGTAGTCATTTTACTCCTTATTATTGCAGGAGTAGCAGGTTATATGTATTGGCAAAACCTTCAATCACATGACATGTCGGATCTAGATGATGCAGGCACTACACCAGATAAGATAGCAACATTGCCTTCGCTTGAAGATGATGACCCACTACCAGTACCAGACTCAGGCGTGATTCCTGAGGACAGTACTCTGGTTGCAGCTGCACATTATTTTGTTGAACGATGGGGTACATACTCAAATGTTTCAAATTTCCAGAATATTCAAGATTTGCGTTCTGCTATGACGGATGAACTTTATAACCAGGCTATGCAGGGTAGGGAAATGGTACAGTTTGCAGATATTGATGACATAGAATACGAAGCATATGATGCCCAGGTCGCAAGTATTGAGTGGCTTGATAAGTCAGATGAAACAGCAACTGCCCGAGTGACCACACGTCGTCATCGAATAACAGAAGGTACTGAAGAGCCATATAAACAAGATATTGTAGTTCGTTTTGTAAATGAGAATGATCGTTGGTTAGTATCAGAAGCAGTTTGGCAATAAGTATATGGCTAAAAAGATTACGCAAGCTAAGCAGAACTTGTCCGCAGCTTCTGTTGCGGCTGAAGCAGATATGAGTGAGGATGATGCATTTATTGCAGCTCAGAGGCCAACCGCCAAGTTTCCTTATTTCATGTTAGCAATAGCTGGAGCAGATGATTTCATTGATTTGTTAGAATTAACAGGTGTTGGGCTAGTTTTGACCAAGCCATTTAGTATTGTTGTAGGGGTGATTCTCTTTATATGGATGCTTGGTAAAACAGGCATGATGCAGAAGAAGCTTATAAGGTGGTTGGCGACATTTTTGGTAGAGATATCATTTGGAATTGTTCCAGCAAACATACTTCTTGTATTGTTTACACATTACAGAGATAAAAAAGTGGTTATCCTTTTCTGGAATACAGTAAGGGCTCTAGAGGGAAAGGGTTTTAAGGTAGATGTTTCATGATACTTATGAAAAATTATAAAAAGGTATTTGTATATTTATTTTCCTTCATGCTCCTTTTCAGCATGTCTGTTTTTGTGAGTACTGCACATGCACAGGAAGATGATGGGTATCCATGCATCCCGTATAACGACTGTATAGCAAACAGCACTGATGCGGCTACCAAAACATGGATAGCGCACGACAGCTCGGACGGGCGAGCATCAAAATGTACGAGTGGGTATGGAAGGTGTATATCTCAGACTGGTGTTCCACTAAATGTGCCTATTCCTACCCTGCAAGGAGGTCAGATCGACTCAGTTGCTAGTATTGATGTTTATATAAATGTTATCTTTTTGTGGCTACTTCGTCTTGGTGGTGTTGTTGCTGCACTGGTTATTGTGTGGGGAGGATATACCTACCTTACATCTGCAGGCAATCAAGCACGAACATCTCAGGCAAAGGAGATTTTGACAGGCGGTATTGTTGGGTTGGCTTTGCTGTTTGGTTCTGTAGCTATTTTAAGCTTTATTAATACAAGATTGGTTAATAACGCGCCTATTACAGTGGATGTAGTGCAGCCTCAGCAAGTTAATCTTGGTTTTTGTGAGAATAGTCCGGAGCCTGCTGATAAGTCTGAGTGTGGTTCTCCCGTTAAGGACACGGCAGATAATAGCAACTGCATTAGTGATTGGTGTCTAAATAACAAGACATGCGTACCTGCAACAATATCTGGTCCAGGTATTGGACTCTCAGGTAGCACAAATGGTTATGGGTGTGTGGATACATCTAGTTTGGACTTAGAGGATATATGTGAGGATGATGCTTTGCCTCATCAATGTTCTTATATAGCTCAGATTGCTGTGTCTGAAGATCCTGGCAATACATGCGTTGCTTCTGAGGGTAGTTGTGTTTATGGAGAAATACTTGATTGTAATTCAGATGAGACAAGGTTGGATTGCTCGCAGTGCGGTTTTGATTCATCAAATATTGAAACATATTTAGATCACGCAGTAAGTTCAGGTATCTTAACTCCACTAGAGCTCACTCTTGGGGATACCCCTAATATAGCTACAGTAGTATGTGCAAATTCAAGTGAACCACAGGCAAGTTACAGATCAGGCGCCAGAAGAGGGGGTATTTGTTGTAGGGACAGTGCCGGTAAAAATGTAATACGTGTTGTAAATACTGATTAAAAGTTTATGGATGAGAGACAAAAACAAATTATAGCAATTGTAGGTTTCCTCCTCCTAGTCATTCTTATTGGAGTGGCTATTTATCTTACATTTTTTAGTCGTGATGACGAGCAATTTGTGATTATTGATGGTGAGGCAGTGCCAATTGGTCAGCTTCCTGATATAGGAGACCAGATACCACAGGGTATTGTTATTGATCCGAATACTGGTTTGCCAATTATCATTGATGACCCTTCGCAGCTTGATGCTATATTGGATAGCTTGCTTGACCAAGGACAGGTTGCAGATCAAGTTCAGCCAGATCAAATAGCACTTGGTGGAGATACTCAGGTAAATCGTCTTACAAGTACTGATGTTTTAGCACTTAATAACTCTCGTTTTGGAGATACTAGATTTTATGATGCTGATGAAGGAATGTTTTATCGAATCAACGAAGATGGGGAGCTGGAGCTGATTTCTGATGTTATATTTAATGGCGTTGAGACTGTGTCATGGAACAAGTCTGGTGATCAGGCCATTTTGGAGTTTCCAGATGGGAGTAATATTTACTATGATTTTGAGACAGGGGAGCAAGTGACATTGCCACAGCAAATGACTGAGTTTGACTTTTCTTATGATGGAGGACAGATTGCTTTTGAGTGGTATAACGAGTACGACGATCAGGATAACTGGATTGGTGTAGCAACTCCAACTGGAGATACAATTACTTTTGTTGAGCCTATCGGGGATATTGGCGATCGCATACAAACACAATTTTCACCAGATGGTCGGTATATTGCGATGTACCAAGATAGTACTAGTCTTGATAGGCAGCAGGTTATACCTATTGGTAAGTTCGGTGAGAACTTTAAGTCATTTGATGTGTACGGACGTGGGTTTGAATCTCAGTGGTCACCTGATGGCGAGACAATGGTATATAGTGTACACTCAGATGCTACAGACCGTAAACCACAGCTCTGGGTAACAAGTATTAGCGGGCAAGATGTTGGTGGAACAAATACGCCTATTGAGGTGCAGACATGGGCGCACAAGTGTTCATTTGGTTCAGGTACAGATCTTTATTGTGCTGTTCCAACAGAGCTTCCTGACGGTGTTGGTTGGTTCCCGGAATTTGATGATCAATACCCAGACGAGTTTTACAAAATTGACCTGACAACAGGTAGACAAACAAAGCTCGCAAATCCAGTAGGGAATAGAAACTATTATAGCGCAAGTCAGATCATTGTATCTGAGGATGAATCTGCAATTTACTTTGTGGACGCCACGACAAATGATATTTTTACTATCGATTTGAAATAACATGATTACAGAAAATTCTTCAAATAAAGCAGTTATTGTTTTTACCACTATCGCACTAGTTATATTGGCTCTATTATTGCTAGCTAGTGTGTATTGGCTCGGAAGGGCTGATTTAGCATTACAGAATACAAGTTCTGGTTTGCCGCAAGCAGAGGAGATCAAGTATAACTCTTTGATTAGACCATCAGGAGCAGTGAAACCACCAATTGAAGACTTTGATCCAGTTCTTGGTTCAGATGACGCTCCTGTTACCATTATTTATTTTGCTGATTTTGCGTGTCCATATTGTAATGAAATGAGCGCAAATTGGGAGGAGATCCGTTTGCAGTATGGAGATTCTGTTCGATTTGTATGGAAAGATGTTATGTTGTATGAAAGTAGCCTGGGTCTACACAAGGGCGCGCGCTGTGCGCAGTTGCAAGGTGCTTTTTGGCCATATTATTATGAAGTTTGGGAAGCAGACTTCACATCTGGTAAAACAATTTCACTTATAAACATTGCAAGTGATATTGGTCTTAATACTGACGAGTTTGCCCAGTGTTTAGCTGATACTGATGTAGAGAGAGCTGTTCTTAGTGTGTCTGGGCAAAGTGTTAGTGCAGGAGTGACAAATGCGCCTGCGTATTTTATAAATGATTCATTTTATGAGGGGCTACGGCCATATGAGGAGATAGAAGAGCTGATAAGGGCAGAACTTGAAGTTTACTAAGATTATCCCCCCGCCATTCAGGCGGGGGGATTTTGCTTGACGCAGAGGTAGTTTTATCGATATAGTGTACTTAGCACTCTCATATTTAGACTGCTAATTATGCATCAATTATTTCATAAATTTACATCACATTTAAAGGAGGCTTTGCTACGCGCATATCATGTAGCTCAGCAAGAACAGCGCATGACTATTGCTCCAAGGCACTTGCTTTTAAGCTTGGCTAGCCAAAATGGTTCACTAGCAGCAGAGCTTCTTCACAAGCGCGGATTGCGTGAAGAGGTATACCTAGACACCCCTATTTTAGCTGATGTTGATCCAGGCTCTATTGAGTTATCTGAAGAGGCTAAAGATATAGTACAAAAGATGGTCAGCATTGCGTTTGAGTATCAGCACCATTATGTTGGCACTGAGCATTTGTTGGCTGCAATTGTGTTCAAGCCATCACGTGGCATTGCTGATTATTTGATTCAAAAGAATATAAATCAACGTGAGCTCAAAAAAGAATTAGAGCAAATTTTGACGAGCACATCACATTTTTCCGAAATGACCGAGCTATTTTCTGAAGCAGGTAATTCATTGTCTCCTGAACAAGTTCTTGTGGGTCAAGATAAACAGCGACCACAAAGTATGCTTGAAACATTTACACGCGACTTAACTACAGAAGAGGCGCAGAGAGATATAGATCCAGTTATAGGTCGTGAAAAAGAAATTGAACGCCTTATTCACGTGCTATCACGTCGGAACAAAAATAATCCACTACTACTTGGTGAACCAGGAGTGGGTAAGACTGCTATTGTTGAAGGGCTCGCAAAGCGTATTGTTGATGGAGATGTTCCAGCTGTACTACAAGGAAAGAGAATTGTAACGCTTGATCTGTCACTTATGGTTGCGGGTACTATGTACCGTGGGGAGTTTGAATCCAGATTAAAGCAGGCGCTTGATGAATTACAAAAGTCTCCAGATACAATCATTTTCATAGATGAGATTCATACAATAGTTGGTGCAGGGTCATCAACTGGCGGGTCACTTGATGCGGCAAATATTCTCAAGCCGTCACTTGCGCGTGGGCATATGCGTTGTATTGGCGCGACTACAATTGCTGAATACCGTAAAACAATTGAGTCTGACCCTGCTTTGAGTAGACGTTTTCAGCCAATAATGGTTCATCAACAAACAATAGCTGAGACAGAGAAAGTACTCAAAGGCATTCGTAAGTATTATGAGACTTTTCATACTGTATCTATTTCCGATGCTACCATCAAGGCGGCTATTGAGCTTTCAAATAGATATATTCATGATCGGCAGCTACCTGATAAAGCAATTGATCTTATTGATGAGGCGTCAGCGCAAGCTAAGGTTGCTTCATATGAGCAGGTAGATATTGAGCCAGTGAGAAAGCTTGAAAAGAAGATTCACGAATTGGAGAATGAAAAGGATGTTTTGGTTAGTAAGGAGCAGTTTGATGAAGCCTGGGAAATAAAAAAACAACAAAAACAATTAGAGAAGAAGCTTGCAAAGCAAAAAGTATCATATAAGGGAGTCCGCAAAAATGAAGTCACGCCGACAATGATAGCTAGAGTTGTTTCACATATGACTGGTATTCCACTAGAGCATATTGAGGCTCAAACTGGTAGAAAAGTTGATGGTTTAGAGAAGAAGCTATCAAAGAGAGTTGTTGGTCAGGATCATGCTATTAAGATCGTATCAAAGGCGCTACGTCGTGCCCAAGCTGGTCTTGCAAAAACACACAGGCCGCTTGGTACCTTTATGTTCATGGGACCAACTGGAGTTGGTAAGACTCAGCTCGCTAAGACATTAGCTGAGGAAGTTTTTCAGTCACCGGAGTCACTTATCCGAGTTGATATGTCTGAATTTTCAGAGAAGTTTACCATATCAAAACTTATTGGAGCGCCAGCAGGATATGTGGGGTATAAGGAGAGTGGTATGCTTACCGAGCGAGTGAAGCGTAGACCATACTCAGTCGTACTTTTTGATGAAATTGAAAAGGCTCACCCTGATATTTATAATGTTTTATTACAAATCTTGGATGAGGGATCAATTGTTGATGCATCTGGTCAGCGTATAGATTTTACTAACACTATTATTATCATGACCTCAAATATTGGCGCTGAGCGTTTTAATATACAAGCTCGTCTTGGATTTGATCGTGATGCCAGCGTTAAGGAACTTGAGAGTCAGTTCACACAGCTTCGTAAAACTGTTGTAAAAGAACTTGATAATCACTTTAAGCCTGAGTTTTTGAATCGTCTTGATCACGTTGTGGTATTTAATCCACTTACTATCAAGGACTTGGTAAAGATAGTAGACCTTGAGATAAAGGACTTGCGTATGAGGTTGAAGAGGCATGATGTGAAGCTAAAGGTGGGCATGCCAGTTAAAAAGCGTATTGCTGAAGAAGGATTTTCTCCACATAAGGGAGCAAGAGAGATTGCAAGGCGTGTTGAGGAGCGTATTGAGCATCCTCTTATTGAAAAGATATTAGAAGAGGCTGTTGCCACTGGCGACAAGGTTGAGGCTCGTAGTATTGAAGACAATATCGAGCTTGCCAAAGTATAGTAACAAATATGAGGAGGGAGGTACGTACAATTGCACAAATAGTGCTTGATATGCTTTTTCCAGTTATGTGTATTGGCTGCGCGAGAAGTGGTTTTATTGTATGTGATGAATGTAGTGAGAGCACACCTCTTCGTGAAAGTAAGCCTGTAGATATAGACGTTTCTGAGAGCATTGATAAGTGTTACATAGCCGCTTTATATGAGAATAAAATTATACATACGCTTATTGAGTCGGCAAAGTATTTTGGCTCAAAGAGAAGTGCAAAGCAGCTCGGGTTTATTTTAGCTAGATATTTACAGACAATATCTTTAGATACAAAGGGCTTAGCTATAATGCCTGTCCCTCTACACTCTAGGCGATTGCGTGAACGGGGATACAATCAGAGTGAAATTATTGCAGATGTAGTTGGTGAGATTCTTGGTGTGTGTGTTGTGAAAGATGTTGTAAAAAGAACTGTGTATACTAAGTCACAAGTGCATTTACATAAGTCGGATAGGTATTCAAATGTTTCTGGTGTTTTTGTTGTTACAAAAAAGTGCGATTATGACTCAGTTTTACTTATTGATGATGTTATCACTACAGGAGCTACCTGCAGTAGTATAGCTGGTGTACTCACAAAGGCGGGTGCAAGGAGGGTTATGCCATGTGCAGTAGCTAAGCACTAAAAAGTTGCATTTTTCGTATATTTTAGCTATGGTATATAGCGTTATAATCATATAGATATCAAACCTTGGAGAGGTGGCTGAGTGGCTGAAAGCGCGTCCCTGCTAAGGACGTAAGGGTTCACGCCCTTCGAGGGTTCGAATCCCTCTCTCTCCGCCATAATAAAACACTAAAAGTTTTCTTTTAGTGTTTTATTATTGCATGTTTTCTTGACACAAAAGATTGTAAGGGCTAACCTTAGTTTCTAAGTCAACCAAGTTGGATCTTTAACAAGTGAGGCTATATGTCTATTCAAACCGTAGTGTATATTGCTTTGTTTATTTTATCAGGCGTGATCGGTTATCTTTTTGATCGCAAAAAAAAGCAACACCCGCTTTTTGGTTGGGATCGCTTTCCCAGCATCCTGCTCGGTACGTTTTCCATTTCTTTTTTAATGGGAGCAATATGGGGAGGGTTAATAACTATATGGCTTTTAGCTTCGGTGATTCTTTTTGTAAGTATTATATTATCCGCTATTGTTGAGGGTGAACACGGGATAATGGAAGTGAAGGAGCTGAATATAGAAAGTGTATGGTTAGCGTATTTGTTCGCTGATTTCCTGACATTTGTTATCGGTGGTGCCTTGTCAATTTTGAAAATAGCACCTTAGATTACCAAAACACCTAAATTTAGGTGTTTTTAAAATGCTTATGGGTGGAGATTTGGGTGAGGTGAACAAAGAACAAAAAGAATCATTGGACACTGTATATCATGGCAGCAAAAGGCTTGTACGGTTAGTGAATGACTTGCTGAACGTGTCCAGATTAGAATCTGGTAGGCTAAAAATTGAACCAAAGCCACATCAACTCGAGGCTCTTATAGATGATGCTATCAATGAAGTCGGGCCTTTGGCAGAGAAAAAGTCATGTAAAGTTACTTTTCATAAGCCTGAGAAGAAACTTCCAGAGTTGCCACTTGATGAGGGTCTATTTCATCAGGTTATCCATAACTTGCTTACAAACGCGATTAAGTATTCTTCAGAGGATAGTCCAACGGTAGATATTAGTATAAAAGGGGTTGATGATATGTATGAAATCAGCGTAGTTGATAATGGAATTGGCATTCCTCAGTTGTCTCAAGCAAAATTATTTGAGAAGTTTTATCGCGCAGAGAATGCAACACTCAAGTCAACTGATGGAACTGGTATGGGGCTTTACTTGGCTAAGATGATTTTGACTTCTGCCGGAGGGTCAATTAATTTTACATCAGAAGAAAATGTAGGCACGACTTTTAACGTCTGTATCCCACAAACTGGCATGATTGCCAAGAGTGGCGAGAAGGGTCTGGCCTAGTATAAATTTTACATACTATTAACTACTATTATATGAGTGCAGACAAAAAAACAATTTTACTAGTTGAAGATGAGCTGCAACAAATGAAGGTGCTGTCTAAAAAATTGATTGCCGAAGGATATGAAGTTCTTCACGCATCAAACGGCGAAGAGGCAGTAAATATTGCGTTGCAGGATCATCCAGATCTTATCCTGCTTGATATTATTATGCCTGTGAAAGATGGGCTAACAGCGCTTAAAGAGCTTCGTGAGGATGAGTGGGGTAAAGACGCTGAGGTTATTATCCTTTCAAACTTGGCGGTTGCAGAGAAGAAAGAAGAAGCACTAAAACAGGGTGCGGGAGACTACTTGGTAAAGTCTGATTGGACATTAGATGACATTGTAGTGAAGGTGCGTGATAGGCTGGCATAGACAGTATACAGAGAGTACTAAGGCGCCGGTATCCCGGCGTTTTTTGTAATAAAAAAAATCCCTCTAAAAAGGATTTTTGCCAAAAGGGCGCCCCGCGATCTTGTGATCGGTTAGGGGCGGAAGCCTAGGTTCTCTAGAAGTCTGAGAAGTCAGCTGTGAGCTGGCTGTCAAAATCCTCTAAAGTAGCGAGGACGGATCCTACTATGCGCAGAGCGCTTAGGAGAATACTTTCGACCTCGACGGCTATGTCCGGGAAGAAAAGTTTCAGAATGACTATCAGACTTGCGAGCGCGAGCGCCCTTTGGATTACGTAGAACATAAGCGTTTATGTTAATGCTTAGGTCTACGAGGGTAGACATACCAATAATCGGTATGTATGTGCTGATAGCATTTACCCCCGGAGTGTATACACCTTGTATTGTGTAGATGTGCACACCCCGAAAGGGTAAATAATCTGTGTAAAAGTTCTTGTGGGTAGGATACGCGCCATATTGTTCGTTGTCAAGCACTTGCCTTGAATGGTATACTTAGAAAGATCTAGAATAAATATGCCTAAAGATTTATTAGAACAAAAAGTATCTTATGGTACTGTCAGATATGAGTGGGATTTTCCTGAGTTTATACCATATGAGCGTGGCAGGGGATGGTATATAACTGCAGGTGTGCTCGCAGCGTTGTTGCTGATTTTCTCGTGGAGTACTGCAAATTTTTGGTTTGCGGTGTTTGTTATTTTAGTGGCATTTGTTATTTGGTTTATACAACAGCGCAAGCCACGCATGTTTACATTTAAAATTGCTGATGAGGGACTTGTTATTGAGAATTTGTTTTACGCTTATGACGAGATACGTAGTTTTTGGATAGTGAGCGAAGCTGATGATGACAATACCGCATATTTTGAATTCAAGGCAGCTGCGACGCCGCGGCTTGGTGTGCCATTTATTGACATTGACCCAAATCGTTTGCAGACATTTTTAGAGCAGTACATTCAAGTTCACCCAGAACGTGAAGGGCGGCCTATCTCTGAAAGCATTGCACGGCTGCTTCGTTTATAGCTTGCCACAGGCATTTTTTTGTGGTACAAATTAGTAACTGCTTGTATTGGGCAGTTTTTTAAGAGCCATTGCTCTCGTAGTTTCCGCCCAAGGCGGATCCCGCCAAACAGCGGGACAATGGATTCATTATGATTCTTTTATAGCTAAGAGGTAAAAATGCTCTCGTAGTTCAATGGATAGAATACGGGCTTGCGGAGCCTGCGATCCAGGTTCGAATCCTGGCGAGAGCACCAGCAAAAAACACTCTACATTTCGTAGGGTGTTTTTTGCTGAGAGAATATTATTCAAAGTGTATAGCATGCTGCTCAGCTATTTTTTCTTGTAGCTGCTGCATATCTTCAAGTGAGTGATTTTGCAAAACATCATCAACTGCTTGTTTAGCTCTTTTCATGAGTTCTATGTCTGATAGTGATGCGATCTTGAGTTGGGGTAATCCTGATTGTTTGTATCCATATAAGTCTCCTGGACCCCTTGTTTCAAGATCCTTTTCTGCAATTTCAAAGCCATTTACATGCTCTACAAGATAGCCGAGCCTAGTTAGTGTGTCAGCATTGGTTGTCTCAGTGGTAAGCAGACAGTAAGATTGCTTGTCTGATCTACCAACACGTCCACGAAACTGGTGTAGCTGCGCAAGGCCAAAGCGCTCGGCAGCTTCGATGAGTATAACAGTTGCATCAGGCACATCAACGCCAACCTCGATGACTGATGTAGCAACGAGCATGTTTATTTTTTTGTTGCGGAAGTCATTCATGATTTGTTCTTTTTCATCCTTTTTGAGTTTTCCATGCAAAAGACCAACTTCGAATTCTGGAAATACATTTTGTGACAAATCCTCATGTACTGCAGTTGCTGAAGCAACACCAAGTGTGTCACTTTCTTCAATCAGTGGGCATATGACAAATACTTGATTGCTTTTTTGTATTTCTTTTTTTATAAAACTGTATTCCTTCTTTTTTTCCTTGGGAGTAACAAGTCTTGTAATGATATCTTTGCGTGATTTTGGTTTTGTTTGTATACGAGATATATCGAGATCCCCATAAAGCGTCAGGCTTAAGGAGCGGGGGATAGGAGTTGCTGTCATTGAGAGAAAATGAGGAATGTATTCAGGGGTGGTGTCATGCAGTGCATGGCGTTGTTTTACACCAAAACGGTGTTGCTCATCAATAACAATAAGGCCAATATCAGAGTAGGAGATGGCGTCTTGTAGCAAGGCGTGCGTGCCAATGATGATACTGTTTTTATCATTCCTGATAGCTTCACGAATACGCTTTTTGGTCATAACATGTTCAGTACCATCGAGCATAGCTTTGGTAGTGCTGCGTGTGAGCAAATAAAGTGATGCTTCATGAGAAGGTAGGAGTGTTTGAAGTGATTTGAAATGCTGAGTGGCTAGCAGTTCAGTTGGTGCAAGTAAAATACCTTGTTTGTTATTCGCGGCTGTATTAAGAAGCGCAAGTGCAGCTACAACAGTTTTTCCAGAACCTACATCGCCTTGTACTAGCCTGTTCATTGGCGAGCCAGATGCAATGTTTTTTAGTATTTCCCATGAAACTTTGCGTTGATCGCTCGTAAGTTCAAAAGGTAGTGATTCAACTGTTTTTTTGATCAAATCTTCTTGAAAGGTAAGTACAGGCGCTTTAGTATTTTGTAGTTCTTGTTTGGCTCTTTGTACTGTAAGGCTTGTAAGAAACAGCTCATCAAATTTAAGTCTTTTTCCAGCCTCGGTGTATTCATCCGAGCTTTTAGGGAAGTGAATTAGTTTTAGTGCACGAGAAAGCGGTGCCAGGTTATTCGTTTCCAAAACCTTTTGCGGTATGTAGTCTTCAATAGATTTGGTCAGTGGCAATACTTGTTTGATCAAGAAGCGAAGCTGTTTCTGGGTTATATTTGCGGTTGATGGGTATTTTGGCACGATACGAGCTGTATGCGTTGGGTTGTCAGAATATTTCTCAAATGTTGGATTTGAGAGTTGTCGCTCGTTTTTTTTATTTAATTTTACTTCACCTGCCAAAAGTAGCTCATCTCCTATATGAAGCTGGTTTGCTATATACGGCTGGTTAAACCAAATGACATTGAGAGTATCTGTGTCATCAGCAACTTCGGCTATAGTCATGCTCATGCGTTTGTACCTAGTCATGCGTTTTGAGACTTTTTCTACACGTACATGAAACGTAGCTTTTGTTCCTTCTGGGGCATCCGCGAGATCCACAACCTGAGACACGTCCTCATATCCGCGAGGCAAGTGCCATAACAAATCATTGGCAGTTTCAATGCCAATGCGTTTGAGACGTGATGCAGTTGTACGCCCAACAGGATTAAGCGCAGTTATAGGTGTCTTGGGAGTGAGCATTTAGAGCGCGTCAATAATATCGTAAAAGTCTTTGCGGTCTTCATTGCTAATGCTGTGCTTTCTATACAATCGATCTACCTTCCTCTTCAGACGGTACTTAGTGTATTTGTTGAAACCTGCTCCAGTAGGGAGACGTCGTGCTGTGCCAGCTATAAGCTTTTCAAACTTATCCAGTTCCTCATACGATACATTACCAAGTGTAGACGGAGCGTTTGCTTTTGCTCTACGAAGTAAGTTATGAAGCGAATCATATCCAGCAGACTGTTTGAAGTCGCTGCCTGTTTTTATTTGGTTGTTACCAAAATATTTTTTGAAAATACCCATAAGTTTTAGGTCATAGATCGAAGTGCAGCAACGCGCTCTGCAATAGGTGGGTGTGTAGCCATAAGTTTTGACATGGCCCCACCTTGTTTCAGTGGATTTGCGATGAATAAGTGTGCTGTTGCTTTGTTAGCGTGCGGTATGTTGCTTTGTGTGCTTATTTTTTCAAGTGCGCGTGCAAGTCCTTCTGGATAGCGAGTAAGCAAAGCACCTGATGCATCTGCTAAGAATTCACGCTTTCTTGAGACTGCTAGCTGGATAAGTTTTGCAAAGATAGGTGAGAGAACAAGCAAGATAAGACCTACAATAGCAATGACATTGCCACCATTTCTTCTATTGTCACTACCTCCAAAAAAACTAATACGTAAGAACCAATCAGCCAATAACGTGACAACACCTACTAGTACAATTACTAGTGTCATAACACGTATGTCATAGTTGCCAATGTGTGCTAGTTCGTGTGCTATTACACCTTCCAGTTCTTCATTTTCAAGCCTTTCAATAATACCAGTAGTAATTGCAATTGATGCATGTTCTGGATCACGGCCAGTTGCGAATGCGTTCAAAGCAGGTGAGGGAATGATATATACTTTTGGCATTGGCAGCCCAGCAGTTATGCTCAAGTTCTCAACCATACGATATACATATGGGTTGTCATTAGGCTTGAGCGGTCCTTTTGCTCCGCTACTTGCAAGAGCGACTTTGTCGCCCTCAAAGTAACCAACTAATGACATGACTATCGCGATGATGGTGGCTATAACTACACCACCGTAGCCATAGCCAGTGTATTGTCCAAATGCATAACCGACAAAAACGACTACAATAACAAAGAAAGTTATGAGAAGTACTGATTTGCGTTTGTTGGCATCAATATGATCGTACATAGAGCTTAGAATTCGACTTTAACATTTTCTCTTTCTTGTTCGTTTTCTACTTCAAAGAATTCACGTTTGCTAAAGCCAAGCATGCCAGCAATCATATTGTTTGGGAATACTTCAATTTTGGTGTTAAAGTCGCGTACCAAACCGTTATAAAAGCGGCGTGCTGCTTGAATTTTGTTTTCAGTATCTGTGAGTTCATCTTGAAGTTTTGCAAAGTTTTCACTTGCTTTAAGATCAGGATAATTTTCTGCCACAGCAAACAATGACTTCAAGGTGTCGGTCAGCATGTTTTCTGCTTGAGCTTTGTCTCCAAGTGTGCCAGCTTGCATTGCTTGATTGCGTGCTTTGGTAACATTTTCAAAAAGCTCTTTTTCATGAGCAGCATATCCTTTCACTGTTTCAACTAGATTTGGGATAAGGTCATAGCGCCGCTTGAGTTGCACATCAATATCTGACCATCCTTCGTCAACGCGATTTTTTAGGCGAATAAGCCCATTGTAGACTGCGATAAGCCATAGGATTATCACAACAACTATGGCTCCAATAATATAGAGAAATGTATTCATATGAATAGTTTATAAATTAGCTGTATACAGGCAATTGCTATATGACAAGTATACAATTGTATTGTATAATTCACATATCTGTAGGTCAACTAAGATTTATTATGAAAAAATACGTTATCCCTGTGGTTTTTTCGCTGGTTTTTGGGGCACTATTTGTGCCTGATTTTTCGTATGCGCAGTCATGTTTTGATGGTTCGTCATGGGAGGGTCCAGGTGCGAATCCGCCACTTGCTAATAGAACAAAGCCTATTTATTCAAGTTGTAGTGATGCACAAGATATTACTAGTGATCTGAATTTTACAGGTATGATTGATGTAGTTGGCACCAATGACGCAGATGAAGTGTTTGAAATTTCTCACATTGCTGGACCAGCAACAGCCAGTTTTGCAATTCTGCATGATGCGACAAATATTGAAGCTGCAAATATCGGTATCACCAGTGGTTCGCTTGGTTTGTATGTACGGCGTACGACTGGTGGTCTAGTGCCATCAAACAGTAGTGGCGCGGTGCTTCGTGTACAAGATATTACATTTAACCCTGAAATACAGTTACAGTATGGTACAAGTGATCCAGATGAGCATTGGTCAATATATGCAAATGGTATTAGTGACGATTCGCTTAGGTTTTGGAGTTACAATGGCGGGTTACCAGCTGACCGTATGATGATTACTCAGGATGGTAAGGTGGGTATTGGCGGAGAACCAGAAGCAGCATTGCATGTACGTAGTACAGCGTACATGAGTCAGCCAACTATGTTTGGTACACAGATAGGCTCGGGAACCTTGGAGTTAGTCAGGAATGGTACCCCGTATATTGATTTTCTCAATGATGCTGGTAGTAGCAATGATTATGACGCACGTATTATGCTTCGTGCGAATGATCTCTTAACAGTTGAAGGTGCAAACTTACACGTACGGTATACATCACAACAAGGCTCCCACGCCTTAGCAGTCAATGGTACGTCATATTTTGGTAACTCTATTTCTATTGTTGATGGTACAGAGGCGAACGGCTATGTGCTTGTGTCTGATGCAAGTGGTAATGCGAGTTGGTCTGATATTACAAGTGTCCCAGGTTCATCATATTGGACCTTAAGCGGAACTGATTTGTACGCGAATACTGCCACCTGGGCAGTTGGTGTGGGTACTTCTGATCCGTTTGATAGTGTTGATTTTCATGTGGGTGATACTGCAGGGGGTAGATTGCTTATTTCACGAGAAGAAAGCTCTGGCGTGACTACTGGTGACTGGCTTGGGCAGATTATGTTTGAGTCACTTGATGGTGGGTATAGTAGTGTTGACGCGCCTGTTGTACTCCGAGCTTTAGCTGGTGAGTCACAAGACGATCAAAATAAAGGTGGGCAATATGAAATTCTAACAAAGGATGATGATAGAAATGAGGACGAGTCTGCTCAGGTCCGTTTTATGATTGATGAAGATGGTGATATATTCACAGGGTCTGAAGAGGGTGGTAGTCTAACTGTTGATCTTGGCAACAATTCAAGTAATGGTTTTTACGTAACTAGATGGGGTACTGCAGAGGAAGGCCTGCGTACATATGCGACTGACCGAGATTTATATATGATTTACAACGAGGATACTGGTGAGCCAAACCCAGGTGATTGGCACTTTATCAACCAAGAATCTGATGGTGGTTTGACTAGAGAGTTTATGACAGCTTACTACAATACCACTGATGACGATACATACGTAGGTATACATGACACCACTCCTGACTACCCACTTGATGTTGGTGGTGATGTTGGTGCAGTGACCTATTACGCAACATCAGATGAGCGTTTGAAAGATGATATAGTTGCGCTTGATTATGAGATGGATACTATTATGAAGCTTCGTCCAGTTACATTTACATGGAAGAAAGATGTTCAAAATATGCCAGTGCATGGACTTATTGCGCAAGATGTAGAGATGTTATATCCATATATTGTGTCTACAAATGGAGAAGGGTATAAGTCAGTGTCATATGATCAATTTATCCCCGTGCTTATCAAAGGTATGCAGGAGCAACAAGAGTATATTGACGAACTTGAGGCTCGGCTAGAAAGACTAGAGCAAGCAGTATATGCCAAGTAAATCTACAGAAACCCAAAACTTTACAAAAGTCTTTTATCCAACTGCAATACTGTTTGTAGCAGTGTTGTTTTTACTGACTTCAGCTGTAATGACTACTGTGCATTATATAGAAGGGGAGCTTGCATTGCGGTTTATTGAGGATAGATATGCAGGCGAATATGTAACAGAAGAGGGGTTCATACACCCACTACATCCTGTCATTTTGGCAAGTATCACCCCAAAACCAGGCTCAGATAGGGAAGTTCATCCTGTCATTTTGGCAAGTATTACTCCTCAGTCTGAGACACAAAGAGAGGTGCATCCTGTTATTTTAGAGTCAATTAGCCCAAGGTAAAAATTATACTTAATTAAACCACTAAAGTTTAATTTATAATAGATAGAAGTTTCGCTTAAATACCCAGTATTTGGGTGTTTTTTTGTTTTGTGGCATAATATTTAATCTTATAAGGTTTTATTATTTTTACCTAACATTAGCCCAAAAACCTTGACTTTTCCTTGCAAATATGCTTATTTTACAGTGTAGTACAAAGACCTTCAAAATTGAATAACCAAACAAGGAAGGAGACAGTCATGAAAAAATATATCATGATCTCTCTCATCATCGCCGGGATGGCGCTGGTTGGCTGCTCCAACCAAAGCGACGTCCAAGGCCCTGGCCAAGAACCACCCGTAACTGTGACTGGCCCCACAGCGACGCCGACCCCGACAACGAATACTCAAATCGATAGCATGCAAACCTTGCATGCCACTCTCTCTAAAGCAGTATCCGATCTGGATGCATGGGTGACCCACGGAAATTCAACCTGCCCGGGTACAACTACGGTTACTGCGCAGGGTATTTCATTTCACCCTACCGCACCCTATCCGTACCTCACACAGGTCGAGTTCCATGTCTTAGGTGACGGTATTGATACAAGCTTTGTCTATACGACAAAAGATAAGTCGGCTGCACCGACTGATTGGCTTGTTCTAACCGGCACTCAACCTGTTAATGGATCTCAGAATTTCCCCGCCAAAGGCGGAATAGTAACCGCAACGTTTGATGAGGCTATCCTCACACTCGGAACAGTTACTGCTACTTCTGGCACAACGCAGTACAGCTTAGCTGTAAATTTTCACCCCGATACGCTTGAGAAGGTGTTGGTTGAGTTCCCTGAACTTCCGCCTAGCACAGATATTACTCTCAAGTTTACCGGTTTCGTTTCAATGGATGGTCACTCCATGTCCAGCCCGCATACCATGACGCTACGTTCTGAGAATTATGTACCGTTTATGTTGCCTGATGGCAGCAAAGGTATGGCGCTTGGGCATGATGCGCAAGGACGGATTCTAATCGGCGGTGCAACTGCCGACCTGACGCTCATGGTCGCTCGCCTTGGTGAGTATGGTCGCATTGACACATTGGTTACTACCCCGGGTATTCAGTGGGGTTATCAAGGCGTCTCTGATGATCAAGGTCATTTCTTTATTGCATCAAAGAACCAAGACGGTTCATCGCCAACATATGTCCGGGAGTTTGATAGCAATCTCAACTTGGTTGCTTCATATAACTACCCTTACATCTTTGATGGCGGCACCGCTCGGCTTGGTACTGACGGAAACAAAGTTTTTGCTATCGGTACCTATACAGATGCAAACGGTGCGGGGCATGGATATCTTCTGAATGTGAAGACTGGTGATCATCTGGATTTGGATTTTTCTCCCATTGGTATTATTGTTGACGAGTCGAATATAGTACTATCAGGACATGCTTTTACCAGCTTTTCCATTCACGTAACCAACAAACTTACGCATGACTTCGACTCGCTTTGGCGCCAGGAATGGCAAAATCCGGACGGCAACTTCGCATCGGTTTTGATGTCACTCCCTGTCGAGTATGAGGGCAATTACCGCGTTCACGCGTTGTTCAACACTTCCACAAACGCACACGTTGTGTTCGACTACGATCACGATGGTGCTGAAGTATCAATTGAACTGCGCGAACCGGTAAACCTTTTCGATATCAAGCCCTGTGTTGCTCATGGATACGTTCTCGTCCCTGGAGAATGGCGCAAAGGCTATAAGCGGGTTCTTGTTGATCCTGTGCGTGGATGGTATGTGATGGTAAGTCACAACGAAGATATTGACGTCTTCACGATCAGTAATCTCACGCAAATCGACTAACGACCACTCCTTCTTGACCCCAAAAACCCTCTCAAATCTGAGAGGGTTTTCTATTTGCATATTTTTGGGTACAATACAAACAGAGTTTTAAAAAATATCTTTATGTCTACAAACAAATACTTAGTTTTTGCTATTGCAGTTGTGGTAGTAGCTTCAGGGCTTAGTCTATTTTCAGTTGTGAGGAGTAGTTGGTATGGGGCGGATGCTCAGGTCGATACATCATTGACCGTAAAGGGTGGTGCTGCTTTAAACACAGACCTTTCAGCAGCTAATGGTCTTCTAGTCTATGGTGGCAATGTTGGTATTGGTGAGCTTTCACCAGATGAAAAGCTTGTTGTTGTGGGTGAGGCCTTGTTTGGTAATTCGCAAAATATTCGTATAAGTGATGGTGGTGTTGCTCATTATGAAACTTCTGATGCAGGTGGCTCTACATACTGGAGTTATAATGACAAGTGCGCTTGCAATCTGTTGACTCATGAAGATGAGGATGGTAATCGTTTGGTAGACTTTGGTCAGAGTCGAATGAGTATGGCATTTATGAATGTTATGGATAGTTTGCTCGAGATTCCTGAAGCAGCAGCTGTGCCAGACTGTTATGCAACTATAGGTGAGTGTCAGGCACTTGGTTGTGATTACTGTGATGATGAAGGAATATCATGTGACCCTGGTGAATATGCGTGTACGATCAGCTGTGATGAAAGTCATTCAGGCTCGCCAGTAGATGCTTCTTGTAATGCAGGAGATACAGAGACTGATGCTAACTGGGGTAAATGCTGGGGAACAGATTTTAAGTGGTCAGTGAAGTGCCTTGCAAGTACAGCATATGAGGATTACTTTACTAAAATGGAATTTTTAGGATCTCCTGAAGCAGGTGCGCCAAAGCGCGTGATTATTAATGATAATATAGTGGCTGATGATAATGTCTATGGTGACGGTGACTCCTCTAATGGTAGTGAGTGTGCCTGGGAGACTGATAATGAATGCGATAATAACAGATTTTTAGCTGGATATGATAACAGTACGGACCAGATTTATTGCTGTGAGTTATAATACTTTATATTTTAAAATCCCCTGAGAAATCAGGGGATTTTTATTTTGTGTATGCATGATATACTGTACATAGTATGCGTGTATCCCGATTACATACATGGTTTTTGATACCTACGACTATTGCTACTATCGCGCTTGTAGCTGTGTTTGTCATGGGTCATAAAGTGCCCGCTGTATGGTCAACACTTACTGATAACCTAGCAGGACACTCATGGGATACATACTACGGATGGACGTCATATAACAATTGTAATAGCGCGTATAGTGGTTATATTGGTGAGGTGGATAGCAACAACTGCTGGGTTGCAAGTGACTGGGGGCTTGATTTGAATGTTATTACTGACCCTGACTCAGGAGATATCCTTAATGGGGAAATGACAGGCTTTATGTGGCATGAAAATTTGGGCTGGATATGTGTAGGCTCAACATGTCTAAGCCATACCGGCGATCCAGGGTGTGGATCAGACACAACACCTCCTGATGGCACACTGCCGGCTATATTTACTGGAGAACCAGATGAAGATGGATGGGCTGAGCTCAGTGGTTGGGGTAAGATATGTGAGTGGGGCGATGCTTCTGGTGATGCTGAGTGGGTTTCATTTAATTGCTCCAATACAACTGGTGAGTGTGCATCAAGTGACTATGGTGTTTATGTGAACCTTGATGACTTTACCATGGGAGCGCCTCGCTCGGTTGATGCATTTCAAAGAGGCTTTGCATGGAATGGTTATGATGTTGATAGTAGTAGCTATGGCTTTGGGTTTATGCAGTTTGACCCATCAATTTCTGTTGGGCATACTATTTACTTCAAAACAACGCAAGGTGATGTGTATGCGTATCGTAATATCTCACCAAGCGTTGATGCTAACACAATCAATAACACTATTTTCAATTCAGCTTATTTAGTGATGGCAAGTGGCACAGTAAGTAATTTTACGTCTGAAGAAATTAACAAAAGCAGTGGGGTAAGTGAGAGTTATATCCGTGATCAGATTAATTTGGGTGGAATTTTAAAAGAAGACGTGGCTGGTACAGGGGAGTATTACTATAACCAAATAGACTTTTTGGATGTACAGGGTATGCGAGACGGTGACTATGGCCCTGTATTTGGTGTTCCTATGAGTGGAAGTCCAGCAACTGATACGCTGGCTCCCAATGGATATATTTTTGAACGCTTTGGTGATCTAGACCTTGATCTTGCTATGACATGGCTTGCTGGTACAGGTAGTTCAGGCAGTGGTGCAGGTACTATCATTGTTGATGGAGATTTGACTATTTCTGAGAACCTTAGTTATGAAGACACAACAGTAACAAATCTTATCAATGTACCTTCAATGGCTATTATAGTACTTGGCGATGTTAATATATTGCCAACAGTAACAGATATTGACCTTAATCTTATCGTGCTTGGTGATGGCACAGCATGCCCTGATAGTTTGTTGGTGAGTTCAAATGGATGTGGGCGCATTAGTACTGGATTTTCTTCAGATATTCCACTTGTGTTTAATGGTGTTATTATGGCTCGTCAGTTTTCATTGCAGCGATTATACACTGACGTTATCAATACACCGTCAGAGCTTTTTAACTTTGATGGGCGCATCATTGCTAACCCGCCTCCAGGATTCCAAGATTTGACAAGTGATTTGCCAACTTTCTTAGAAAATACGCCTTTTTAAACACGCATTTTTATGCATAACAAGGCAAAAATGTGGTATACTATATAGTAAGCTACTAATCTGTACACATAGCCATGGGATTATTTACAAAAAGCAAAAGTGTTATCGGTATCGACATCGGTGCTGATAGCGTCAAAATGGTGCAACTTGCTGAAGATCATAAAAAACCAACACTGGTAACATACGGTATGGCTGAAGATTCTATTGATATTGTGAGAGACACATCAGAGGAGTCAACCGCGAAGTTGGTTTATATTATTAAACAAATAGTAGAACAATCACGCATGTCATCACCATCATTGGTGGCGGCATTGCCAACGTTTTCTGTGTTTAGTTCTATTTTGAGTTTACCTGCCATGCCAAAGAAGGATTTGGCACAGGCTGTGAGGTGGGAGGCAAAGAAGTTTGTTCCTATGCCTCTTGAAGAGATGATTCTGGATTGGAAAGAACTCAAGTCAATCAATCAACTGCAGGCAGAGCGCAGCTCATCTGAACAAACTCAAGAGCAGTCAGGGGAGAGTGGTGAAGAAGAGCAAGAAAAGAAAGTAACACCAAATCCACAAGAGCCAGTTGACCTTACACAAGGCACTGGCAACCAAGGACCTGCTAAACCTGACCACTTGCGTGTGTTGATCACAGCTGCCCCTAAGTCATTGGTGTCTCGTTATGTTGATGTTGTGAAGTCTGCAGGTTTGCAACTTGCGAATTTAGAAACAGAAGCATTTGCAATTGCTCGCTCACTCACTGGCGCACAGCGTGGTACTGTTATGATCGTTGATATTGGTTCTATTACGACTGATATTATTGTGATCGAAGATGGTATTCCTATTATGAACCGTAGTATTGATGTTGGTGGCAAAACATTAACACAAGCAATTGCGCAAAGTTTACATATTGACCCATCACGAGCAGAGCAGTTTAAACGTGATATCGGAGTGAATCAAGCAGCAGGCAGTGCTATTCCGCGTGTTATGAAACAGACACTGCAGCCTATTTTACAAGAAATTTCATATTCACATAACTTGTATCAAAGTCAGACTAACCAGCCAGTTGATAAAATTGTATTAACCGGTGGATCAGCATTGCTTCCGTCAATGGATTCATTTTTGGCAGAGGTTACAAATATCAATACGTACCTTGGAGATCCATGGATGCATATTGGTTACCCCGAAGATTTAAAACCTGTACTTGATGAGATTGGATCCCGTCTCCCAGTTGCTATCGGCCTCGCACTTAAGCCAATGATGCCGTAAAATTTTCTTTGTCCCATGCCGCAAGATCAAAACAACACAAAAAAGGACATCAACCTTCTACCAGAAGATTTACAAAAGTCGATCAAACCATCGGTGTCTCTTGATATTGCGCCTAAGAAAAAGGAGCGAGAACTTGAGCCAATGAGAAAAGAGGAACCAATGCAGCGAAGTACTGGCAGTGGAGGGGTCTTTAGTAAATTATTTGCAAAAAAGCAATCTGCTCCCGAGCCAGAAGAAAAGGAAGAAGAGAAAAACATAGAGTTTTCTAAAGGAGCAAAGCCAAGCTTTACTGTAGCTGTGAAGGATGCATCTGATGAAAAGGAAGAGGCTGAACCCCCTGCAGCACCACCGCCCCCACCACCGCCAGCACCCGATCCAGCCAAAAAGCCACCAACAGAAAAGCCATCAGCACCAATTAGTCTGAAGGTTGAGGAGCCAAAGCCAAAACCTGACCCACCTCCACCAGAGAAGAAGATTGAAGAAAAAGTAGCTGATGACAAAAATATTACAGTTACTTCAAAAGATGATTCAGATGACCAACCAGATCGAAGTAAACTCAGTCTTTCTTCTATTAAAGATTTCTTAGAAAAGGAAGTAGAGGAGACATCTGGTGATGAGGTTGGTGTTAATCTGATTCCAAAAGAACTCCAGTCAGCTGAGGAGTCAAAGGATGTTCTCAAGCTCGTTATTTTATTCGGGTTATTTAGCGTTGCTATTGTTGGCGCTGCTTTGGTCGCACTCACAATTTTTGGTGCTACAAACAAACAGTACATCACAAACCTACAAGAGGAAGTTGCTCAGTATGAGCAAGAGATACAAGCGTCGCAAAGTGATATTACAAAACTTGCAGAATTTACAGAGCAAACGCAAAAGGTGAGTGAGATATTGAATGGGCGTGAGAAATGGTCGTTGGTGTTTGATTTTCTAGAAGATGAAACTTTGCCTGAGGTGTACTATGATTCTATGTCTATTGGAACCAACGATACGGTAACGCTTGATGTATACGCACGATCATACTTTGATCTTGCGCGTCAGTATAGAATTTTCCAAGAACATGAGTCTGTGTCAGGACTTGAGATGAACGCAGCGTCACTTGATACAGAGCGATGGGATTTGTATATAAACGAAGTCAAATCACTTATTGAAACAGCAGAGATAGAAGGAGCTGCTTCAAGCTCACTTTATGAGCTTCTTGATCCTGAAATTTCAGAAAGGTATTTAACTGTGAATAGTACCATCAATTTTGTTTTTAAGATTCAAGAAGAAGAATCAATACTAGATAAGTATGAGTAAGCAAGATCCAAAATTACAAAAACGTGTCACTGTTAGTGGTGATCCAAATTCAAAGCCAAGGTCACGGCAGCTTGTGAGCGCTTTGGTTCGTTACAAACGATGGCTCTTGATCATTGAGGTGGCGATTATTCTACTTGGTGGATATTTCTTCTTATTGCAACCGCAATTGCGAAACATAACAGAAGTTACAGCTGATGATGTTGCGTATTGGGAAGACCAACTAGCACAATCAAAACGTAATCGCGCCAATGCAGAGCGCCTTGTAAAGCTATATAACTCTCTTGATAAGAATCAACGAGATAAGCTTGAAAAGATGCTTCCTACTGCACAGCAGGTCCCAGAGTTTATGGCGCAGCTCGAAGAGCTTTTTGATAGCGA
>JBMYTV010000011.1:0-33132 GCA_049604715.1 Patescibacteria group bacterium
TTGATAGCGAGGGTATGTATATGACAGAGTTTTTTGTATCAACACTGGATTTTGGAGAAGGTGCTGTAATGCCATTTGAGATTTTACAGTTTCAGATTTCTTTCACAGCAACTGATGGCTATGATAGTTACAGAACTATCCTAGACAAGCTTGAGCGTAGTGTCCGTATAATGAATATTCAGACATTCAATTATACTGAAGCACAAGATGGTTACACCATTACGGGCTTTGTTTACTTTTTAGAAGACAATCAAGATGGCGCTGAATAAAGAAACACAAAAAAATATTCTCTTAGCAGTAGTAATGATCGTTGCAATTGGTGGTACGTTGTTTTTTGTAAATAAAAATTCTGATACATCTGATAGGCGATCACTTGAGGATACGCTTAACCCAGTAGGTAGCTCTGGGGTACCACAACGTGTGGAGGATGATATTTTTGAATCAGATGAGTTCAATGAATTAGAAGATTATTCTCCTGTGTCATTCCCGCTTGAGCCAAAGGGTAGGGAAAACCCGTTTACACCTTTCACCATCGAGTAGTATGATTTCAACTTTTGATGCACAACTTATAGATCGGCTTGTTACCAAGAACTTACTCAATCCGGAGCAAGCCACAACACTTAAGGCTTCAGTTCAAGATGGGTCTAATCTTGCTGATGTACTTAGTAAGCTTGGTATAGACGAGATGGTATGGGTGCCAGTGCTTGGTGAGATTTTCTCTTTGCCGTTTATAGATTTGTCAGGTAAGGTCATTGACGCGAATGTACTAGATAAGATCCCACAAGATTTGGCAGTAAGTTATTCAATATTGCCATTCGAGTATGACGAGGCTAGCCGGCATTTGAAGATTGCAATGGTTGAGCCAGGGGATTTTAAGGCTATTGAGGCTATTGAGTTTTTGTCGCGTAAACAAGGCTGGCAACCAGAGTATTATGTAATTGGTGCAAGCAATTTTAGGGCGATTATCAAGCAGTACGAGAGTCTTGGTGCAGAAGCAAAAGAAGTGTTGTCTTCAATTGAAGATGTATATACCAAGAAAGAAGAAGAACAAAAACAACAGGAAGAAGAGGAGAAGCAAGGACTTGAAGAGAAGATTAAGTCTGCGCCTGTTTCAAAAATGGTTGAAGTTATCTTCAAACATGCTGTTGAGGCTAAGGCATCTGATATTCATATTGAACCGCTCGATAATGCTTCGGTTGTTCGTTATCGTGTGGATGGTAAGCTCAAAATATCTCTAAAACTACCAAAACACTTACATAACTCAGTAGTATCACGTATTAAGGTGCTATCTAACTTGAAGATTGATGAAACGCGAATTCCACAGGACGGCCGTATTCGTTTGAGTGTATCTGATATGACTATTGATATGCGTATTTCAACTCTGCCGCTTGCTGGAGCAGAAAAGGTAGTTATTCGTATTTTGGATACGTCTGGCGGTAGTCTCACATGGGAGCAGCTTGGTTTTTATGGCAAGAATTTAAAATACGTAGAAGAGAATATTAAGAAGCCAAATGGACTGTTCTTAGTAACTGGTCCTACTGGTAGTGGTAAGTCTACTACGCTTTACTCTGGTTTAAATGTTCTTAACCAGGAAGAAGTAAATATCATTACACTTGAAGATCCAATTGAATATTATCTAGAAGGTGTAAACCAGTCGCAGGTGAGGCCCGAAATCGGCTACACTTTTGCCAGTGGTCTTCGTTCTATTTTACGTCAGGACCCTGATATCGTTATGGTTGGTGAGATTCGAGATAATGAAACCGCTGAACTTGCTATTCATGCTGCTCTTACTGGTCACTTGGTTCTCTCAACACTTCACACCAATGACGCGATTGGTGCTGTGCCTCGTTTTATTGATATGCAAGTTGAGCCGTTTTTGCTTGCATCAACGCTTAATCTTGTTATTGCACAGCGTTTGGTGCGTAAGATTTGTGATAATTGTAAAGAAACCATTGAGCTGCCTGAACGAGTGACAAATATTGCAAAGAAAATTTTGGAGACAACCCCTGAGTCTGAGATTCCAAAAGACTTGGACATACAGAAGCTAGTGTTTTATCATGGAAAAGGGTGCGCGCGCTGCGGAGATACAGGGTATAAGGGGCGACTTGCTGTTGTTGAGGTACTTGTTATGACGCCAGAACTGCAGCAGATGATTACTGACAATGATATGACCCATATTGGTGATGCATTCCAAAAGCAGGGCTCATTGACCATGCGTCAAGATGGTGTGGTTAAAGCGCTGCAAGGATTTACAACAATGGAGGAAGTTTTGACTGCTACTAAATAAAACAGCTTATGGAAACTACACAGAACATTACACTCAAGCGACTTCTTGCACTTAGTGCTGAGCGATCAGCGTCTGATTTGCATATTGTTGTTGGAAACAAGCCAACTATCCGAATTGATGGGCAGTTGGTTGTTCTTGAGGAAGAGGAGGTAATTACACAGGATTTTGTTGCTACAGTTATTGAAGCTATTGCAACAGAAGAGCAACGAGAGCGCTTAGAAAAAGAAAAAGAGCTTATTTTCTTGTATGATTTTGTAGATCAAAATCGTTTTCGTGTTGATATTACAAAACAGCGCGGTATGTACTCTCTTGAGTTTCACTATGTTCCTTCAATTGTAAAAAAATTAACTGATCTTGGTTTTCCAAAGGAAATTGATGAGTTAACTATGAAGTCACAGGGACTGGTAGTTATCTCAGGGCGCCAGGGATCAGGTGTTACGACAACACTTGCTGGATTTGCAGAGACCATAAATCAGCGTGAAGCAAAGACCATTCTCATTTTGTCTGATCCAGTTGAGTACTCAATGGTTAGTCACAAAAGCATTATACAGCAGCAGGAGATTGGTACTGATACCAATAGCTGGATGACCGGTCTTGATATAGGTGAACAGGACGTTGATGTGGTTATTGCAAGTGACGTTCCAAATGGGGAAGTCCTGAAACGTCTTATTAACTTGTCACAAAACGGCGTACTTGTCTGTGTTGGGTATCAAGCATCATCTGTTGATCAGGTAGTAAAGTCATTGATGTTGTTACTTGATCAAGGTGAGTTACAGCACTATGCTGATCTTTTCTCGCGTGTGTTTGTTGGTGCGGTTGTACAGGCGCTTGTCCCTAAGATTGGCGGCGGTAAGGTTTTGTCACTTGAAGTAGCACTTGGAACTGCAAGTATGCAGCGTACAGTCGCAGAAATGAAGTTTGATCAGATTCATAACTTGATTCAGACATCCAGAAGTGATGGTATGATTACCATGGATCGATATCTGCAAGAGCTGTATCGTAGTGGGCAAGTAGACAAAGAAAATGCACTTGCGTTTGCACGGTCTGTTGATTCATTTAATGCATTATAGGTAGTATATGGCAGTATTTCAGTATAAAGCCAGTGATGAATCTGGCCAACGTATCGAAGGTATTATTGAGGCACCCACGGAGGGTGTTGCTGCATCAATGCTTTCTGATCGAGGCTTGATTATTTTATCTCTAAAGGAAGGTAGCGCTCGCAAAGGTGAGATAGATCTGCCATTTTTGAACGCCATTAAGATTAAGGATATTGTACTTTTTTCACGGCAAGTTGCTGTCATGGCATCTGCTAATGTTCCTATTGTTCAAGCACTTCGTATTATTCATGATCAAACAGAAAACGAACGCATGCAGAAGATTGTTGGTGAAATAGGTGATGAGGTTGATGGTGGTGCAAAGTTGTCGCAAGCACTTGCACGTTACCCTAAGATTTTTTCTGACTTTTTCATTTCTATGATCAAGTCTGGTGAAACATCAGGTAAGCTCGACGAAACACTCAATTATCTAGCTGATCAACAAGAAAAGGATTATGATATGCAGGCCAAGATTAAGGGTGCTATGATTTATCCGGCGTTTATTGTTGTTGGTTTGGTTGTTGTTGGTTTTTTGATGAGTATATTTGTACTTCCAAAGTTGACAAGTATTTTGACACAATCAGGCCAAGAGTTACCGTTTACTACCCAGATTTTGGTAAGTATATCAAATTACATGTCGAGTTATTGGTGGACGGTTCTCATAGGTATAGTAGCGCTTGTTGCTGGATTTCGTTTTGCAACCGGCAGAACAGGTCCTTTAAAGACACAGTGGGATTATCTCAAAATAAAATTGCCAGTTTTTGGCCAATTATACAAAAGAATTTATATTGTACGTATCACACGATCACTTTCAACTTTGATTGTAGGTGGTGTGCCACTAACCACTGCACTGCAGATTACAGCTGATGTTGTTGGTAATGATGTGTACGAGGATGTGCTTCGCAAAACTGTGAAAGAGGTTGAGGATGGCCGGTCGATTGCCACTTTGTTTTTACAAAGCGAAGATATACCAACAATGGTATCGCAAATGATGCAAGTAGGTGAGCAAACAGGTAAGCTTGATCAAATATTAGATAAGCTGACAGTTTTTTATTCTCGTGAGCTAGAAAATCTAGTTAGCAATTTAGTTACACTTATTGAGCCTTTGATCATGCTTGTCATGGGTGGCGCCGTTGGTTTCGTAGTTATTTCTATTATTTTGCCGCTATATAACTTAAGTGCAGGATATTAGTTTTGAAAAAAAGCTGATTTTTCTGTATAATATAAGTACAATTTTTCCTTTAATGTGGAAAACAAAGGTCGAATCATTATTACAAAATACAACATGCATTCGATAAGCGGTGTGATATTTCTTTTTGACGCTTGTCGAAAAAGGAAAAATCACACACATGCATAGCGTATTTTTGTTTTAAGTAATTAAAAAAGGTCATGCATATGAAAAATAACAAAGGTTTTACATTGATCGAGCTCTTGGTAGTGATCGCAATTATTGGCTTACTTTCAACACTTGCTGTTGTTTCTCTAAACAACGCACGACAGAAATCACGTGACGCAAAACGTGTTTCAGACATGAAGTCAATTCAGACTGCTCTTGAGCTTTACTATGTTGACAACGATTCATATCCTGCAGGTACTGCATCTGAGCTAGGTGAAGGTACTGATTGTACTGGTTCTGCAGCTTGTGACACTATTAGTTCTACTAATGGTATTGATGCAACTGCTGCTGGTACCACTTACATGGGTCTTATTCCAACAGATCCAAGTAGTACTGGTACTGAGTGTGCTCATGCTGGTGGTGATGCTGCTGGTTGTACGTACTCATACACACAGACAGGTTCAGGTACAGGTTATGACATCTACTTCTTCCTCGAAGGTGCTACTGGTGATCTTGCAGCAGGCGAAGCCTGCGCAAGTGAAAACGGTATCGTCAGTGGTGGAGCAGCTTGTCCATAAACTACACTTGTTTCGCATTTCAAACCCCTACCCAAATTTTGGTTAGGGGTTTTGATTTGGTGCTTTTCTATGGCTTTTTTGTCTGGTACAATACATACATGGAATACATACTTATAGCACTTGTTGGCGCAAGTATTGGCAGCTTTATTGGCGTTATTATAGATCGTTTGCAGTCATCAGAGTCAGTGCTCTATGGTAGGTCACGGTGTTCTTCGTGCCGAAATATACTGCAGTGGTTCGAGCTTGTTCCAATAGTTAGTTTTTTACTACAAAAGGGCGCATGTCGAAAATGCAAAGCTCAGATTCCATGGCGTGATTGGTACGTAGAGGTGGTATTAGCAGCCCTATTTGTAATTGTGTACATGGTATTTGTGCATAGCGGGTTTGGTATCGGCGTACTCTTTGGTGATGGTTTTGTACAGGTAGCATGGTTTTGGTTGATAACAAGCCTACTTGTTCTGATATTTTTATATGATCTTTTTTATTACTTGATTCTTGATATTGTCACACTCCCTGCGATTGGTTTGATATTTATAGTACATGCATTTGAGTTGGTACCAATTGCGCCAACGCTGCAGTCAATGCTTATAGGTGCCGCTATTGCGGGTGGATTATTCTTGGTGCAGTTTGTGGTTTCAAAAGGAACATGGATTGGTGGTGGTGATATACGTTTAGGTGTTTTGATGGGGGTTATCTTAGGTTGGCAACAGACGATTGCAGCGCTTGGTATAGCATATGTTGTTGGTGCAGTTGTTGGGATTATTCTGATTATGTCGCATAAGAAAAAGTTACAGTCACAGGTGCCATTTGGTACATTTTTAGCAGCAGCTACGTTTGTGAGTATGCTATGGGGTGAGTCAATAATAAATTGGTATTTACACGCGCTATGAACCAAAAAGGTTTTTCATACATAGAACTAGTCGCATCTTTGGCAATTTTCTTGGTTGTATCTGCAACTATGCTTGCAAATTTTCGGGAGGGAGATCGTTCTGAGCAACTACGTAAGTCAGCAGAGTTATTAGCATCTTATTTTCGTGAAACACAAACAAGATCAATTACAGGGTACGGCGGGGTAAATATAAATGGTTATGGCATCAGGGGTCTGAATAATAACTCTGCATTTCGTGAGTATGCAGATGATGTGAGTAGCGCAAGCCCAAATCGCTATGATAGCGGAGAAGAGGTTATTTCACCAGGACTTCTTGAGAATGTACGAGTTTCGGGTACGTTTGATATATTCTTTGCTAAACCTGCAGGTGATGTGTACGAGGCTGGTGTGCTTACAACTGGGACAGCAACGGCTACAATACTGCATATCCAAACCGGTCAGTCCATTGACGTAACAGTTAATGGTACTAGTGGGCAGGTAAATGTAGGAGACCCTTACTAATGAAAAAGTTTTTTACACAAACTGGACAAGGATTACTCGAGGCACTTATAGCGATAAGTGTTGTGGCTGTTGGTGTGACTGGTGTTATGAGTTTAGCTGGGAATACACTGACCGCTACTAATATTTCAAGTCAGGAACTTTTGGCTATAAACTTAGCTCGCGAAGGTGTTGAGCTTATTACAAATATACGGGATTCAAACTATTTGGATGATACGGCAACATGGGATACAGGTCTTAACTCGGGAGGCACAAATGATGACGGCATCATTGAATACAATACAGGTACGCAAACATGGTCGATAGATTTCCTTTCTGCAAATACAACTTTTGCAAATAACGAGACCACTATGTATTGGGACACAAATAATTTACTTTATGTACAAGGTGCAGTTGAAGGGCCGGGATGGACAGCTACACCGTACAAGAGAAGAGTAGAGGTTAATCGTATTTGTAGTGAGGATCCAACTGACTTTGAGGAAGGCGCTACATGCGTGGGGACCACTATAGGGTATAGAATTTTATCAGAGGTGCAGTGGACACAACGCGATAATACACGCACTGTAAGTGTAGAGAAAAGACTATTTAATTGGCGCTAATGAAATACAAAGCACACAATAAAGGTTTTACATTAGTTGAGGTTTTGGTTGCGTCAGCTATTTTTGTTACGACAACAGTTTTGGTTGCTGATATTTTTGTACGGACAAATGATACGCAGCGTAAAACTCAGGCTATTCAAGAAACAGCAACTGATGCTCGATTTGCGTTTGAGGCTGTGTCTCGTGAAGCTCGTCTTGGAGAAATTGACTATGATTATTACAGTGGAAGCATTGATGTAGCAGGTGAGTCAGAACTTGCTTTACGTAATACCCAATCAGATCCGATTCGCTTTGGTCTACAAACAACTGGTTGTCCTAGTGGCTCGACATCGTGTTTGTCTGTATGTATTCAAGAAACATGCACTGGTAGTGATTGGGTTCCACTGTCGCCTAGTGGTATTGAGGTAACATCACTTAACTTTTTGATACAGCCAGATCAAAGTCCTTTTGAAGTAACAGGTAGTGATACATATAACAACAACATTCAGCCTCGTATAACAATAATTATGACAACTGAGAATACTACAAGTGATGCACGCGAACTGGCAACATTTACTATGCAGACAACAGTATCTTCACGATTTTATAGACGATAATATGAAAGAAAAATTGCAACAAGGAAGCATCTTACTACTCTCGCTATTGGTGATGAGCGGTTCAGTGGTTGCTGGGCTAACAGTGGGTAGTATTGTTCTTAATGAACTTCGTCAGTCACGAAATGTAGATGACGCTATTAATGCGTTTTATGCCGCAGAGAGTGGTATAGAGCAAGCAGTGTACTTGTATCGTAAAGATAATTCTACTTTTGTGAGTCAAATAGAAGAGATTCCATCGGGTGATCCGCCGCCATCAAGTCCAGATGATTGTTATTTTGCTATGGGTAATTTTGGTAATAGAGACTGTACTGCATATTGGCAAGATTCACCAGCAACAACATTTACATTAAACCCAGGCAATGTACATCAACTGAATATGTTTAATGAGGTTTTGGCTACTGGATATGGTATTGAGTCGATTGAGATCACATGGTCTGATAATAATCCAAACAATGGTATTGAGCCATGGCTTGAGATAGAGTATCAAGAATTACGTGCTGACTTTGATAACAGCGACACCCAAGTATTTGTTCAAACATGTGACAACGCAGTGGGTGTGTCCACGTGTACAGCCGTGGATAGTTCAACATATTCTATTGCAAGTAATTTTCCTTCTGCTAGTAGAAACTATAAAGTAAGATTTCGGGCTTTATATGATACAATCACGGCCACAGTAGTTGCATATGATAGCGGTGGTGGGTCAGGTAATGTTGTGGGTAGTCGTACAGTGGATATTTTTACAACAGGTGAATATCGCACAGCTGCGCAGTCGCTTAGAGCGCAGGTAAGTACTGGAGTTACAACCACCAAGGCATTTGCTGATTTTGTGCTATTTTCTGATTGTGACATTACTAAAGGCTACGGAGGAAGCGCGCCGTGTCCAAACTAAATATGAAAAAAAACGAGGCTAAAAAAAGAATTGAAAAATTACGCGATGAGATTCAGTATCATCGCTATTTGTATCATGTTGAAGATCGTGAAGAATTGCCAGAAAGCGTTGTTGATTCACTAAAGAAAGAACTATTTGATTTAGAACAAGAGTACCCAGATCTGATAACAGCAGATTCTCCAACACAGCGAGTTGCGGGTAGAGCAGATGCTGCTTTTCAAAAAGTACAACATGCAGTCCCTATGCTTTCTCTGCAAGATGCATTTGATAGGCAGGATATGGAAGATTGGCAAAAACGTTTAGAACGTATTGTTCCTGGGCCATATGAGTATTTTATTGAGGCTAAGATGGATGGTCTGGCTGTATCACTTGTGTACGAAGATGGTGTATTGGTACGCGCAGCAACGCGTGGTGATGGAAAAGTAGGTGAGGATGTGACACATACCATTCGTACTATCGAGGCAGTGCCCTTGAAACTCAAAAATATACCAAAAACTCCACATCAGATTGAAGTTAGAGGAGAGGTTTTTATGAGTGAGCAGGCATTTAATGACCTAAACGAACTACAAGTAAAACGTGGAGATAAAGAGTTTGCAAATCCTCGCAATGCAGCTGCTGGGTCTATTCGTCAGTTAAATGCTTCCCTTACTGCAGAGAGAGGGCTTTCATTTATGGCATATGACATTATTACTGACCTTGGACAAAAAAAGCATGCAGATGTGCATGAAATGCTAAAAGATTTGGGTTTTGTAGCAGGTGAGCATAATGCGGTGTGTAAAGATATAGATGCGATATTTGCTAGATACAAAGAACTTGAGAAAAAACGAAATAAGCTTAAATATTGGATTGATGGTGTAGTAGTACAGATAAATGATATTAAAACAGTAAAGCAGTTAGGGGTAGTAGGCAAAGCACCTCGCGGTATGATAGCTCTGAAGTTCCCCGCTGAGCAGGTGACAACACGCGTAGAAGATATACTAGTTCAGGTAGGTCGGACAGGTGTTTTGACTCCGGTTGCTGTGCTAGAGCCAGTAGCAGTAGCTGGCACAACAGTTTCACGTGCAACTCTCCATAATATGGATGAGATTAATCGCCTTGATGTTCGTATAGGTGATACAGTTGTTGTGCAAAAAGCTGGTGATATCATCCCTGATATTGTTGAGGTACTTAAAAAGCTTCGTGATGGTAGTGAAAAGAAGTTTAAAATGCCAAAAGAGTTCATGGGTTCTAAGGTGTATAAGTCAGAGGGTGAGGTACAACACTATGTAGAAAATAAAAAGATATTTGCAATTGAAAAAGAGCAGTTATATCATTTTGTTTCAAAGCCAGCTTTTGATATCGTAGGCCTTGGGCCTAAGATTATTGATCAACTACTCGAACATGGACTCATACAAGATGCGGCAGATCTTTTTAGACTCGTGCCCGGTGATCTTGAGTCATTAGAAGGTTTTGCTACAGTTGCGGCAGAGAAGACAGTTTCTGCTATTCAAGAAAAAAGACTTATCTCATTACCTCGTTTTTTGTATGCTTTGGGTATTCGTCATGTTGGGGAACAAACTGCATTTACTCTTGCGAGTCATTTGCACGATTTAGAAAATATTCAGAAAGCCCCTGTAGAAACACTCGAAAACTTGCCAGATGTTGGAGGGGTTGTCGCAAAAAGCATCGCATCGTACTTTGCTGATGAAGATCATGAGGATTTTCTCAAGAGATTATTATCATTTGTTAAGGTGCAAGGCTTTGCAGAAGTGGGGCAGACATTGTTATCAGGCAAGACGTTTGTTCTGACTGGTACGCTTGAGACTATGACCAGGGGTGAGGCGCAAGATGCAATACGAAAAGCAGGTGCTACAGTCAGTTCTAGTGTCAGTAAGCAGACAAGCTACGTTGTTGTTGGGACAGATCCTGGTTCAAAATATGCTAAAGCACAAGAATTAAACGTACCAATTCTCAGTGAGAAGGAGTTTACCGCATTACTTGGCAAAAAATCGTGAGTACGATACAGTACATCCGTAACTTAAAACACTATGTTAACACCAAAAGAATTAGATCACATAGCATTACTTTCTCGGTTGCAGTTATCAGAAGACGAGCAAACGCAATTTGTTCAACAGTTATCTGACATCTTGCAGTTTGTTGAGCAAGTACAAACAGTTGAAACCAAAGATATTGAGCCGCTTCATCACGTAACAGGACTTGAAACTGTATGGCGCGATGATGAACCTCGCGCTTGGCCACACCGTGATGAGCTTATAGAGAGCGCTCCTCGTCATTCAGGTGATCATATAGAGACAGAATCAATTTTTTAATATGGATATATTTACACACACAGTAATAAGTCTAAAGGGTGCTATGCAAGCAGGTGAATTAACGCCAGCTGAGGTTTTGGCTGAGTATAAAAAACATATTGAAGCAACAGATGATACTGTTAAATCTTTTATTTCACATGATTGGGAGGCTGCAGACAAACGCGTGAAAGAGTTAGAAGTTGTAAAAGACAAAAAGTCACTTCCACTTTATGGTGTCCCAATAGCAATAAAGGACGTGTTGATGATACATGGCGGTAAGACAACTGGTGGTTCAAAGATTTTGGAGAATTATTCAGCAAGTTTTACTGCAACGAGTGTGCAGCGGCTTCTTGACGCTGGTGCTGTTGTTATTGGTAAAACAAATTGTGACGAATTTGCTATGGGAGCATCAACAGAGAATTCAGGATTTTTTGTAACTAAAAATCCATATGATACAGACAAAGTTCCTGGCGGCTCATCAGGGGGCAGTGCATCAAGTGTTGCTGCATACCAGGCGCCCGCAGCGCTTGGTAGTGATACAGGTGGTTCTATCCGTCAGCCTGCTGCGTTTTGTGGAGTGGTTGGTTTAAAGCCTACTTATGGTCGTGTTTCGCGAAATGGTCTTATGGCTATGGCTTCGTCTCTTGATAGCGTAGGTCCGCTAACACATACAGTAGATGATGCGGCATTGTTATTATCCATAATAGCAGGACAGGATGAATTAGATGGCACATCATCACCACTTGATGTTGATGACTATGCGGCAGCATTATCTGAAGATGTGAAGGGTATGAGAGTAGGTGTTCCAAGTGAAGCAGAGATTGAGAAGCTTGATGACGCAGTCCAAGAAGAGTTTGCAAAAGCAAAGCAATGGCTCATGGATGCTGGGGTTGAAGTTTCAGAGGTGTCAGTCCCGCATCTTCGTGATGCATTGGCTGTGTATTACATCATTATGCCCGCAGAGGTGTCATCAAATATGGCACGTTATGATGGTATCAGATATGGTTCTCATGCAGAAAAAACAGATGATCTTCTTGGGCACTACATGAAAACAAGAGGTGAATTCTTAGGGGATGAAGTGAAACGCCGAATCATGGTGGGTACATATGTACTTTCAAGTGGGTATGTTGATGCGTATTATGTTACTGCGCAGAAGGTGCGTCGCATTATACAAGAAGACATCACACGTGCACTTGAAGGTGTTGATGCACTTTTCTTCCCAACAACACCTACAACAGCGTTTGGTATTGGAGAAAAAGCAGATGATCCAGTACAGATGTATTTGTCTGATATTTATACAGTAAGCGCAAATATAGCAGGAGTGCCTGGTATCTCTGTGCCGTCTGGAATGATCGGGTCACTTCCGTTCGGTGTTCAGTTTATTGGTAAGCATTTTGATGAGAAAACTATTTTACGTTTAGCAAAACAGATCGAAGTTGCTCGTGGTCCTATGCCACGACCGTCATTATAGTTATATTTTATGATCGAGGTGTCACTGCCAGTTTATATAGCATTATGGGTTGGTATAGTAGTCGTGCTACTTACTACAGTCATAATTATCACGCGTGCGCTAAATATACGCGGTAAAAGCGCGGGATTAGATGCTGATCTTGTAGCAATGCGTATGGAGAGGATTGAGTCACTACTTGCAGGAGCTAGTGATACAGAGTGGTCTCTTGCTATAATTGAAGCAGACAAGCTGCTTGATTATTTACTCAAAGCACGGCATATAGCTGGTACAACACTTGGTGAGCGTTTAAAGGTAGCATGTTACAAGCACAAGGAGTTGAGGAATGTGTGGGAGGCACATAAAGTGCGTAATCGTATTGTGCACGAACATTCAGTTCAGCTTGCAAAACGTGATGCTATGCGGTATTGGCAACAATATAAGTCAGCTTACAAAGTCCTAATGCGTTAATATGCAAATGAATCCCCAACAAAAAGATACAATGTTTGAACAGCGGCTTCGTCCAAAGAAGCCATGGTATAAAAAGTGGTGGCTTTATGCATATGGAACTTTGTTTATAGCGTCTATTGTTATTTTGGCTGCGCTCGGTGATACAACCCAGTTAGTGCTAAATACTTTTTCTCTTGGCGTGGATCCAGAAGAAATTTCTATTACTGAGAGGGATGATGGGTACACATCTATACCTGGTCGGGAATTGTCAGGTGAAGTAGATTTTAACTATGCTCGGAATGTGCTTGAGGGCATCAAGGCACCATCACTTGGTCCTGATGATGCGCCAGTTGTTATTGTGGAGTTTTCTGATTTCCGTTGCCCGTTTTGTCGAGAGAGTTACCCTACTTTGAGACGCTTGCAATCAATTTATTCAGAAGAGATTCGTTTTGTGTATGCTGACTATCCTATATCAGCAGTGCATCCACTAGCATTTAATGCAGCCCATGCTGCTCGGTGTGCTGATGAGCAAGATGCGTTTTGGCAGTATCATGATTCACTATTCCTAAATCAAGAGGATTATAGTGATGCATCGTTTTTTACAACACTTGCAAGTACACTTAGACTTGATACGGCGCAGTTCGCATCTTGTATGGAGTCACAGCGGTATTATGAAGAAATTCTGGATTCAACTCGTATAGCAAATGAGCTTGGTGTTGTGGGAACGCCAACATTTTTTGTTAATGGACACAGATTGCCAGGCGACTTGCCATTTGAAACATGGCAACAAATAGTATCAGTAGCGTTAGTGGGGACAAATCAATAAAACATGGAATTTTTTTTGGCAACATTTGAACCATCGCCAATTGCGTTTTCGCTCGGGCGACTGGATGTTCACTGGTACGGCTTGATCATGGCCGTAGCTTTATTTGTAGGCTATCTGATTGTCAGTAGACTTGCGAAAAGACAAGGTATGAACCGCAAGCTTGTTGGCGACACCATTTTTTATGCCATCATTGTAGGCTTGCTTAGCGCAAGGCTGTATCATGTGTTAGGGAATGTACCCTATTATGTGAATAACCCTGATCAGATTTTGGCTATTTGGAACGGTGGTCAGGCTATTCATGGAGCACTTATAGGCGGGTTATTGGTTGTGTTATTTTTTACAAAACGAAAAAAACTTCCGTTTTGGAAGTTTGCAGACATTAGTTCACTTGCACTTATTCTTGGTCAGGCTTTAGGTCGGTGGGGGAACTACTTTAATCAAGAGCTTTATGGTGGTCCTACAAATTTACCATGGAAATTGCTCATTAGCCCAGAGAATAGACTCGCAGGTTACGAAACTGTTGTATGGTATCACCCAGCATTCTTGTACGAATCAATATTGAATCTTATTTTGTTTGTAGTACTTTATCGTTTGTTTATAAAGCAGCGAGTTACTGATGGTTCAATATTTTTGCTTTATATTATAGGCTATTCAGTAATCCGGTTTGTCATGGAATTTATCCGTATTGACCCAGTGCTGACTTTCTTTGACTGGCTCAGGTGGCCGCAAGTTGTAAGTATACTTTTGATTACTGGAGCGTTTGTATTGTTATTTCGTAGGCAAAATTATACAGTATGATGCACATGATTGAGGGCAATTGCTAGAGCATGCGTTACATTGAGTGATTCTAATGCTTCATCGTGTTCTATATAGATTGATGTCCCTTCTATTTCTAGTGAGATGCCATTCCCTTCAGATCCTGCAACAATTATGCAGGGTTTTTGTATAGATGATTTTTGTATAGAGACTGCATTGTCATTTTTCTCAAGTTTATAGATTGGGCGATCAAGAGAAGTTAAAAATGCTTCGCTTTCGTCACGCTTCACTGAAATCCATGGAACATGGAAAAGCGCGCCAACTGATGATCTAACTACTTTTGGGTTGGTGACATCAACTGAGTCAATAAGCACAAGAGAAGCGTTAAACCCAAGGCATAGACGGAGAATTGAGCCGACATTACCAGGGTCTTGCACTCCATCAAGTAGAACTATAAAATCTTTTTTCTGTATATCTTCTCCAGAGAAATGTGGTATATGCGCCACACCAGCAATTTGCTGGGGCGTCTCTGTGGTCACTAGCTTTGCGAATACGTCAGTGTCATCTGAAGTAAATGTAAACTCAACAGCATCACCTGCTGTATCAATAACTTTTTGACCCTCAACTAAACACAGGTCGTATTTATTTCGTCCTGATTTTTTGTGTAGCTCTTTTATTTTCTTTTCCCAAGCAAGTGATAACATAACTGTATGATATACTAATAACAACATTATTATTAACCCATAATGTTATGAAAAAAACAACATGTCAAGTTTTGGGTGGCAATTGCGATGCAGAGATTCAAGGCGCAACACCTGAAGAAATGGCACAAAATGCAAAGATGCATGTGCACGAAGCTGCAGAATCCGGCAACGAAGAGCACAAGGCAATGATGGAGAAGATGCAAAACGCTAGTGAAGAAGACAAGCAGAAGTGGATGGCTGATCTTAATGAAAAGTTTGAATCAATGGAAAGCGCTGAGTAATTCTCTGTAGAAAGTATATATTATCTAGAAATCCCGCTTACTTTGCGGGGTTTTTTGTAGTGAAGAAGGTGATTTGCACAAGTATTGACAGGTGTTATATTTTGTGCTATATTATATTATTGCTCGTTTAAACCCCTAAATACAAACTAAACTTAAGAGGTGTGAAGATGTACTGGATTAAAGATTCGTGTAACGACGCATTGCAAGCTCTGCTGGGCTACTTAGCGGCTTCCATCATTATCTTACTATTTGCATTGGTTGTAGGTTTTATGATGACTATCAGTACACTGCAGTTATGGGTGTTTACGGTAGATGTTTACTGGGAGCTCTGGAAGTTCTTTAGTATAGCTTTTCTGATTGCCGTAACAGGTTTTTATTTTGTTGTCACCCCAGCCGTTCTGTTTTATTACTCCAATGTGAAGTGGAATACAAAAGCACGCTATGTGCATGAAGCATTCCGTCGCTACGGTTTAGATAAAGTGGATGGTTGGAAAAAAATGTGTGATAAGGAATTTGAAAACTGGTACTGGGAAAAAGTTGCCGCAAATAAGTAATACGCATCACCTTATCTCTTGAAGTTAATTATTAATACACTTTTGCAAACTAAAGCAGAATTGTATATTAGGCCGCCTTTCGTAATAGGTGGCTTTATTGGTTGTATATATACTTTACAGTCGTTTGCAAGAGTTTTAGTTGCTCTATTTCTAGCTAACGAATATACTAAGGATAGTAACATTATTGAAAAGTCATGAAAAAAAGCATCAAGTGGATATTTTTAGTGCTAGGACTGGCTTCTCTATGGACTAGTGTACAGTCGTATAATTTAACCAAAAATGCATGTATACCGAGCGGGTCATTTACCTTAGACTGTGGAGGAGAGAGGAGTTATTCTGAGGCTTGGGTTTTTGCCATACTAGCAGCTTTGTTTATTGCAATGTGGTCGGTATTGTTTTTGAAGGAGAGAAAGGCTAGTAAATAGACCAGGTAGTTGTTTTTATGATCACAGTATTTACTGTGGTTTTTTGTTTTATTTATCTAATATGTTTACAAGCTTAAATATGTATGGTTAGCTTATACCTGTAGCACATTAAATTAATCATAGTTGTATGTTTTTTGGGGAGATTTGGTATGAAAAAGTTTGTTAAGTGGCAGTTAATAGCATCGTTGATTTCTCTGGCAATATTTGCTGGCGTGTATGGCTACACACATAATGTGCTTGACGCTGCTTTATTAGTGCTTGTAGCGGCAGTGATGGGGTTATTTGAGTTACCAGTTTTAGGAAAGGCATTGGCAGCATTGTCTACTGTATCCGCTGTGTCAGTTCTCTTTATAGTAGAAATTGGCATGAATATGGTGACAGTAACAACAATACTCGCTCTTGGCTTATTAGCCGTCTCAATAACAGCATTAGTGATTGGGAGAACTGAGAAAATTTCTCAGCGGCAGGTGGCTGTGGCATCAGTTTTACAAATTATTCTACTGGCTTGTTTGTTATTTGGTAGTTACCACTTTATTGGGCCGCAAGTCAGCTAAAGAGAATTAAAATACACGAACGATAACATCGTTCGTTTTTATTTTATTGCCTAATGTTAGCCAAATTACTTGTCTTTATATTGACATTTTGTCTATTTTATGATATTATTAATAATCTTGCTGTGATTCGAGAGTGTAGCAATAGCTATATAATTGGTTCACTTATGGTTTGCAGCAAGTCTTTTAACTAAGACCATTAAACAATATATATGGTAAAAAGATTGCTAACTGCTAGTTTAGCAGTACTACTCATGGTATCGAGTATTGGTCTTTCAGCTACACACACAGCTGAAGCAGCTCGATCAAAAAACAAAACAGAATTTGCTCAAAAAGAAAAGAAGGGCAGAGTTGGTATCAAGGCACCACAACAGGTTATCACACCTACACATATTGCAGGTGAGGAAGATGTTGTTATTGGTGTTTTTGGTCTACGTGTTAGCAAGCATGAACACATCAGCCTTGATGTGATTACTGTATTGCTGGATGAAGACCAGGCTGCAAGTATAAATGGCTTGTACTTGGTTGATGACCAAGGTAATCAGCTCGGTTCTATGCGACCACAACCAGGCGAAGAAAATCTTTTCTTTGTATTTTCTGTATTACCAAAAAATACCCGTATGGGAATTGCTGTTATGGCCGACATTGCATCTGACGCAACTGCCGAGTCTATAGCGCCAAGTCTATACGTTAATGCTACAGGCGGTAGAAGTCATGCCCAGATTCTAAGCAACACCGCAGAAGCTCAAGGTATACATGTTGTTCACGCTTCAGAGCTTTCAGCTACACTTTCTCAAACTTCACCTGCGTCAGATATTATCCTTGCAAATACAACTAACCAGCATATGACTACTATTTCATTTAATGCTGTAGATGAGGATATTGAAATTCAGGATATTACACTTACTACAGACGCAGCGTTCGCTAACTCTGTAAGTATGGTAAATCTTGAGTATCCTATTCAAAATGGTACAGGTACTGCTGTTGGATATCTCTCAAATAACAAAATTACATTTACTAATCTTGGTATGTATGTGCCTAAGAATAGTGCATCTGATTTGCGTATTAGTATTGATGTGAATTCAATTGCATCTGGTGCTGATACAGGAGATGAGGGAAGTATTGACTTTGATGTTACGGGGCAGTACAAACATATTGGTCTATCATCAGGTATTGCAGTTACTGATGCTACTAAAGTAGCAGCTGGAAACATTGAGGGTAGTGATATGATTGTCCGTAAGACAATGCCGTATGTTACCTCTGTATCCTTGCCAACACAAACACTTACCAATGGTACTAATAAAGTAATAAGTAAGTTTATGGTATCAGCAGATGCTGCTGGTTCAGTATCATTTTACCAAGTTACTTGGGATGTACTTACTGTTGGTGATGTAGAGATTTCAGATCCTGTGCTTTATGATACAGCAGCTAACTTACCAGTTGCAGCATCAAGTACTATTCATTCAGGTGGGTACAGAATTACTACAATTATGGATCCTATGGAAGACATGGAAATAGGCGCAGGTAGCTCAAAGACTTTTGAACTCAAAGCAACTATCACTGGTTCTGATGGGGGAGATGTTGTTATCACTAACCTTGTTCCGAATTTTACATGGGACACACTGACAGGAACAGCAGCAGAGATTGCAGCTGTAGACACTGGTCTTGTATGGTCAGATATGTCAGCCCAAAGTCATAGTCTAGAATCAACTGATTGGACTAATACAAAATATGTTGATGGTTTGCCTACTGAACAGCAAGTGTTGTTCAACTAAGTAGACTTTGATAAATACAAAAACGAGCGTTTATTCGCTCGTTTTTTGTTGGATTAATTATTTACAAAGAAAAAACCCTACAACTTAATGGGTTTCTTCTCTTTAAATTAGTTGCAGGGCAATGACGTTTGCTTTGTGGTCTTTTGTGATATGATGATTGCTGCTACGATGCTCAGACCGACATGCGCAACAATGTTTATAGGCTCTATGTAGCCTGTTGTCAGATATAGTGCGCCAATTATCATAAGCACTATCCCTGAGAAGAACAGTTTTGCACCGCAGGTCCTTTTGATTCTCGTATTTATATGTAGTATAGCAAATTTCAAAGTTTAATACTTGTTCTATCTAGCCAAGTATGTTTAGATAACCTCTGCATTAAGTACGTTAACACATTATTTTATACTAGCTTTTCCTGTGATAGGTTAAGCAGAAAAGGAGGCAAAATGTCTGTTTGTTTGAGAGTGTGTTTGTTTGTAGTTTTTCTATCCGCATCTGTATATAGCCAAGCAGATTCTACTTGGCACAAGGCAAATGACTGGCTTTATTATAAGATCACATTTGACGAGTCTGAGTGGGAGTGGGAGATTAAGTTTTTTAGTGAGCCAGCGGATACCAATAAGTATAGAAGGGTTATGAGTGTTAAGTATCACGGTTATACGTTGCTTAAAGTTAGAGATGAAAAGCAGCTCAATTACCCGAGTGACAGATTTAGCTCTGATAATGAGATAGGGTATGAGGGTAAGTACGAACCTGTAGAAAATTGGCCACTCGTACGTTTGTCATTTTTGGGTAGTGTAAAGTATAAGTATAATAAAGGTACAGCTCTCTGGCCTTTATACAGTATTGTGCAGGAAAAGTTGCAAGAATATTTTGGTGAGTTCCAAGTTCCAATGGTGATCTATTGGCATGATTTTTCAGTTCCTGTTCCTGTCTACGACGACACTACTAAGACGTTACCATACAGACACAGAAGATAATTTTTAAAAACCGCATTCAGTGAAAATCGCTGCTGCGGTTTTCACATTTTAAAGACCCCCTTAAGCCAACCCGCATCATAGGAGATTGTTTTGATGCGGGTTTTTGAGCTTATTATAATCCCAAGGATTTTATATATGCATTTCTTTCAGCTACTGTGGCAATCTTTTTCAGCATCTTTTTAGCAGGTACTCCGTCGATGATTATCTTGTGGCCTTTGTGGGCAAACTCGTTAATTCTGTCAGGGATACAATCACCGTAAAAGGGCACTTCCTCGATCCTGCAGTCATGAGGGGATTCGTCTGTCACAGGATCATGACCTCTGGTGAATATAAATTTGCCGCTTGGTATAGTGATTTTGGCAGCCCATTGCTTCTGTGGTTTTTGCTTGTGTTGTTTCTCTTGCTTCTTCTTGTTTTTCTTCATTACTAACCTCGTATGTTGGTGGGGGTTGTTTAGGTACTTACAAAAGACAAGACATACATCATACCATGATGAGTAAATATAGTACATGTGTATATAGTAATCTAAAAGCCCCAGTGGAATAGATCTATAAATAGAAAAACCCGAATATTATCCGGGTTAAAACGTTTAGCTATTTTCTTTGAAGAAAGAAAGCATGATAATCGATGCAGTGATCGCGGCAGCCGCTAACAAGGCTGAGAGAACGATGAGCAAAATATAGTGATCGCTACTGTCCGCAGGGGGTCCGATAATGAATGTCACACCGGTAGTGGTAATTTCTGCTTTGATAATCATAATCACAGTTGTAATCAGCGCGCCAATGCTCAGTCCGGTATTTACGCCCATTAGCCTTTCAGCATCTTTATTCAGGTTCTCTGACCAAAGCCAAAATGACCGGATAAGAATAATCAAATACACCTTGACTGCAACATAGTAGAAAATAAGATACGTCACTACTCCGTTAGCTGGCGTGCTCAGAACGATCGCAAATGCCACCACATACAGGATAAATGCTATCAATCCATTATTAAACGGGGTAAAGCCTTCTTCCAGTTGAAGATTCTTGGATCTCGTGTTGGGCATAGTCTGACTCCTCTAAACTAAGATTAAACTAAAAAAGAACGAACTTGTGGAACAAGGTATATAAGCATAGAAGCTCAGATAAGGCAATAGCTCAAGTTTTTAATACACCATAGGATATTTGTAGCTTCTGATGGCAACTTGGGTTTTAATAGTAATTGACACTCATCACGCTGTTGTTATACTACAGTCATAAAGATGATTAACTACAAATCCATGGATAAAAAATTTGGAGAAAAAAAACTTGCCGATAAGGTGCCAGATAATACAGAAATGGAGCAAGGAGATAATGGAGAAGTAACTGAAGTTTTTCCCAAAGATTCTTGGGAATTAAAGGAGATGCTTACAACGCTCCCAGCGGCTCGACTCTTGGAGTTAAAGAATAATCCCGCAATAGTAGCAAAGGAAGCCCTTGTAACTGAGAATAACGTAGTAGGACTAATTCACTTAGCAGTTGCTGATAAGCTAAGTCTTAACTCTAATATGCCTGTTTTTGATACATTGGAATATTATGTGCGCATGGGTGGTGAGGAAGGTGAAGCTGCGCGTGCGGCTATGAAAGATAAGGTGCCCGGAATGACTGATGATATGTTACTCGACTATTATAGAGATTATATAATACTAAGAAAGGCAGAGGGAGATCAGTATGAGCCTGGTATACCAGTGAACTTTATGAATAACCTTGTATTGGATGAGTTATCAACACGTGGAGATGATGTAGTGCGTCAAATGGGTAAAATAATGGGAGCATCTGGTAAGTCTCCAAAATGGTAGGTGATTTAGAGCAGCGATAATTTTTTACTTTTTAAAGCATCCGTTTATATACGGTTGCTTTTATTTTGAGGCTCAAGGAGTTTATGAACACTAAAAAACCGCCGTATAGGCGGAAAAATTGTGGCGGGGTGGACGGGACTCGAACCCGCGACCTTCTGCGTGACAGGCAGATATTCTAACCAACTGAACTACCACCCCGAGAATATTGATTTTTCATAAGAAAAACCACCATAACGGTAGTAAGACAAGTATACAGGAAATGTATTTTTTTGCAAGTCTTAGGCAGCGAACACGTCGAAGAACTGAGACAAAATAGCGTAGCTTGAGAAAATGACAATCAGACCAATAGTTGCCCAGACTAAGATGCGTCTTCCGCGATCAACCCACTCACTACGTCCTTGAGCCGTCATCCAAGTAAGACCGCCGTATACAAAGAAAAGTAGAGCAACTGAGCCAGTAATACCTAAAATTCCTTGGATGATATTACCAATCACTTTGTCAGGGTCACTGACATTGATTGGGTTTTGTAAATTAAGAGCATGCGTGGCGCTAGGAAAGAAAAGAAGTAGCGCTAGTAAAATTGTGTATTTCATATCATTAGTATACTGCCTCTGTCTATGGAGTGCAATATTTTATTACTTTTAACTTATATAGTATAATTATACTGTATAAATACTTAAAAATAAACGTATGTCACATACTAAAGCCCTTCAGGGTAATATTATAAAACTTCTGGAACTTGAGTCTCTAAGTGATGAAAAGAAGTTTGCACTTGTAGAAAAAATGGTTGACCTTATTGAGAAGCGTTTTTTGGTGCGCATTTTAGAATCGGTGAACGAAGAACAGTTCCAAGCACTTGATGCTGTAGAAAATGATGAAGCATGGGCAAGTGCAGTGAAAGAGTATGTCCCAAATATGGATGAGATTCTAGAAGAAGAAGTAAAAAAACTCAAAGAAGAACTTGTTGAGAGTGTAAAAGGTGATGAAAATCTAGCGTAAATAGATATGACACGACAGGAAGCACAACAAAAAATAAAAGCGCTTGTCGAGCAGTACGAGCGTGAACTTGAAGGGTACCGTAAGGATATCCTTGAGATTCTATCCAAAAAGAACGCCGCGCAAGATGCAACTAAGCTTGATGACATACGCAAGCAGCTTGACCGTTCATAATGATCATTAGTTAAAAATTTATGACACGAGAAAACGAACCACAAACACCACCTACAGAACCTGAGTCAGCTGTTCCAGAAAATGAAGCAGCGCCAGAAACTGAACCTAATGGGAACGAGTCTTCAGAAAGTGAAGGTTGGTCTTTTGAAAAGTTTAAGCAATGGGGACGTGAACGTATAAGTAATTTACGCGAACGTTTTCGTAGAGATGTTCCTGAAGGCGCGGAGGATGATCCCGATGTAGCAGAAGTGATTCAGCGTGCTGAGGAGAGGGGTGATGAATTACAAGAGCAGATCGAAGCAACCCAAGCAGAAGCAGAAAATGATAGCAATCAAGAGGAGGCTGAGCCGACCGCTGAACTTACAGAGGAAGAAAAGATAGCTAGAGATCCTATACGTAAGTTTTTGGAAGAAAAAAGTGGAACTAGTGATGGTAGTGGTGCTGAGTTTACCTACCAATATGGAAGAAGTGGAAAGTTTTCAAATTTTGATGACCTGAAAGATTATATTGATAACGAAGCTGAGGAAGATGAGCGAAAAGCCTTTTATGAAGACTTGGAAGACGGCCGCATACCATTTAAACTAAGCGTCAAAGGTGGTAAGGCAATTTCTAAGTATAGACAAGGAAATAGAAATGAGTTTAGACAGTTTGTTGTTGATAAAATTAGAGGACAAAAAGAACGTAGTGAGAAAAGACAATTCCTTATGAACCTAAAGGCAGCTCGCGAGAAATACGCAGCAGCTGAGCAGCAGCTACACCGATATAAAGGCATTGTTGGTCGATTGCGTGGAAATAAAGAAAAAAGGCAACAAGCTCAGCAAGAATTTGATGAAGCATGGAAGGAGTACAATGCAATGCGTGTTGAATATGTTTCAGACAAAGCTAATAGGCTTATGAATGAGCAGACTGCGCTGGCTGAGGCTAATGCAGTTGAGCGTATGAAAGTACTGAACAACACCGAGGAAATGGGTGGGTTCGAGAAGTTGGAAAGATACGTATCAAAGATGGCTGACTTTATGCGTAATAGCATGGAAAAACTAAGCGCCAATTGGCTCGTGTCAGAAGAGACGCTCCATAAATTTGATAAACAAGAAGGTGATAGCAAGAAAAAGCGTGTAGGAAAGTTCATAGTACGAAACACACTAGGCCTTGCAAATGGTCGCTCTCTTGTGCGTGGAGGCCTTCTCGCGGCTGGTGTTATGTCAGGCGGTGTATTTGCAGTTGCTGCTAATGCTGGTCGTCGAAGTATGGGTGCAGCTACTATGGGTGCATATGCATATGACAAGATGATTGGTTGGTCAAAAGAAACAAAGATGCGTGGCCATCTTACACAAGAAGAAATACAAAATCTGTCAGAGGATGAGCTTAAACAACGTCTAAGTTATTTTGAAGCTAAGGCAAACATTGATGGTCAGGGTATTTACAGAAACCCTGAACAGTCTATTACAGAGCAGCTAAGAGATAAATACGGAGATGCTCTAGGTGACATGGATGAAAAAGCTATGAACGAAGCTGTGTGTACTATTGATACTGGTTCTGTAAACGCTACGTATAGAAATTTGCGCTTAGAATTTAGTAGACGTCACAGACTTGATCAGTTTGAGACTGCTCTTTGTGAAGAGGTCCCATTTGATGAGCTTGTTCGTATGAGTCGTGAAGAGTTTGATGGGGTTGTTGAAAGGCTTGATGTGCCAACAGTCATGAAGGATAAGAGTCAAGCTGATTTTCTCTTCAACAAATACCAAGCTATGCGCGGTGAAGTAGAAGAGGCTGAGGAAGAAGCAGAGCTGGAAGAAGATGAGAAGAAGGTAGAAGAAAAAACAGGAGGAGAAGATGCAGATAAGCAAAAAGTTACTGAGAATGAGTCTGATACTCCGGCTAAGGTTGAGGGAGAGGCTGATGAAGAAGTGTATGAAAGAGAGAAGCTGCTCACACAAGCTATGAGTGATATGAACAAGGACTTGCAGCAGCGTGTGTTAAGTACAAGGACAAATATTGGATTCAAACGCAACATGAGCAGGATTGGTGCCTTGGTGGTTGCGTACGGTATAGGTTCTGGTAAAGTCGCAGAATTTATCAAGGACCATGTTATTGATAACGCAGATAACGCATGGGATGCTGTCAAAGGATTATGGGGAGGCGCTAGTGATGCAGTAGCTGAAAATATAGAAGACAACGCGTCAGGTAGTGTTGAGGGTGGATTAGAAGGTGATACAAATGATAGTGGTGTTGCGGACTCTGATAACAACGACTCAAATATAGATGATTTAATAGATCCAAACGCTATTAATCCAAATATCACACCACCAACTTACGTAACTCCGCAAGATGAACTTAAGCCACGTGGTCCTAATGGACTTCCGATTGACGAGTCGATCACTGATGAGAACTCTGGTAAAGGTGAGCAAAAAGGCGATCAAACTGGCAAGGATGACAAGATTACGGAAAAGGGCAAAGAGAATCTTCCAGCTGATGATACAATTACTGATGAGAACTCTGGTAAAGGTGAGCAAAAAGGCGATCAAACTGGCAAGGATGACAAGATTACGGAAAAGGGCAAAGAGAATTTGCCAATTGAAAAAGATGACAAGATTACGGAAAAAGGTAAAGAAAACTTGCCAAATACCAATGAGTACAAGCCAATTGTGAAGGGTAATATTTGGAATACTATTGAGGCAAACCTCAAAGAACATCCAATGTATCGTCAGATTATTGACCGTGCTATGGACAAAGATCCAAATGTTGACCTAGATAAACTAACTCCAGATCAACTAGCTAAATTTGACCTTGATACACTAAGTCTTGGTACAACAGCTATTGATAGTGTAAAGCGCGCTTTGCTAGATAGCCTTGCTGCAGGGGAGACAAAGTATATCAATCCTGAGTTATTGAAGGCGCTGGGTGTTGAGAATTTTGCGGATCTTGACTTTAATAGTTTAACTCCAGAACAACGTGCTGCTATTGACTGGGCTAAGTTAATAACTGATAAAGAGGTTTATGAAGGTGTGCTCAAAGATTTAGATGTGAATGATAACGAAATAGCAAACAAACATATCCTAAGTCATAACCGCGCTCTGCAAGAACTTGCTTCAAAAGGTGCTGTTGACTGGGATAGTAATTTTGACAAGGCAGCTGAGGCATATGAGCAGTGGAAGGCAGATAATCCAGGCGGTACTGTTGAGCAATATTTGAAATCAGTTGCTGATGCAACAGAAGCAGCGGAAACACCAGATGGTGATGCTAGTAGCGAAACTGCAATTCAAAATATGCAGAAATGGGCAGGTGAGCTTGCTGATCAAGGTTTTGAAGGTTTGACTATTACTCAGGGGACAGTAGACGCTGAAGGCACACCACAAGGCTTTAGTGGGGAATACCAAGGAGTTGGAGTTGAATATGATAAAGCTGATGGCGCCTCACTAGTTGAGTTTGATCGTTTGCATGAACTTGCACAGGATGTAAAACAGTTCTTGGCAGCTAAACATCTTGGTATTGATTTTGATAACTATGTGGTTGCAAGTGACGGTACGATAAAAGGCATTGCCTTTGATGTGCCTGGTCACGAAGATGTTATAGTACTCAATCTTGCTGTTGAAGGTGAAAATGTCATGTGTAAGGGGGTTGAGCTTGCAGAAGGTGTAAAAGAGCAGGGACTATCTGAGAAGTTGATTGGACTTACTGAACAACTGGAAGGCAAGAACATCATGGCAGCAGATAACGAAAAAATCTTTAATGCTATCAAAGGTGAGCTTTCACATCAGGGTACAGTAGAGAATGTGATAAAGGCATTGTCAGATCCAGAAAGTCCAAACTACAACCCTGATACATTGAAGGACTATTTAGAAAAGCACCCAGACGGTCAGTTTTATCTGCCAGAGGAAGCAGCTGCTGAGACACCAGATAATCCGCCAGCTGAAGTTAAACCTGAAGGAAATGTAGGTGACAAGACAGAAACCCCAGCAGCAGAGTCAGAAGGTGACGCTAATGCCAAGCCAGAGACTCCTGTGGATGACAAGTCAGAAACACCTCCTAAAGATGAGGTCAAGCTTGAGGCTAATGAGGATGAGGAAATAGAGAAACCAGCAGCTGAGGTGATCCAAGAGAACGCAGCAGCACTTAATGGTTTGGTGAATAAAGTAGCTGAAATTATTCTGCAAGATCAAGAGAATGTTGCAAATTTGGCAACTGTATCTGGATATACAGCAGAAACTGTACAGCCATTTGTGGAGGCACTATCAACAGATGCGGATGTTATTACACAAGTCGATAAACTTGATGCTAACAAACAAAAACTTTTGTATCATGTGGTAAAGACTGCAGGTGAAAATCTAGATAAGATAAAGGGAGGTCCAGAGCTGCTCGCATTCTTGGGCGAGAAGGCTGGTATTGAAGCATAAAACACTCTTTTAAGCACGAAGCTCAAAAGAGTATAGACAGGAAGAAACCCGCGGCATTTTGCTGCGGGTTTCGAAAATTGTTTGTGATAAAGCGTGGGTACGGTTTACTGGACCACGATTGCCGGCCGGTTGCTACTCGAAAGGAGCTGTTGGAGCTTGAGCTCTACATTCTGGTTGAGGCGTTCCTGGGCTTCTTTCCGCAATTGGGCGGAAGCCAGGGAGCTGTCCAACGGAGCGTCGGTCAGCGTCAGCTCGATATCCAGGATGTTGCCGTTATTAGCGGTGGCCAGGCTGAGGGCATCGTCGGCTGTGGTTTGAGCATTGGCATCGGCTTCTTTCAGTTGCTCGACAATCAGTTTGCCATTTTTTAGCTTGAAGCTTCCCTCCATGCTGAGCCAGTGTTTCTGGTGTCCTTCCAGAAACCACTCTGCTTTTGCAGTGTCGAGATCAGCCGCAGTGATTACACCACCAAGCCGTTTGATTTCCGCGGCCAGAAAGGCGCGTACGGCAGCGGTATCGATTACAGTGACAGTTGCCGGAGCGGAACCAGCAGAGCCGGTAGTAAGCCTGGCTTCGACGTCAGCGAGACGTTTTTCGAAGTCCAGTTCAGCGGCAACCCGGTCGCCCATTTGGTTCGTCAAACTGACAATTTTGGTACCGTTGTTCACAACCGTTTGTTCCAGTCGGGTAGGTCCTCCCTGGGCGAATATAGCGTTGGTCAAAATCAACATTGCGATAAATACGATGGCATTCTTCATTATGTCCTCTTTTCTGATTTTCTGTTGGTTTGCTGCATAAAAGGCATCCTTGCCGATTACTGCTTCCGTGCGGTAAAGCTTACTGATTTTTCCGAAGTTTTTTCCGGAGATTATTCAGAGAATCCAGCCGAGCATCAGCTGCGGCTTGAGATTTCTCCAAATCGTCCAAAAGATTATTCAGCCGGCCGTCAGCTTTCCCCTGATCTGCTTCAATCTTATCCATCTGGTTGTTGAACCAGTCGGATGAAGTTGAGTCGTGCGGGGTGACAGTCAGATTGTCGGAACCGGTAGAATCATTTGCGGCGATGGTGCTGTCGGCGATAATAGTATTAACGACCGTCACAACACGCGTTTGCGGCCCTTCGCCTTCATTGTTTATAACCCACTCACCTTTATACTTAGTATAGTAGTTGAGTTTGTATTCTCCCGGGATGGGTGCAATGTCATAACCGAAGGTCGCATTGAACTTCATCAGGGTAGAGTCGCTACCCTTTATTTTGAGATATGCGCCCGGATCTTGCCAGGTTGCTACCGAATCCTGATGGACCACCATCGAGTCATCACCAATCAGTTCGACTATGAGGTCGAAAGCTTCCAGTGTGTCCACCGGGGCGGTAACTTTACTGGTATCTGTCTGAACCGGTTGGTTGACCGTTACCGGAGTGGTTTCCTCGGAGGAATTCCAGTTCCATGCGGCAATTACCAGTAGAGCAATAACGATGGTCCAGAGCAATTTACTCTTATACCACTGTTTTTCGCTTCCCGCATTATTGTCTTTCTTGCTTCCTTCTTCCTTCTTGGTCTGAATATCGACATTTTCTTTGGCCATGATATGGCTCCTCTCTTGATAAAATTTTAGTTGGGTAAAATTATTATTTTCTAGATAGGACGCAGCAAGATGCGCTAGGCACATCCTCTTGTGCCCTATCTAAATGAAGGAGTCGTAGTAAACCGTATTGCTTTATCAAAGTTCTTATATTCTCATCAAAAATATTTGATGATCCCGTATCCACTATAATAGTGAATAGGGGATGTGCAAATATTTTCTTATAAAAAATCCTGGCCTTTTTGCCCGGAAAAGAGGTCAGGTTTATAGTCCTTACTCTCTCCCTCTGAATTGTAATAGTATACTATATCAGCTTTTGCATTTTTTGTCAATACCTGTTTTTTCTTGTTTTATTGCCTATGTATTGATTATGCTTATATTATACTACATATATAATATTTTGTCAAGTATATATACACTATTTACCTAATATTAGCAAAAAGTAAAACCACCGAACGTTGTCCGGTGGCTTTGAAAAATGTTATTTGGTGGGCTATTGCGTCCGCTTCCAAACCTTGTATTTCACGGTTCGTTCTGATGCTTTGTTGACATACAGAACACGGTCGCGGGGCAGTTTTTGCCCGGCAGGGAGCTTTTTCCATCGTTTTGACGAGCCAGTATCCCAAGAATACAGAATTTCACTGTCAAAACTAATGAATTTCTCACCCTGCAATTTACCCACACGCTTGTGCTGGTTTGGCTTGAATTCCAAGGTTCCAGCAGCAACGGGGGTGAATTGTTGACTCACATTCACAGCTTGTTGACCTGAAATATTGCTAATCAGGCTTTTCAAGCTGTCCAGAGAGATAGCACCTCCTCCAAGCGGAGCCGTAGGTTTTGGGCCTATCAGCTCATAGAGCGTCTCGGTATAAGAGCTCCATGTGCCCGGGTTATCAATCACGCGGCTATAGTTCGGCCTAGTAATGTCAAACCCAGTCAATGCGATAAGTCCAAAAAGGCAACCAGCAAGGCCCATATAGACAAAACGCTTAGTCCATATATGCCATCCCTTGAAGTCGTCCTTGAGTGCAATTCCTGATGTGAGCATCACGCCCGCGATCAGGGTTGCAATCAAAAACTGAGGTGAGTATCCCCACAGGGCATGAATTTGCTGCAGGAACATGAAATAGGCAAACGCACATACTCCCACCAAAGCTATGTTATACACTGGGAATTTCCAGGCAAACATTTTTAGCTTCGGGTGGATGCTACTCCAGAACAGAAAGAGGAAGAACGGGCAGCCAAGCAAGATAAACAGCGCCCATGCCTTGGCATAACCCGCTAGTAAATCCCATCCAGTCAGCGGCTTGAAGATCTCCTTAGCCCGTTGACGCTGAGCGTCATGGGTTATCTGGATCTTCTCAAGCTTTTCAAGCGCTTGCGCAGATGTGATCTGACCGGCTTGCAATTGCACAAGAACCTCATCACGCTTCTTAACTTCTGAAGCTGTGATGCGGTTTTGGACGCCCTCATAGGTCATCAGCCTATTTGAGCGTACCTCGTCTGTTCCTATTAGAGCGCTAATCTCTTTCGCCAAGACTGTGGCTTGGATGCCAGCAGATCCTTGGCTTGCGCTATCAATGCTCCTTGAGACTGGTCCAATCATGAATCCGACCAAAATCCCGACGATTATAAGCGCATGGCCCACTCGTTGTCTCAATATGTGCGGCGTCCACATTGCCGCAAGGATTAGCAGAGCCGCAAACGCAGACCAATACCGCGGCTCTCCGGTTGCGAATATAATGATCGATAACGCTATGAGCGATACGATCCCGTTAAAAAGATTTAATGGTCTCATTATGTCCTCACATTTCTTTTCTTATCGTTTTTTTAGCCATCTCGGAATGCTTTTGATAGCCTCTGCTAATAGCTCTGCCGTCACCAGGTCACGGAACGTGTGTACACGACCATCTGCGGTAGCGACTTCGGTACGAGCTGCATTTTCTGCGACCGAGGTGAGAGTGCCTTTTTTACTGCTTCCTATGCTTGCTGCCATTTCGAATAGTTCATCTCTTCTAGAGTAAAAAAGATAAAAGAAGGTGAAGATGAACGAAACGATCGCTAGATAAAACACGTATGGCGCGAGCAAAGGTTTTCTGGATGATCGAGGTGCTATCTGCTTGGGAGGGCGAACCTCTTTGTTAGCTGGTAGCATTGCGTCTGGAACTGGCATCAAATACTTGCGTAGATTCCAGTCCTTCTGCTGTTCAATCGTCCAAGGTACAGTCTTGCCTGGTTCAACAGCTGGTACCCCTATGAGGTTCCATGTGATACTGAGGCCGATGAGAAGCAAACAGATTATAAATGACAAGCGCCATTTATCATTGTTTGTGTTCCACAGCCATCCAAGCGCGTATCCCAGGTTCATTTTACGGACCCGTTCTGAGTGGTTTGTACGAAGTACAAACATTACAGTTGCACCAATCATAGCAAGTACAGGTGTGTAAAAAGTGCCTGTCCATGCTGGCTCTATGATCAAGCCTATAAGTGCACAAAAGAATCCTATAAACAAACTGGTACTGCGGTAATTCCTGGGCATAGGCTTTCTGCCAGCATACCCTGCACGCCAGTGCTCAGAAGCACTACTGGTGTGTCGGGTGCCAATTTTCGGGGTTCCAATTTCTTGGAAGTTCATTGGCGGTGCAACTCCGCGACCTTTGCGAGGACCAACAAGCGTCACTTCATTTTCTTCGTCGGTAGTGTTGTATCCAGTAATTTGGACTCGCAACTTTTCGCTTCTGGTACGCTCGTAAACCCTCTCGAGTTCACCATTAGCTTTGGTTTTCTCGTGGGTTTTTGTGCCGTTTTCCCAACCCAGAGTGAGCTTAGCTTCGCAAGCTATGTTGTCTTTCCTATAAGTAAAGAAACGAACAATAGTACGTCCGACATCGTCGAATCGTTCTTGCGTTACTTCCATGTCCAACTTTACGGCACGTGGGTCAGGTATAACTTCAGCTGCACATTTAGTTGTATACGCAACTGTTTCGCCAGTACTTTTCAGTGCTTGTGCTGTGACAGATACAACTGGAATCGAGCTATGTACCGTAAAAGGGCACTGACCGTCCGAGTTTGTTTTTCCACTTCCTTGTAAGATGGTGTCTGCGAAGAACTTCACAGGAACACCTTTTAAGACTGTACTTCCTTTGCCTTTGCCTCTTCCTTGAGTCACCAAAACCAGAACCAAGTGTTCGTAAACACCAGGGCTGATTTCAGTACTTTTGATATGAGTCAATTTCATCCTAAGCATGTCTTTATCTCCTTAAGTTGGTTTCAATTTGTTTTTTACACAAAATTCTCACTCAAAACCTCACTAAAGAAGTAGGGCTTTCAGTGAGAATTTTGTGCATGTTTGGAGCACAAAGAAGATGTTAGGATTAGGGTTGTATGAGCAACATGATTTATGTGAGGACATATATCAAGGTCTATATAGACAAATGCTGTTTTTCAAAGGACTTTAGCTTTTATAAAAGCTAGTAACTAGAGGTGTATGCAAAAAACGCGCAGAATATGCGCGTTTTGGTCCTAAAGATAGGGATGTGTCCTGTAAATAAGTATTACAGAGCGGAGTCCTGGCTTTAGGTTGTGCGCACATACAACCTCCAGATATAAGCTTTCATTTTTCAAGATACCAAAATATATCATAATTGTTGTATTTTGTCAATGTTTTGAAGACTTTTTACTAAGGCTCTGGATTTTAGTACAATACATATACAAGACTTTTAATATATAAAAAATGCCTTTTACACTACCAGAGCTACCATATGCATATGATGCATTAGAGCCGCATATTGATGCTAAAACTATGGAAATACACCATACAAAGCACCATCAGGGGTATACTGATAAGCTCAACGCAACATTAGAGAAATACCCTGAGCTTGCTGAGCAGGGTATTGAAGAGCTTTTAAAAAACATAGAAACACTTGCGGTTGATGAAGCTGACCGTGTGAGTATTCGCAATAATGGCGGTGGATATGCCAACCACGCTCTGTTTTGGGACATTATGGGTACTGAAAAACAAGTAGATGATGACCTGATGACCAAGATTACCGAGACATTTGGTAGTATTGATGACTTTAAAAAACTATTTAGCGATACTGCTGCTAAACGTTTTGGTAGTGGTTGGGCATGGCTTGTGATGAATGCTGATGGTCAACTAGAAGTGTATTCAACTGCCAATCAAGATTCACCGCTTATGCAGGGACATAAGCCAATTATTGGCCTTGACGTTTGGGAGCATGCATATTATTTGAATTACCAAAACAAACGACCAGACTATATTGAGAATTGGTGGAGTGTTTTGCGAGTACTTTGATACTTTTGCTGCCAAAAGTATCCAAAAGCACAGGGGTGGCAAAACTCGCTAGA
>JBMYTV010000012.1:0-27053 GCA_049604715.1 Patescibacteria group bacterium
CGTTCAGCATCAAGTTCAATATTTTTCTTGCCGCCGTAATAGTTTACGTGGCCAATTTTTTCAATGTAATCACCAAAAGGATCTTTGTGCTTTTGGCAAATAATAATGCGGTAGCTTGGTTTTTTCTTCTTACCAACTCGCGCTAATCGAATACTTAACATAATAATGTCTCTAATTACCTACTTGTAAAAATGTGACGGATTTACTTCGTAGTAAACTCTGCCTTTTCAGCAGAGGAGAGTATGTGCATAGAATACTAAAAAGAGGTGAGGCTGTCAAGTTTACCTATTGGCAAACTGTTTGCCTTCTTCTAGCTTAATAGACAGTAATTTTGACACACCATCATCACCCATGGTTACGCCGTATAGGAGTTGCGCTTGCTCCATGGTGGCTCTGTTGTGCGTAACAACTATAAACTGTGTAGTGTCTGATAGTTCTTTTAAAATACTTGAAAAACGTGCTGAATTGGCTTCATCTAGTGCAGCATCAACCTCGTCAAGAACCACGAATGGTGATTTATTATTGGCGATAATAGCGCAGATAAGTGCGATTGAGGTTAGTGCTTTTTCACCACCAGAGAGCATAGTGATATTTTGTAGACGTTTACCTGGTGGCGTTGCCATGATTTCGATACCTGAGATAGTTGTTTTTTGCTCTGATTCTTCTTCAGCTTCATCAGGTTGCTGAGTAACAACAGTGAGAGCTGCTTTACCTCCATTAAAGAGGGTATTAAAGTAGTGAGAGAATTTTTTATTAATTTTTTCTAAATTCTCAGTAAATTGTTTTTCTATCTTTGCGTCAAGATCTTTTATAACCTCTTGTAGTGAGTTGATTGCTTCAGTGAGGTCATTGATTTGATGCTCGAGCCATTCGTGTCGTTCTTTTATTTCAGCGTGTTCTTGTTTGGTTTCTTCGTCAATGCTTCCGATAAGTTCTTTTTTGCGTTTAAGGTCCTGGATTTTTTTATCAAGTGCAGCATGGTTATCAATATTTACCTTGGTATGCAGTAGTTTTTCAACTTCACTAAATGAATTATCAAAGTCATGACTTGCATTTTCTTTAATATCTTCAAGTTTTGTTTGCAAACGAGCAAGTGTAACCTCACACTGAGTGAGTTTGGTAGTAAGTGTATTTATTGATTGTTGTACAGAGGATGACTTTTGTTGTAAAGAGTATAATTCTTGTTTTTGCTTTTGATCTGATGCCGCTGCGTCACTAAGTTTTCTTTTTGCATTAGTAATCTTTTCATCAATAACAGAAATTTGCTCACTTAAAGTATCAATCTTTTCTTTTAATGAAACTTCTTGTTCATCAGCTGGTGCTGAGTTTTCTAGTGCAGCCCGCTGCTCAGAAACATCTTCTAGTTCCTTTTCTTTTTGTTGAATAGTACTGGCTATGGTGTTCTGTGAACCTTTTGCGCTGCTAATAGTTGCAGTAAGATTTTGCAATTCAATGTCGAGTTCTTTTTTTCTTTTTTCAAGAGCATTTAACTCTTCTTGTAGGGCAAGTGTGTCGACTGATTCATCATCACCAGGAAGCTTATCAAGCTCTGTTTTACAGTCAGTAATAAGGGTATCCAAATCCTTTTGCGCATCAGAAAGTGAAATATTTTGTTTGATAGCAGTTGTTATTTGGTTCTCAAGTGCTGTGAAAAGTCCTTGCAAGTTTTCTTTTATTGTCTTGATGGTATCAGAGTTACTTACATCGGGTTGGAGGTGTGCAAACAATTTTTCTTGTAGAGAAGATATTTTTTTACTTAAAGTTTTGTACTCATCAGCTGTTGATTGTTGTTTATCTTGAGCTGCGCTAAGTTCGTTTTCGTGCTTTAGTAAAGACTCTTTTTGTTTCTTGATATCTTTTTGAAGAGTGCTTATTTGCTTTTCTATGAAAGAAAGATTGTGCTTGCCTGATTGTGCCCACTCGTTATCTAGTCGTGTTTGCCATTGTGTTTTTTCTTGAGAAAGTTGTTGTTTTTCAGCGAGTAGTGATTCATATGAATCCTGCAAAGTAGTTGTTTGTGTACTGTCGGTGTTGGTGGTGGCTAGCTTCTCCATTGAGTGTTGTAATTTTGCTAGCTCTTTTTCTAATGCCTCCTTTTCTTTAGTAATGGTGAGTTTGCTATCAAGTTGCTGCTTACTTTGGTCGGTTAGTTCATGCCATGCATGACTATAAAAGGCAACAAGCGAATCATGTAGCTCTTTCATGACCACTTCACGTTCATCATACCGCTTCATTTGGCGGTTTAAAGACTTTAACCTCGGGGTAATCTCGTTTAGCTGTAGAGTGCCTTGTGTTAGGTTCTCTTGCGCTTGCTCTAGTTTGTTTGTAGCCTGAGCCCGCTTTAGTTGGTATTGCTTAATACCAGCTGCTTCATCAAAAAATTCTTTACGGTCACTTGGTGTGCTGTTAAGAACAGCCGCGATAGTTCCTTGTCCAATGACAGTGTACGATCGCTGTCCAATATGTGCTTTTGCTAAGAGGTAGTGGATGTCTTGCAACCTACTTTTGTTGCCATTGATTAGATACTCACTGTCGCCGCTACGAAATAACTGACGTGATAGTTCCACTTCGCTATATCCAATATCCATAACCTCATCTTCATTGTTGAGCTTTAAGCTGACTTGGGCTGATGAGTTGCGAGATTTTTTATCTGTTCCAGCAAAAATAACATCACCGGACTTTTTACCGCGAAGTTGTTTAGCTGATTGTTCGCCAAGGACCCATCTGATAGCATCAACTACATTTGATTTTCCTGAGCCATTTGGTCCAACAATAGCGGTAATGCCTAGGGTGCCGTTGTTTTTAGCTGGTTTAAAATCAATCGTGGTTTTGTTCGCGAATGATTTAAAACCGTGAAGTGTAAGGTGTTCTAGATACATGGGGATTATCCAAAGTGGGTTTAGAGCCAGCCTTTTAGTTCAAGTGCTGCTCGAGCTGCGTTCATTTGTGCTTCCTGTTTAGATGAACCATCGCCTTGCGCGATCATATCTGGTCCTATGTATACTGCAATAGTAAATTGTTTGTTGTGATCAGGGCCATCTTCATCAACAAGTTTGTAAGTAGGTGTGATACCATGCTTTTCTTGTGACATTTCTTGAAAGTGTGTTTTTGGATCAAGATAAAGCTTGTTTTCAAGAATATGCGGAAGTTTCGATAAGATATGTTCATGAATAAAATTGCTTGCTGCTTCAAATCCACTATCAAGGTAAACTGCGCCAATAACAGCCTCCACAGTGTTGGCTAAGATGTAGTTACGTGCTTTGGTGTTTTTGTCTTTTGCTTCACCCTTTGACAAAAGTAGATATTCTTCAAGACCTAACGTTCGCCCTGTTTCAGCAAGGGACTGAGAGTTAACTAAACTGGCTCGCCAGTTAGTAAGCTCTCCTTCTGGGTTTGGGTAGTTGCGGTACAGGTATTCTGTTACCACAAGCTCAAGTACAGCATCTCCAAGAAACTCGAGTCGTTCATTGTGATCGAGTGAAAAAGAGTGATGCTCATTGAGGTATGAGCGGTGAACAAATGCTTGTTTGAGAAGTTTGGCATCACGGAAGGTGAGGCCCAAGTCATGTGCAACGTTTTCGTAATTTGTCATATAAGTTTCATTTCGTTACACAACCTGCGATTATGCTTCTACAAAAACATACTCGTAGACTGTGAACACTAATTAGTATATATAGTATACCACGGAGGTGTGGTATTAGTTTTTATTAAGAACTTGCTGGAAAATAGCCTTGGCTTGATCATAATCAAGCTTTTCCAAAACATCATCTTCAGGTACCCACTCAGCATTTTGAATCTCAGGATCTTTGGTGATTGAAAATTCTTGCTTTTCAACTTCACCTAGAAAAAGATGGATGGTTTTTGGTGTTGGTTTTTTGTTTGGTTCGTTAACTACTACATCGATTTCACCTATTTTGTCATACAATGTGATGTTTTCAAGGCCAATTTCTTCATTGATTTCTCGCATAGCTGCATCGCGAAGGTTCTCGTCTCCAGAAATTTTACCTTTAGGAAATGTCCATCTCCCATGTGCATCAAGTACGACCGCGTACATTTTCTTACCTTCCTCTTCGTAAAAAATAATACCACCAGCTGAAGTCTGTTGCTCGCCCATAGGGTTTTCCATGTCTTGCTTTTCTCCATCAGCTTGCATTTGTTTATAAATAGAGCCCAGAACGCCGTTAATAAACTTACCAGATGCATCGCCACCAAATGTTTTTGCTAGCTCAATAGCTTCATTAATAGCTACTTTTGGAGGAATTGTCTCAGAGAATTTTAATTCAAAAATGCCGATACGCAGTACATTGCGATCGACAAGTGTGATTTGCTCCAATGGCCACTCAGGAGCATACTTGGTAATCAAGTCATTAATAGCATCAATGTTTTTTCGTACACCTTCGAGGATATCTCGAGAAAAGTGCTTATCATCAAAATCAGGAGCAAACTCATCGAAGTTGTGTTCGAGCATAGACAACAAACCATCATCTGGCATTTGGTAAAAATCCCATTCAAATAAGGTTTGTAATGCTAATGTACGAGAAAGATGTCTATTTGCCATACACCATTTGGTGTGTTATTTATTTTTTTCTAAGTCTTCTGGACATGCGTGATGTCGTGGTACGACAGAACCATCTGCACAGAGTTTGTAGGGAGGAGTAGATACACCGTGATGCGCACGTCGTCGTCGGGTACGTCCCTTTGCTTGTCGTTTTTTCGGAACACTCATAGCGGTTACAAGAGTAATAATAATAAGAGCACGGGGGTCTGATATAAAATATGCTAGAAAATTGCTCTCTAGCAGTCAAACTATAGCAAAAAAATACTATATTTGCAAGTTTTTAAGCCAAAATAAAACCGCGCCAATAAATTGGCGCGGTTAAGTAGTAATTCCAGGCTATTCTTCGCTAATAAAAGCCACTGAAGCTACTTTATCACTTCCTACTTTGAACTTCATCAAGCGCACTCCTTGGGTTGCTCTACCAAGTACTGATACTCCTTTTTGCTCCAATCGAATAACTTGCCCACGATCTGACATAACAATAATATCTTGCTCAGCATCATTACTCACCACAGCCGCAGCTACAATAGAACCGGTCTTTCCAGTAATATTAGCGGTTTTTATACCACTACCTCCACGTCCTTGGACTTTGTACTCAGTGAGTTTTGATCGTTTGCCATAGCCTTTTTCTGTAACTACAAGCAATTGTTCGTTTGAACTAGCTTTTCCTTCATTGATAAGGTCCATACCAACTACATAATCTTCCTTTTTTAACCGGATTGCACGGACTCCGGCTGCAGTTCTGCCCATAGGTCTGATATCTTTTTCTTTAAATCTGATGGCTTGTCCCTTTGCAGTGGTAATAATAACATCATCTTTTCCACTCGATCCTTTTACCCACTGAAGTTCATCATCTCCTTTAAGTCCAAGTGCAATAAGTCCTGACCTTCTTACTTTTGCAAACTGCTCACGTTCTGTTTTCTTAATTTGGCCATGCTTAGTGACCATGACTAGGTATTTATTTTCGCGGGTGGTATCAAGTGCCCGAGCGGCTGTTACATGTTCTCCAGGTCCAAGCTGTAAAAAGTTGACCATGGCCTGACCTTTGCTGGTACGTGATCCTTGTGGAATGTCATAGCCTTTGAGTTGGAATACACGGCCCTTGTTGGTGAAGAAGAGGATATCTGCATGTGTATGTGTGGTAAATAGGTCATCGACCATGTCTTCTTCTTTGGTTGTGAGACCAATAACACCCTTACCGCCTCGGCCTTGTTTCTTAAAGGTGTCAGTTGGTACACGTTTGATGTATCCGTCCTTGGTAATAAAGACTAGAGTTGCTTCATCAGGGATCAAGTCTTCTTGTGAAAATGAGTCAACTGGTGTTGGGATAATTTGTGTTTTGCGTTCATCGCCAAACTTTTCTTTGAGCTCAATTAGTTCCTCTTTTACAACACCCAAGATTTTTTTCTTGCTCTTCAAAAGATCCTCTAGGTCTTTGATAAGTTTCTTCTTTTCTTTGAGTTCCTCTTCTACGCGTAATCGTTCTAGGTTAGCAAGTTGTTGTAAGCGCATTTCAAGAATCGCAACTGACTGGCGTTCAGTCATCTTGAATTTTTTCATCAAGTTTTCCTTTGCTTCATCTCGGTCTTTTGACTTCTTAATAGTGTTGATGATTTTATCAATTTGCTCAAGTGCCATGACCAATCCCTCGAGGATGTGTGCTCGTTCTTTTGCGCGAGCAAGATCGTATTCAGCGCGGCGGACAATAACAACTTGTCTGTGCTTGATAAACTCTTCTAAGATCTGTTTCAAACTCAAAGTCTTTGGCTGGATACCATCAATAAGCGCCACCATGTTAAATGGGAAGCTGGTTTGTAGCTGAGTCTGCTTGTATAGTTGGTTTAGAATCTTGTTCGGATAAGCATCCTTTTTGAGTTCAATAACAACACGTATACCATCTTTGTCTGATTCATCACGGAGATCTTTAATGCCGTCAATTTTCTTGTCCTTTACAAGCGAAGCAATTTTTTCAAGGAGATTTGTTTTGTTTACAGCATATGGGATTTCAGTAATAACAATCATAAACTGACCCTTCTTTGACTCAACAATATCAGCTCGTGAACGAATCACAACAGGGCCACGGCCAGTAGCATATGCTGTGCGTATGTCTTCTTTATTAAAAATAATACCGCGAGTAGGGAAGTCGGGTCCCTGAATAAATTGCATCAGATCATCAACATCAGCATCAGGGTTATCAATCAAATGCATGGTTCCATCTACAACTTCTGTTAGGTTGTGAGGTGGGATAGCTGTTGCCATAGCCACAGCAATACCAGTAACACCGTTGAGTAGAAGATTTGGAACCTTTGTTGGAAGAACAGTTGGTTCTTTTTGTGAGCCATCATAGTTAGCGACAAAGTCAACAGTGTCTTTTTCTATATCAAGAAGCATCTCCTCGGCAAGTTGTGTCATTTTTGCCTCTGTATAACGCATTGCTGCAGCAGCATCACCATCAATAGATCCAAAGTTGCCCTGGCCGTTAACCAGTGGATAGCGCATTGAGAAGTCTTGCGCTAGGCGAACCAAACTATCGTAAATAGCTGAGTCGCCGTGGGGGTGATACTTTGCCATTACCTCACCAACAACATTTGCAGATTTTCTAAATTTTGCACTAGCACGAAGGCCATTAGTCCACATAGCATATAAGATGCGGCGATGCACTGGCTTCATACCATCACGCACATCTGGCAGTGCACGTGAGACAATAACACTCATAGCATAGTCAAGGTATGACTGCTGCATTTCCTGCACAATTGGTTGTGGCTTGATAGTGCCAATGCTGTTTTTGGGTTCGTCTATTGTGTCTTTGGTTTTTTTACTAGGCATATAATTAGTTTTCAGTTGATGTTGATTGTTCTAGGATGTCTTTCATTTCCAAAATGACGTCATCGTTAATTTCTGGGGTGCTTGTTGGTGTAGTGGATGCAACTTGGGTCTGAATATACTTGTGTAACATGTTTATTTGCTCTTTTTGTCTATTGTACTCTATCTTAAGGTCTTCTGTGGAAGACGCGAGTTCGTCCCAAATACCAGGCTCTTGCGTTTCTTCAGTTGGTTCGTATGGATTGGTTGCAATAACCCATATAATCCAAAATAAAAGCAAAATAACTGTACTCACGATAACATATAGATTGCGCTTTTTTTCTAATCTGCCGTGAGACATAAGATGTTAAATATGTACAAGCGTTACTACCATCTCATCTTGTGGTAGGTCTTTTTTCTTTAAAGTAAGTTTTTGTGTTTCTTCGAACTTCTTTATACCAAGTTCTTTCAAAAATGCTTTTTCATCATCTACTTTAGCACTCACTCCAGAGAACTTGTAATATAGCGGTATAACCATGCGAGGCTCTAAATCTTGGACCAATCGTGCTGCTTGCTTGCCATCAAGTCTATCACCGCCGCCAATTGGAACACATAAGACATCTACAGAATCAAGAAGTTCACGTGCCTTTGCTGACAAGTCAGTTGAAGTAAGGCTGCCAACATGACCTATCTTAATGTCTTCGCTTCCAACAACATAGACAGTACCTCCAGCTGCTCCGGCATCTGCACCATAAATAGAAATCTCGCGTGTTTCATATTCACCTGGGGTTGTGATCACAAACGCTTCTTTTGAGATAAGTTTTTTATCAACCTTACTGTCAGTTGAAATGACGACCTCTGCGTCCATTTTTGGTTGTCTGCCGCCCCATGTTTTAGTTTGAAAGGGGTCAAGTAAGATAACTGAATCACCAATGCCTGGTGATTTTACTTGCAGCCTCATAAATGTATTTCCAAAGTGTTGTAGTTGCATACTTTTTTCATCAATGTATATACCTATAGTAGCAAACATTAGCCTAAAAGTAAACTTTTTTAGGCACGTAAAAGTGTGGTGTAATAAGGTGTTTATATAGGCAATTCAGGCAAGTTTTTTGCCTTTTCTTTGATCTCATCAATTGTTTTGGTTTCGCGCATCTTTCCTTGGGCTGATGTTTCTGTTTCATCTCCTTTTTCTTTATACTTTGACCATGAGTTACTGCGCTGCGACGCTTTGGCGCTAGTAGTTGGTTTATCTAGTGTGTGGTATTTACCATGACGGTCTTTGTGCTCCTTGGGTGCATCAGGATCTAGTCCGCGCATTTTTTCTTCTTGTAAGCGCTCTTTCATGTATTCTTTGCTACGCTCGCGCTTTATGTCAAACTTACGTGTTCGTTTGATATTTGATTTGATGTCATTATATGAAGCATCAGTTGCAGCTCGTTCTTCCCAGGCCTGCTTGACGTTCTTTTCATACTGAGAAAAGCCTGTTTTAAGCTTTTTTGCTAACTTTGGGTCGTGCTGATGTACTAAGTCTTCCATTTCACCCAAAGAAAGCTGTTTGCCTCTGTTTAGCAAAAATTGGCCTTGTGGTTTGCTTTTCATCGCCTTTTTTAGGGATTTTATGTCTTTATTATCCATCTTGAGCGCACGGAATATCTCGTGCTGCTCAGTTGAGGTTAGGTGCTTTTTTAGCGGGATTTTTGGTGGCTCTGATGATTGCCAGAATTTGCCCATAATATAAGGTGTTTAAGACTTGCCAAAAGGTACTTTTTCTTGTAGACTTAGTAGGTCTTAATAAACCTCACTTTGTGTAAGACGGCTCTTTTATAGAGCTTTTATTAATACCTACGCTTTGTGAGACTTATAGCATTTGGCTATAGGTTAATTGTAATCTAATCATTAATATGTCACAACAGACAAAAACTGCGAGCAAGTCGTCTAAAATGGCGGAATTACTTGCCCAAGCAGAAAAGAATTTTTTACCAAAAGTAGGAGAGTTGGTAGGCGGCGTTGTTTTAGACGCTGGTAAAAACGAAGTATTGATCGATATCAATGGTGTTACCACTGGTATTGTTCGCGGCAGTGAGCTTGAAGATGAGTCAGGTGAATACAGTAATTTGAAAGATGGCGATACTGTCGAAGCTACTGTTCTTGAAATTGAAAATGAACGCGGCTTGATTGAACTTTCATTCCGTTATGCTGGTCACCAGCGTGCGTGGGATGGATTGCAAAAACTTCTTGAAGGCGGCGATATTATTGAGTCAAAAGTAGTGGATGCTAACAAGGGTGGTTTGATGTGTAAGGTTGGTGGTGTTGTTGGCTTTTTGCCAGTTTCACAGCTTACACCTGAGCATTACCCACGTGTTGAGGGAGGTGATAAGAACAAGATTCTTGAAATCCTCAAAAGTTATGTAAACACCATTTTTGATGTAAAGGTTATTGATGTTGATGAGCGGGAAACTAAGCTAATTGTTTCAGAAAAGGCAGCTTGGGAAGACAAACAAAAAGATCTTCTTGCAAAATACAATGTCGGTACTGTTGTCAAAGGAAAAGTTACTGGTGTGGTTGACTTTGGCGCATTCGTCAGTTTTGACGATAACATGGAAGGTTTGGTACACATCTCAGAACTTGCATGGCAACGAATCGATGATCCACGTGATGTAATTCGCGTTGGTGATGATGTTGAAGCAAAGATTATTGGTGTTGAAGGTTCTAAGATCTCTCTTTCTATCAAAGCGCTTCATAATGATCCATGGGTTGAAGTTAGTAAGAAGTACAAGGTTGGTGATTCTGTAAAGGGTAAGGTGCTTAAGCTCAACAACTTTGGTGCATTTATTGAACTTGATGCAAACATTCATGGTCTCGCGCATTTATCAGAGCTTTCAGCTCATGATGTAAAAGATCCATCAGACATTTTGCAGCCAGGTGATGTAAAAGAGTTCCGTATTGTTTCTCTTGAGCCAAAAGAGCACAGACTTGGTCTTTCACTCAAAGCAATGAAAAAGCCCAAGGCTGACAAAAAGACAGATGAAGCAAAAGAAGAAAAGAAAACCGATCAAAAGGAAGATGTAAAGGAAAGCAAAGAAGAAAAAGTAGAGGCTGAAGAAAAGACTGAAGACAAATAATAAAATCCCCGCTCGTAAGAGCGGGGATTTTTGATACGAAGATTAGAGTGGGCAGTAGTGAAGTTGGGGTATAGAAAGGAGCTCTGCTTCATCTTGTGTAGACGCATGCGCAGTCTCAACAAACAAGATCGCACTCATATGATCAGTAAAGTCATTAGCCACAAAAAAATCCGTACCTTCGTACGAATATGAAGTTGGGCTAATGTATAGCTGATCATAGCTAACAACACGGTTGCTGATAGCAGACTTTAGTCCAAATGCAACTAGCATAATGATGGTCAATGAGATTAGTACAAACCATAGTGGTTCGTATTTTTCCCAGAGGCTTTTCTTTCTATGGAAAGGCCATAGCTGTTGCCAGAATGATGGTTTTGAAAAAAGCATGTTGTTTTTGTTTTTATAAAGGTTATTTTGACCTTTATAGTGCTATTATAGCACGAATTTTAGCAAAAATCAAGTTTGTAGGAAATAAAAACACCGCTTCATTGAAGCGGTGTCGTTTTTAACACACAATCAGGTTGGTTTGGTAAACATTGTTACTGGTTTGGTGTGGCCGTTGAATCGGCCGGCTGGGGTACGCCCAAACCATATTTATTTTGCATCATGCCGTTCAGTATAGTACCCATCAACGGATCAAGAAGAACGCCTTGTCCCGACTGAGCACCGCCGAGGTTTTGGGTGAAGACATCAGGAGTAATATCCGTTACACCCATTGCATTAAGTCTGTCGAGCATTTCAAGTATGGCTACGTTCTGTGATCCGATAATATCGGCCATTGCCTCATACCGCGCGCGAAGTCCCTTGGCGATTTCTTCGTCATACTTCCGCTGTGCTCGGCCTTTCCGTAGCATCTGCGTTTCTTCAAACGAAGCTTTTTCGCTGGCAATTTTGGCTTCCATCTTGACGGATTGCTGATCGGCTTCGGCTTTTTTCTCTTCCGCTTTGATACGCTCCTGCTGCTCCAGTTGCACCTGTTCCCATTTGAGTTTATTCTGTTCAGCCAGAACGCGCTCGGTTTGGGTCGTAAGCAGCGGCGTCGGAATATGAATTTTGCCGTAGTTAACATCCATTGTTATATAGCCCTTTGAAAGGGCCTGCATCCACATATCGGCGTACATCAGACGTTCTTGCCGTTGACGATTTTGGAAGTAGTCCAGACACGGGACATCTTGAGCTGAATTTCTGATACTGGACCGGCTATCCGGGGTAATGGAACGGTTTTCGATTTCAATCCAGTTGCCCCACATGACAAAGGCATATGCTGCCTGGTCGCGGGTCACCTTGGCTTGAATTCTGTATTCAATAGCCATTCCAAAGCCATCCGAACTAATGGCGTCGCTGGCAAAGTCAGCGAGGCCTTCCGGTACTTTCTGATTCGATTTGAAAGTAATCCGGCCGGTTGAATCATTAACCGTAAATCCACCTTTGTAGCTAAAGTTCTGACCCCTGGTAGAAATGGTTTTTATGTCCAAAGCTTCTCGGTGAAGCGCATACTCACCCTCGGTGAGAACATTCCACCATACGCCCTGATACCCCTCGGGAACGAGCTTGGCTTCCACGACCATGTCTTTGGTCAGGTAGTTAAACTCTTCCGGGTAGTAGTTATGCCACTTTGAATTTTTGTCATCCAGCCAGGTATAGTCGAATTCGGGATTTTGTTTGGTGGGTTTCCACTCAAACGGTGTCAACCCGGCTTCGATGGCAACCTGCTTAATCGGCCGATCATTTTCGGTCAAAAAGTCCGGGAACATCTTTTTCCACTTTTCGTCAGTGTAGAGTAGCTGATGGTTAAAACGCTTACCGTAGTTGCATTTGACTATAGCCACCTCACCAGGCTTAACTTTTGTGGTTTCCAGGTCGATACTCCATTTCCACAGGTATTGATTGAAGCGATACGTACCCGGCCCAAAAGCAACTGACTGAGGCCCTTTTTGGATGTGCTTAAGGGCATATTCGGCATCTTCCAGGATGCGCTTTTTATCAAGCTCTTCATCCCAAATAGGTGCGTACAGTTGTCCCGAGGGCATATCTTTTCCGTCACGGGCGATAAGTGTGAGTACTTTTCCGGCGGGGACGATAACATCTTCTTTTTCTTCCAGATGGTGCGTAAGTGTAAGCAGCGGAGCCCAGGTAAGTCCCGGGGGATAGATCCGCATTTGTGGTCCATTTTGACCGTCACGGGCAATAATTTGACCGGTTTCCAGTTCGGATCCAAAATATTTACGCTTCGCATGGACGCTATTATCTTGCGGTACGACAATGTAGAAAATAAGGAAGAGTCGCCAGAGGATTACCAGCACACCAATTAATAGCGGAATGAGCGCAATTTTGCGCCACGCCACCGGGCTCAGGCTGGTAACAAAGCTGGGAGTATTTTGGATACGATCATATTGCTTTTTGAGCACCAAATACTCTTCGTATTCTTCACGGTCTTCATCACTCACCTCGTCATCGTTCCAAACGCTACGAAACTTTTGATTCAGGGTTTGATACCGACTGGAATCAAAAGTTTCGGATGATACGCCGTAATTGCGTTTTATCCACCAACTGATTAAAACCAGTATAATTCCGCATCCGGTTCCAAATAACAATCCAAACATATTTTACTCCTTCCAAGAAAACTCTTGGTTTTTGTTGCTGTGAATTGGTCTATCTTCGAATTAGTTTAGTCTAACTGTGTGTTGATGTAGATATCTGATTGTGTGTTATTAAAAAACGTCAAGGTGCAATTTGACATCAAAATTTATCACAAAATATTAAAATTGTCAAGTTGTAAGGAATGTTGTCTATCCTCTCAACTCACCATATAATACCAGTATGTTAAAACACTTATTACAACACAGTATGATCCACGCAGCCGGCCGTGTTATTGGTCTTGGTATTAGTGTGGTTAGTATGGGTTTGCTTGCTCGGTACTTAGGACAAGAACAATTTGGTTGGTATATAATTGCATTTACTTGGCTGCAGTTTTTCTCTATTGCTGTGGACTTTGGTCTTTATATGATCGGTCTGAAGCTACTAGGCGAAGCAGGTACAAAGGCAAGAGAACAAAAAGTATTCTCTCAACTTTTTTGGTTGCGTCTTTTTAGTGCGATAATTTTTGTACTTATTGCGCCAAACATAGTGTGGCTCATGCCATATAGTATCGGCATAAAGCTTGGTGTGACTGTTTTGGCATTTTCATTTTTCTTTGCCAACATCAATCAGCTTTTGGTAGTTAGTTTTCAAAAAACAGTACGCATGCAAACCGTTGCTATCGCAGAAGTATTTGGCAAAATCACAGCTCTTATTTCTTTGTATATAGTTATACTGTTTGATTTTGGTTTTGCAGCTGCTCTTGCAAGCATTGCATTCTTTGGACTTTTGCAGTCAGTTGTTTTGTTTTTAAAACTAACACCAGAACATTACATTTCATGGCATTGGGACAGTGCTTTAGTAAAAAAGATACTTATACAAACAGCGCCGCTTGGGATTATTATTATTTTAAATACATTGTACTTCAAAGCAGATACCCTTATTCTGTCGTGGTTTGTGCCTGCTGGAGAGGTTGGTTTGTATGGAGCGCCTTATAAAATCTTAGAGATTTTAGTTTCATTTCCAGCAATGTACCTAGGGTTGCTACTTCCCCATGTAGCTCAGTGGTACAAAAAGCGTCAATACAAAACACTTCGTGCATATGCTGAACAAAGCTTTCGTATTATGTCACTCCTGATAGCAGTAATGATCCCACTGACTATTGTTTTTGCCGATGACATCATGGTTTTGGTTGCTGGTAGAGATTTTGCTGCATCAGGTTTGTGGCTTCGGTATTTGATTATTGCTGCTGCAAGTATTTTTTATGGACAGCTCTTTGGATATATTTTGGTGGGTATTGGCAGACAAAAAGTCCAAATGGTTATTTATGCAGCAGTGGCAGCAATAGCTCTCATGCTCTATAGCGTATTTATCCCTTTAGCCGGAGTTGTTGCAGCTGCTATTATCACAATAGTTGTTGAAGTCACAGCTACGGTGGCGCTTGGTATACAGGCAGTGAAGTTTTTACGTTGGAATATACAAGTTATCCCAATCATTATCCTTACCTTGATAGCAATTGGAGTTGGTGTATTTGCCTGGCTCATGCAGCCATACGGGCCTTGGTGGGTTATTTTCTTGTTGAGTTGTGCCGTATATCTGGTGCTTATTTTGTTATTTAGAATTGTAACAATTCAACAAATACAAACATTAATTAAACGAGCATGAGTGATGTATTTATTATTTTGCTAACTCTTTTTATTATTGTAGTAGCTTGGCGGCCATACCTTGGCGGGCTTCTAGTTTTGTCACTACTACCGAGTTATATTTTGCGTGACTCTGTAATTGGAATACCAACAACACTACTTGAGATGATGATTGTGCTTTGGTTTGTCATCACTGTGATACATAGCATTAGAACAAAAAGGATTCATCAGTGGATGCGTTTGTTAAAAAGTAGGGTCATGCTTGTATATGGATTGTTTGTACTTGTTGGTTTGTTAACAGCTTTGTTTGCACCTGATATTCGCCTGGCTCTTGGTGCGTGGAAAGGGTGGATGCTTGGGCCTTTTGTATTTGTTTTAACATCAATATTTCACTATCGCTTGAAGCGAGATGCATATGCTTTAACTTTAGCAAGTTGCGGAACACTACTGCTTGTTAGTATTTGGGGGATGATTGAGTATATTGGTGGGTTTGGCATGCAAATACCAGGATACATAAACGCTATGTTCTCTTCCGCAAACTATGTAGCTCTGCTAATTATCCCACTTTGGTTTGTAAGTCTTGGACTCAGCCTTCACCGTGTTGAAAAAAAGTTGTCTTCAAAGGGCGAGCTTGTTTGGTGGGTGTTTTTTCATGCGCTTGTTGGGGTAACTATTTTACTCACTAAGTCATATGCCGGAATTTTGGCGGCAACCGCGGGAGTACTTTATATAGCAGCTTCTCTTCCTCGTGATTTTATATACAGAAAGTTGGCTCATGGTATGCTCATGATTGTAGCTGTGGGTGCTGGTTTGTTTATCTTGAGCGATGGGAAGCTTGATCGATTTGCAAATAATACAAGCTACAATTCTTTTGAAACTAGGCAGCAGATTTGGACAGTGACATGGGATCTTATTCAAGACAAACCACTTGTTGGTATTGGTTTTGGCAATTTTGAGCCAGTTTATTATGATCGCGCTTTCGAGCTCTTCAGTCCGCCGCTTGAATGGGAGGTTCCAAGAGCGCATAACATTTTTTTACATACTTGGGTTGAGATGGGGCTAGTTGGACTTGCTATGGTGATTGGTTTGTTGTGGTTGTTGTTTAGTAACTTGCGTAATCTGTTGCTACAACCTGAAGAAAGGTATATGGTGTTTGGAGTGGTCGCGGCCCTGCTAAGTGTTGTTGTTCATGGTTTGCTTGATACTCCTTATTTTAAAAATGATTTAAGTATAGTATTTGTTTATATAATAGTGCTTGTATTGATCCTTACCAAAAAGGGAGAAAGCGAGGTATAGAGATAATGAAAAAGATATGTTTCTATGCTGTTGTCATTGCAGTTCATCGAGCAGCGCACAACCTAGTTGTCACACCCGAGTCTGGTAGTGGCGGAGACCATAACTGGTTTTATGTTTTTATAGGGAGTGAGGCGCCAGTACAATTGCATGACAGGGTGTATTGTATTGTCAGTAACGAAGATGACAAAAGATCGTTCCGAATTTCTACTTTAAGCAAAAGCAACCACTCAAAGATTTGAGTGGTTTTACATAAATTTATAAACATGATATTGTGTTTGTAGTTAACAAGTTAATATCTTATCAAGAGTGAGCTGAGGGAATCGGCCCTGCGACGCTCCGGCAACTTGCCTATATGGTAAAGTGCTTCTTCCGACCCATTCTTGGGGAAGATAAGTCAGTTTATATACCTTCTCAGGAGGTATTTTTTTAACCTTTTCTTTTTCGAGAAAAGGTTTTTAATTTTTTATAAGGAAATTATATGTCTTTATTACCCGCAACATATACAGCCGAAAGTGTAACTAGCGGTCATCCAGATAAAATTTGTGATGCTATAGCTGATAGTATTCTTGATTCGTGTCTACAGCAAGACAGTGAAAGCCGTGTTGCTGTTGAGTGCTTTGGCTCGCATGGGCAGTTATTTATAGGTGGGGAGGTTACAACTCAAGCTCATGTAGATTACAAAACAATCGCCCAGCACTTATATAGCGCTATTGGCTATGAGGACAATTTGGATATTACTGTCGCTGTAGCAGAACAATCCAGTGACATAGCTGATGGTATCAAAGACGATGGTGCAGGCGATCAAGGAATCATGTATGGATACGCATGTAATAGTACTGAGGAATTTTTGCCTTTGGGTGTTGTACTTGCTCATAAACTTACGCAAAGACTCGAGTTTGTTAGAAGACAGGGAGTTCTCCCGTGGCTGAGGCCTGACGGAAAAGCTCAGGTGACTATTAGTAATGGCAGAGTTGTTGCTGTTGTGGTTAGCACGCAGCATTCAAGTGGGATTAGCTTGGAGGAATTGCGCGCTCAAATAATACAATACATAGTCGAGCCATTGATCGATGTGAGTGCTGTGAAGAGTATATATATCAATCCTGCTGGAACTTTTACTATAGGTGGTTTCGCAGCGGATAGTGGATTAACTGGAAGAAAAATAATGGTTGATACCTATGGGGGTGTTGTTGTGCATGGAGGCGGGTCTTTCTCTGGGAAAGATGCATCAAAAGTAGATCGTTCTGGTGCATATATGGCCCGTTACGCTGCCAAAAGTATCGTAAGTCAGGGAAATGCAAAAGAGTGCTTGGTTTCAGTTGCGTATGCTATTGGCAAGAAAGAGCCGGTAATGCTTATGGCTGTAAATGAAAACGGTGAAGATATCCAGGAGATACACAGTTTTGACTTCAAACCAAAATCAATCATTTCACATTTGGGATTGCTCAGGCCTATTTTTGGTAGAACAAGTAACTATGGTCATTTTGGAAAAAATATTTACCCATGGGAAAACGTATAGAGCTTTAACAATACATAAGGAGGAATATGCATGGCAAGTGTAAAACAGTTTCAGCGCAGAGCAATCGAGAGGTTGTTGCCATATGCTGATCCGTTGCCAGTATCGTGCAATACTAAGAGATTTTGTTTGTGCAGTGGTGGTCGTTTGTACAAGTTAGGGGCGAGTCAGGGTGTGGGTACGTGTAGTGATGTATTGGATGTTGATGTGCTTGTAGTTGGTCGCAGGCAGGTATGTGGGAGCGGTGCTTATGTTAGAAGTAGATCCTTTGCAGCTATAGTATTGATAAGGCCAGCCACCAGAAAAGAGCGTAAATTGGCTCGGGCAGGTGTTGATCAAACTATCATGACGGTAGAGTTGCTTATTGTAAAAAGGCAAACAAAAAGCACGGTATATTTTTCAAGGTCAGGCAAGAGGTCATACTATGTTAAGCTTGCTTAAACAAACCCCGCCAAAAGTGCGGGGTTCTCCATTGACAAAACACCTTTTTTAGTTTATACTTAATACACTTTGACAAGTAAATAGCTTCCATATTGGATGCTGTTTTTTTATAAGTAAGTAAGAAATACGCGTATGTCAGAGAAAGCAAAAGATCAGGAGTTTGTTGAATACGTCATTAAGGCGATTGTCGACAATCCAGACGCAGTATCAACTGAGCGAACAGTTGATGAAATGGGTGTTCTTTTAACACTCAAAGTTGCCCCAGAAGATATGGGTAATGTTATTGGCCGTAGTGGTCAAACCGCACGCGCAGTGCGAACATTGCTTCGTGTTGTTGGTGCAAAGAACAATTCACGTGTTAACTTGAAGATTTATGAACCAGAAGGTTCTCGCAAGAACCATCGTTCACAATCAAGTGAAGCGCCTGCAATGGACGAAGATACACCAGATCCAACTAGTCTTGATGATTTGAACTTGTAATATCATATTTTAGACTTCAAAACCCCGCCAAGTGGCGGGGTTTTTGTATTAGAAAACCTTCTACTATTAGCAGAAGGTTAAAGTTGACTTCATATATAGGTGACTGCGCTACAGGAAATGAAAAATTTGAAGTACTCAGCTGGATGGGTTGCGTTTGTCATAGGCTATTGTGCTCATGAGCGCTCCAAAGGCTGCTGCAAGAAGCTGCACCAGAAACATCAAAAGAGCTGTAGATTCTTGGTGCTGTAGGCTATGATCGTGAACGATGTAGAGGCTGTGACCGAGGATATACATAGCACCAAGTGAAAGTAGGATATTTAACCAGTTTCGGAAGAAAATATTTACGATATCCATTACCATCACATGCAAATTGTTGTTCAGGTCGTTCACTTCTCGAATCTTTGCTTCAGTCGCGTCCCATCTGTACGTTAGGGTAAAGTACAAAAGGAAAGAGACAATGATATACCACACAAGTGTAGTCATGATTATTCCTCACAAAATAGATTAAACAAAGAAATTAAAAAAGAACGAAATACATTAATTAAAAAAGCTTCATCTGATCTTACATAGAGTTTATAAGTTTGTCAAAGCGAACTTTACATATATACGCTTTTAAGTTAATGTAAACCACTAATTCAAGCTCTTAAACAATAAGTAAGTTCGTAAAGGGGAAGTCATGTTCTTCCAGTATGATTATGTGTTGTTGGTCATTTTGTTTCTATTTATTTATTTTTTTAGGAAGCCTGGTTATATTCTTATTTACTCCAAAAGAAGAAGAACCGGTAGGGTGTTGTTTGTAAAAAAAACAGGCAAGAGCGCTCTTGTGATGGAGAAAGTAAAGAGTAGACCGGTCTTAATAGTCTTGCCTCCTGTTTTAGCAGATTTTGTTGAGCGCTTTATCAATGAGAATTATCAGTATGACTGGATGGGTGTGATTGGGGTAGCAATGACGTATGGGAGTATGCTTGATAATTATAAGGTTTATACTTCACCAAAGCACGACCCATCAGTTTCAAAGTTTATGCGATATCCCAAAGAAGTACCAAGTACAGGAAGAAGGCCGATGGTGCTCAAGTTTCGTCTGAACACCTATAATGAAGCATATATGCTTCAGGGCGCGACAAAGCATGGGTTGGAACTTGAAGATTATATTATCTTCAATTTAAGAAGATTCTATAGATACGTTGATATGCGGAAGACACACTACTTCTACTACAGGCATAAAGGTGAATATAAAAAGTTTGTTATCCATGGCCCGAACTCATATAGCGGCCCTCCTGTAACATTTGGAATATTCGACCCGAATTAAAAAATTACAACCATCACTATTGTGATGGTTTTTACATTTTGAAAGTTTGCAAAGAGATATTTTTTTAAAAAAATAGAAAACCTCCTGCTATTAGCAGAAGGTGAAAGTTCTTATGCGGAATTTTGTCTTTGAAAGTGTTTGATGCCAGCATATCGGCCGGTTATAAGCGCGCCTATTATTGCTAAAGCAAAAACAATGACAATAGGATACTCTTTCACGACTGACAGGGTATAGTACACGGCCCATGTTAGTGGTACAATCCCGATCATAAAAACAGGAATGCCCCACGGGATGCAGATGGGTTTGATAATTTCCCAGGCAGTTGGTATTGATTCAGAAGTGGTTACTAGCTTGTCTTCTGACTCTTCCCAAAGATAAGAAAGGATGCCAGATGTGGCAAGAATTGCAATACAGCAGAGGAAAAAGAGGATCATGTTAAGTCTCCTTTCGCTTTTCTGTATTTAAGCTTCTTCCACAGTATTTCCGTCACCACATGCAGGATTAGTCCGGCAGCTATGGTGATGGCAATTACCACCCACCAGCATATTTCAAGTTTTTTGGCGAAGGGCCATGATTCTATAATGATCCAGACAAACCCGATGATAACACCGAAAAGAAATACATACATGTATTTCTTTTCTAGAAAGTGTCGCCAGTAGTCTTGAAACCGAGTAGTACCATTCGGACGTTGATAAAGAAGTTCGTGTATTATAGACTCAACTTCAACGTGTCTGATAGTTAGGGCTATCACACACACGATATACAATACATACGCATAAAAAACATCCATTGGCAGCTCCTTTAAGCTTTTGTACTGATTTTGATAAAAAACACCTTACCTTTGAAATGCCTGTTACCAACCAATAAGCCGATAAAAGCACTGGCGACCGTAATGACAGTCGGGAAAGCATACATGCCCACGTCAGTTGGTACTGGCGATGACAGGAATACGATGATGCCGATCCAAAGTCCAACAATCGCCAGAATAATTGATATCAGCGACGGGACCCAGATTTTTTTTAAAGAGATAAACTCTTTAAAAGTTTTGTACTTCTTTTCTGGCCGTTGTAATATTTTGACGTTATACGTCAATTCAGCCATGGCCAGCAGGAGAAAAACTAAGATGATGCACCAAATAACAAACATACCAAACATGGTAGATACCTCACAAAGAAAATTAAACAAACATAATTATAAAGGTGCTGCCTGCGCAATTTACAACGTTTTTACTGATATGTAAAGTTTAAATTATAAAACCTTCTGCAAATTGCAGAAGGTCAGTATTGTTTTCAAGGAGTAGCATTATGCTTGTTTTGATCTCTTTCTTTTCTTTCTAAAGAGACTTTTAAAATCGATTTCCTTGATGTAGGGTATAGCCCATGAGATGAATATCCCGAGTGTCACTGAGATGAGAAATAAGCCCATATGACCCATTGACTGCCACTTGGTCATCTGCGTTGGTATGACAATAAAGTGACCAATAACAGACACAGCGAGCAATCCGTAGCTAATAAGATTATCATCTTCTTCGTGGTGCCATGCCCAGAATATCATGCCGCTTGAAGTTGCGTAACCAATGATTATAAAGATTAACCCAATATTTGTTTCCATATGCATCCTCTTGTTAAATGAGTGTATTACTAATACTTGGTGTTATTTTGATACTTCGCGCCAAAGGCGTACCATCAGCGTGCTTGTAAGCCCAACAATCAAACCGGCAAGAATTTCAAGTACCGGCAGTAGTACTGCTAATAGTACAATAAACTGTGCATTGACAGGGAAGTTGACTGGCGGCGTGAAGTATAGGTAGAGCTGGTATGCGGTACACCCTAAAAAGATTACTAAGGTGATTACGAATAAGGTCTTTTTGGCGTGGAAGGCTTCAACCCAGTTTTTCTTTTTACTTAAGTACTCAGTAATATCTGGCTCATCAGTTCCACGTATACATATTTGGTATGTAACAAATGCAACAATAACTAACTTTAATACATGCAGAAACAAAATCATAATAACTCTCCTTTACTAAGATGGAAATGGAAGTATTATTTCAGTTTTACGTTTGGTGTGAACAATAACACCATCTGATTCATACCAGACATAGTCTGCGTGGTATTGTTTCAAACACAACGTAACAAAATCTCATCCTCATAATTGGGAGGAAAACAAAGTCTAAGCTTTTGTAGTGACGCAGGTGTAAATTTAAATGAAACACGGTAAAATGTCGGACCTATTTTCTGCGAGATAACAGGCAGTGCCGACTGTTTGCCGTACTGTTCTCGTTTGAGCCATTTTTTATTTTTCCGGTAATACAGCATCCAGTTAAGCGCTGTTCTCATAATCATGCCCTTACTTTTTACTTCATGTACATCCTGTAATTGCCTGATGAATTGAAATAAAACCACATCCAAACGAACCATAACCTGTACAGGCTGTTGTGGACTTGGTATCTTCTTCAAGGCTATCTCCTGTTGTTATTATTCCTTCTTTTGTAATGAATTGGCGGCTTTGGTGAACAACCAAAATACAATACCAAAGAAAATAATACTACCAACAACAAAGTGTATGTTAATAAGCATCATATTACTAGGCGTGCAAATACGTTGCCAGACATCATCTATTGTCTGCTTTTTAGCAGCTGCGGATTCGTACGAGCCCATATGCGCTAAGCAATAGATCCCACTAAGGGCTATGACCTCCCCAATGATGAGTATCAAAGAGATAGCAAAGGGTAAAAGCAGCGAAACTCGTTCGTGCGGATATACTTTTTGTATCTCTGGTTGGAGGCCAAATAGCCACAGGAGCCAAATGAATGCGCATATTACTGATACAATAACCCACTTTTTAATAGCCTCGCTATTTTTTAATGCTAATTCTGTAATGTAGGCATACTTAATGTGATGAAGCCACTGTGAAACAAAGCTTTGCTGTCTCATAATACATCCTCTTTTTTAGGGTTTGAATTATATTTGCTTTTAGGTTATTCTCAAACTGTATTTATTTGTCTAAGTGCTGTGATGCGATTCGACATTATCACAATTTTCCCTGAAATACTAGACTCCTACCTTGAGGAGACTATTTTGGCACGCGCCAAGTCACTTGGGATTATTGAGATTTATACCCACACGCCGCGGGAGTTTGCAACTGATGCGCACAAGTCTATAGATGATAAGCCATATGGTGGCGGCGCTGGTATGGTCATGTTATTTGAGCCTATTGCTAAGACTATAGAAAAAGTAAAAGATCCTGAGCGTAAGTCATTGACCGTACTACTTGCTGCAAATGGTGATGTCTTTAAACAAGAAAAGGCAAGGGAAATTGTAGCAGAGTATGAACAGGTTATTTTTATCTGTGGTCGATACGAAGGTGTTGATGCGCGCATTGAGGAAATAGTAGATATGAAGATGTCCGTAGGTGAATATGTATTGGCTGGTGGTGAATTACCTGCACTTGTAATGCTTGAGGCAACCGCACGGCTGATACCAGGCGTGCTAGGGAAAGAAGAATCACTTCGCGAAGAAAGCTTTAATGAAGACGGGTATCTTGAGTATCCACACTATACCAGACCAGAAACTGTTTCATGGCAAGGAAAAGATTATACAGTTCCAGAAGTATTGCTATCTGGCAATCATGCAGAGATTGTAAAGTGGCGTAAACAAAATTCCAGACATACATAATAGATTAACAATAGAGCATCACAATTAAATAATTAAAACCACAAAATAAGATAGGGGATACTGTGTCAAAAAAGGCATTAATAAAACTGAGAAATCAAAGACGTAAGGAGAGTAAGCACAAGAAGAAAAGAGAAGTAATGGAAGGATATGTGGGTTTGGGCGTTGCTGGAGAATTAGATAAAGGTTATTATCAGGTGCATTATGGCACTAATCCCAAAAGGGGTTATCATGTTTGTTATTTTAATGGAGAGAGTTGGTATTTGTATAATCTTCATCCGATTATTAGGATGGGTGAAAGAGTGCGAAAACCAAATCATATCCTCACACAGAGATTGACCGGAAGGGTTACTGCATCAAGGATATTTTATCCAACAAAAGATACTAAACCCCAAAACCCACTCAGGATGAGTTATTATAGATAAATTTTGTGAAAGAAAGCCCTGTCGATAATCGACAGGTTTATTATTTGTCTGTAGATAGTATTTGACATATTACTTAAAATAAAGCATGATAGCTTATCATTGGTAAGTATTTTGGTTAGTGCATCACAATTAAATAATTAAGTTTGTTTGTAAAAAGAAGAGAGGTGTTATTTTGGTTAAGAAAAAAGGGAAGTTGATTAAGCCAGGTAATGGCGGAGGCAAGAAGCAACAAAAGGAAGGCGTAAAAGTAGTCAATGATGGCTACATGCTCACCAGGGATGCGTATCCCTTGGAGGAGGGTTTCTACCGGGTTCATTATGGGTTTGACCGAGAAAAAGGTTACTATACGTGTTTTTTTAAGAAAGAGAACAGGTGCTGGTATATGTATAGTGATCACCTTTCAATTAAATGCGGTGAAAGGGTTACAAAACCGCAACACGTTCTTCCGGGACGAATAATAGGTCGGATAGAAAAAGATCCCAGATTTATCCCTTCTCCATATGGAGCGGCAAAGCATCCTCTTAAGAAGCTTAAGTCCGTTGTACCCGTTCACACTAATGTTAAGAAGCAGAAAAGAAAAAAGGTGAAGGTAATTTCGGATGATTTTGTTCTCACCAGAGATGCTTATGCTCTGCCGTTGGAAAAAGGATTTTACCAAGTACATTATGGTATTGATCCTGATACGGATTATTACAGGTGCTATTATGATGGAAAATTTTCGTGGTACATGTATGGCGACCACAAATTGATCCACAAAGGTGAGCGTGTGCGAAAGCCAACCCATGTAAAGCCTGAAAAGTTGACCGGTCCTTCATTTACAAGGCAGCTTATCAACTGCCCACCCAAAAATACTTCCGTAAAGAATCCTCTTAAGAAAACTATCTTTGATTAATTGCAAATTAAAACCCTGTCGATAATCGACAGGTTTTATATTTATTCGCTAAAAATACATAAAATAGACTGTGCATGGCTTGTGGATCAATAGAAGACCAAAAAGACTTGACATTTTGCTAAGAATACGGCTATAATACCAAAGCTTTTGAAATAGTAACCAACAAAACCGCACTTTAGCTGATTTTACAGTAGTATAGGAGGTGACCACTACTAAGAACAGTGAAGCTTATTTTGAACAAGTAGGTTTCTCTGTTTTTATTAGCTTCAAAGCTCATAGAGACAAGATCATTGATATTTATATAGTGTTCGGGAGGTAAATGTGTATACGCGCATTTACTTTTTCTCGATCAATTCTTTTTGATTAAGCTTTTAGCTTAATCAACCATTTTCTATTTCTATTTGAAGCTTTGAGATAGATTCTCATTTTATTTGAGAGTTTGATCCTGGCTCAGGATGAACGCTGGCGGCGTGTCTAAGGCATGCAAGTCGAACGATCCCTTCGGGGATAGTGGCAAACGGGAGAGTAACACATTGGTACCTACCCTCAAGACGGGGATAATTCCGCGAAAGCGGAACTAATACCCGATAGTCTCGCAAGAGTAAATGTTTTATCGCTTGAGGAAGGGCCTATGCACCATCAGCTAGTTGGTAGGGTAAAAGCCTACCAAGGCGACGACGGTTAGCGGGCGTGAGAGCGTGGCCCGCCTCACTGGGACTGAGACACTGCCCAGACTCCTACGGGAGGCTGCAGTCAAGAATCTTCCGCAATGGGCGAAAGCCTGACGGAGCGACGCCGCGTGCAGGATGACCCCCTTCGGGGCGTAAACTGCTTTTATCAGGGACGAATTCGTGACGGTACCTGATGAATAAGGGGCTGCCAAACTCGTGCCAGCAGCAGCGGTAATACGAGTGCCCCAAGCGTTATCCGGATTTATTGGGCGTAAAGCGTGAATAGGTGGTTTAGTAAGTCATTGGTGAAAGATCTCGACTCAATCGAGAAAACGCTGGTGAAACTGCTAGACTTGAGTCTGGGAGAGGTAAGTGGAATTGCCGGTGGAGGGGTTAAATCCGTTGATATCGGCAGGAACACCAAAGGCGAAGGCAACTTACTGGAACAGTACTGACACTAATTTCACGAAAGCGTGGGGAGCGAAGAGGATTAGATACCCTCGTAGTCCACGCCGTAAACGATGAATGCTAGGCATTGGTAGTATCGACCCTATCAGTGCCGTTTACAAAAGCTAACGCGTTAAGCATTCCGCCTGGGGAGTACGGTCGCAAGACTAAAACTCAAAGGAATTGACGGGGACCCGCACAAGCGGTGGAGCGTGTGGTTTAATTCGATGCTAAGCGAGTAACCTCACCAAGACTTGACATATAGCTGCAAGCCCTAGAAATAGGGTCGCCTACGAGGGTGCTATACAGGTGCTGCATGGTTGTCGTCAGCTCGTGTCGTGAGATGTACGGTTAAGTCCGGTAACGAGCGCAACCCCTGTCGTATGTTGCAATTTCATACGAGACTGCCTTGGTCAACAAGGAGGAAGGCGGGGACGACGTCAAATCAGCATGGCCCTTATGTCTTGGGCTACACACGCGCTACAATGGTTAGTACAATGGGCCGCTAAGCCGAAAGGTGGAGCTAATCCCAACAAAGCTAATCTCAGTTCGGATTGAGGGCTGCAATTCGCCCTCATGAAGCCGGAATCGCTAGTAACCGCGTATCAGCTATGGCGCGGTGAATACGTTCTCGGGTCTTGTACACACCGCCCGTCACACCAAGGGAGCCGGTAATACCCGAAGCCCCAATTTATTTGGGTCGAAGGTAGGACTGGTGACAAGGGTGAAGTCGTAACAAGGCATCCGTAGCGGAAGCTGTGGATGGATCACCTCCTTTCTAGGGAGTTATACTCTAGTAGGTAGGGACCTATGCCACGATTCGCTCGTGGTATGTGAAACTACTGAATGTCGAGACTCATTCATATGAGTCAGTGAAATTTTATTTCACTCAAATTAAGATGAGAAAAAGTGATCCTTCTGAACACTATATAGATATCAAACGTGAAAACTCCGCCTGATCGCGGAGTTTTTACTTGAATTATTTTACAAAGTCTGGTATTTTGATTGAGTTACAGGGCATGCAAGTCATGCTTTGTCTTACACATACTTACGGGCGATTAGCTCAGCTGGTTAGAGCGCGTCACTGATAATGACGAGGTCGGAGGTTCAAGTCCTCCATCGCCCACCACGTCGCTCCCGAGCGACGTGGCACGCCATATAGTGGAGTGCCTAATTCGCAAGATGTGTTTTGGTTATAATGCCATGGCA
>JBMYTV010000013.1:0-25238 GCA_049604715.1 Patescibacteria group bacterium
AATAGCTCAAGTGCTTTCAAGCGCTTTTCAAGCATCCAGGCTGGCTCGTCATGCTGTTTGCTAATAGCACGAACTACTTTTGCATTAAGTCCTTTGGGGGTTTTGTATACAGCTTTTACAGGGTCTTTAAAAGCGTGTTTGGTTGTATCTACTGTAAAATTTTTCATTTAAATTTTTACAAATATAAATCTATGAAATCTGGGTTTATTGTTTTGATTAAACTTTCTTTTTTCTTTCTGTTCCACTTTTTTATTTGTTTTTCCCTAGAAATTGCAAACCCGACATCACATATTTCTTCATAATATACTAATTTCTTACAATTATATGTATTTGTGAACCCCTTATATATACTATGTTTGTGTTCATACACTCTACGTTGTAGATTGCTCGTCACTCCTACATATATAACCCCGGAGATACTCATCATAATATATACATAGTACGATTTTGTATATCTCATGCTCCCTCCTATGACAATAATTAAATACCACTAATACAGAGTCCATTACTAGGTCTTCACCTGTCATCCCGAGCGAAGCCGAGGGATCTGTAGTAAAGATTATTCTTCATCTTATAGAGATATGCTATTAGAAAGTCAAGCTTCTCTTTACAGATCTCTCCACTCATCCCGCCACAGGCGGTACTCGGTCGAGATGACAAAAACTATATAACCACTCGTTCATCTCCATCATGCACTACCACCTGATCGTCGTGCAGTGCAATCACCTCAAACCCACGTTCAGTGAAGTCATCAGTTTCTTTTTGTACCTCACCAGCATACTCTGCATTATCAGCATGTGGAATAATGGCATAATCAATAAGACCAAGACCCTGCTCTTTGTGAGTAATAACATCTGGATCCTCAGGTGCAGTATAAGGCTCAATATCTTTCATAATAATAACTGAACCTGCGCTGCTTCCAATATAAACCCCCCTTCGTTAATATAATTTATAATCAGTTTATCTAAACCCGTTTTCTGCAACGCATATGCTAGATAATATACATTACCTCCTCCTACATAAACTAAGTCATAGCTACTCAAATCATCAGGCACTAACTGACCTTGCTCCAATGACGTTTCATCGTACTGCTTCATCAAATGGGGGAAATCTTCAAAATTACTTTGCAACCAGTCAGGCTTTGGATCTAAACCATAGGGTACTGCCGCAGCTGTTATCACTAGAGCCTTTTCCGCCTTTTCCTTGCCAAGTAACCTTTGAAGTCTCTCAACATGAGGTGGCAAAATCTTTGATGAAGTTAAAAGTAGCTTCATATAATTACGAGTTAATCCAATTGTATCCTTTTCTCTCCAGCGTTTTCACCAATTCTGCTGTGCCAGTTTTGACAATCTTTCCTTCATGCATCACGTGCACTGCGTCTGGCTTGAGTAGTTTTAATAACCGCTGATAATGTGTAATGACTAAAAATCCACGCTTTGTATTTCGTAAGTCATTCACATTTTTTGCAATAAGCTTCAGCGCATCAATATCAAGTCCTGAGTCAGTCTCATCCATTATGGCAATCTTTGGATCAAAAAGAGCAAGTTGCAACATTTCATTTTTCTTTTTTTCTCCCCCTGAAAAACCTTCGTTTACATTTCTATCTAAAAAACTACTTGAAAGTTTAAACTTTTTTAATAAGCCCTGCAGACGATCATCAAAACCTTGCATTGCCTTTTCGCCGTGCAGTGCTTTGTAGCTGGTAGTTAAAAATTCATACATATTCACTCCAGGAAGTTCGGTAGGGTATTGAAATGACAAAAACAACCCCATGCGTGCGCGCTCATCAATAGAAAGTTTTAAAATGTTTTTTCCCTGCCACATTACCTTTCCGCGCGTTACCTCAACATCAGGATTTCCCATAATGACATTGGCGAGCGTTGATTTGCCAGAACCATTTGGCCCCATAAGTGCTGTAACCTTACCAGGACGAAGCACAAGACTCACGCCATGAAGAATTTTTGTTTCTCCAATTCTAGCGTGTAAGTTATCCACAACCAATGAATTTTTGCTAACTTTAGGCATAAAACAATATAAAAAGAGTAGCTTTTAGTATACTGGAGCTACTCTAATGCGTCAATTCGTGGGTTTTAGACTATTTTGTCCAATATCTCCGGAAATTCCTCAGTGCCCATATCAGTCAAAGTATAATGACCACGACCAGACAACTCTATTATTTCTCCCCCTAAAGCTCTATGATACATTTCTAAACTCTCTTTTCCTGACGACTCTTCATCATCAGCTGTAAACATTGTTATTTCACCCACACGCTCTTTAATGTTTGTATCAATATTAAATCCATAAAATACATCACGACCCACATCCCCTTCGTGGTCATTTACCTTCCAAGGCGCAACCAGAATGAGCTTCTTGATAGAAGTTGAGCTCTTGCCTAGCCAATTTACTAAAAATGCACAACCGCAGCTATGTCCTACCAAAACTGTATTTTCATCAACATCATACTTATTAAAAACTTTTTCAAAATTATCATAATTAGGACTCCATGGCTCAGGCATAATTGGCAACTCAACAGATATCCCCTTAGCTTGCAACTGCTTTGCTACCCACGGCATCCAATGTTTACTGTATGAGTCATCTCTATTTGTAGATGGACACCCATGCACTATTATACATTTTGAAATCATATAATTTTTAATTATTTTGTATCCTTAATAAGTACAGCTGGCCACAGTGCAATCAAGAGTACACCTGACAAAAGCAAAAAGACAGATGGGATATCAAATACTCGTAAAAATAGCCATGTCACTGCTGCTGCAGTCAACCAAGCAAATGGCCTAATATCTCTGAACATATCAATTAAATCCATGTCTTGTTTACTCACCTGCTTAAAAAAGTAGGTCTCATTCATTGACTCAAGCAAAGCAGCTCCCACGCGAGTCATAAATAAAATAAATCCCCAAACCATTACTGATGGCTCTTTAAATAAAGCAACTGCTGTTGAAAAAACAGCCATAATCACAATACCTGATATAATCATTTCCTTTTCACCCAAATACTTGTCTGCTATCTTGCCTGCGGGCATTTGCAATAACACAAATGGCAAAAGCATCATCGTAAGCACCATACCAATGGTTGACCAGTCAAATCCAATATATTCATGCAATACTATTGGTAAATAAAGCACCATGGTGGCATAAAAGAATCGCAGCGCAAAATCAGTTGCCATAACCCTCAGAATGTCTGGATGAGTTTCAAATAATTTTTTTAGTGCTTTGAAGCTGCGCTTACGATAACTTACTTTAGAATCAATAACATCCTTTTTGCGATACAAAAGCAGCATAAATGCTGGAAAAATAACAATACCGCCGATCAAAAACACAATTTTAAAGTTGTCAGTGTCCCCTAAAATGTTACCCATAATAATCGGCGCAATCAAAACACCAATGTTGATAATGGTAAGCATAGTGGTGCGGATACGGCCAGTTGTACGATCATCAGAAATACTCTCTAAAAAGATATCATTGTTTATAACAAACAAACTAAACGTCGTTGCTAGTAATGTATAAAAAACAAGCGACATATATCCGCTTGAAAAGAAAACACCTAACACCATGATCATATTAAGTAGCAATATACCTACAGCTGAATAGTAATTTCCAAACCGCTTCAAAACCTCGCTATAGTAGTAGATTGCCAACAATCCCACAAATGACATCACGACAAAAACCAAACCAATGTTCTCTTGCCCAACAATTGACTCAACAAAGCTTGATTGAGAATACAGTGGCAACGCGTATGAAAGCGCCCATAAAAATCCTAAAAAATAAATAAGCCAGAATGGCTTTTTGATTACTTTGCGTGGGGACATACTTATGATAGATAATTAGGAATAAGAGATGGATCTATAGTACCATGACTTGCGTCATAAACCGCAATACCATCTTTGATTACAATAACTTGAGGTGATTCGTGAGTGATGCCAGTTTTCTCTTCTATATAATCAGATACACGGCGTGAGTTTTGTACTATCACCAAGTAAGTTCGCTTATACGGGATAACCTCGTCAGTCAGTGCTTGCTTCATCTTGTCATACGCTCGAGCACTTGTCGGACAAGTATTGCTATGCTTGAAGATAACGATTGGGTGTGATTCAGACAACTCTAGAAGCACATCAAAGCCTTTTTCATCTTTTAATTCCTCCATTTTTGTATGTGTAGACTTTAAGAAGTTAAACACGCTAGGTCTTTTAATAAGCTTTTGCAAATATTGCGACTTTGCTAGCTGGCTTCCCAGTCAGGACGCACACTCCTTCCTTTTCTGGCTGCTCAAGTGGCAAACAACGAATTGTTACATTGAGTGGCTTAAGCATATCTTCAGATGCAGCATCCTCACACCAATAAGCCTGTACAAAACCTGGATTATCCTGCTGGAAATGCTCTTCAAATGCCTTATGGTCTTCTATGTCAGTGTGGATATTTTCTTCCAAATATTTCCGTGCATCTGAAAATAATGTTTCTTGTATTGACTCTAAGCGTTTGCCAATGTTTTTGACAAAATCATCTCGACTCATAGTTTCACGGTCATTGCTTGTTCTATCATACACGGTCACAGCACCATCTGCGACATCACGACCACCAATCTCAAGAAGAAGTGGTGCACCGCGTTTTATCCATTTCCATTTTTTATCTACACTTCTATGCAGCCCTGTATCAAACTCGACACGAACTACTTCGCCATCAAAACAGCTTTGCTTTGCTACATCAGCCGCTAACTCTTGGCAATATTTATTTACCACTTCATCCTGATCATCATCTTTTAAGATAGGAACAATCACAACTTGCTTTGGTGCAATGCGAGGAGGAATACGCAAACCCTGATCATCACCGTGCGCCATAATCACCCCACCAATAAGTCTAGTAGAAACACCCCAAGATGTAGTATGTGGAGTTTGTAAATCACCAGACTCATTCTGAAACTGTATACCAGCTGCTGAAGAAAAATTCTGCCCCAAATAATGAGAAGTACCTGCCTGCAATGCCTTTCCATCCTGCATCATTGCTTCAATAGTATACGTTCTCTCGGCACCTGGAAAACGCTCTGACTCAGGCTTCTCACCAGGAATAACTGGAAGTGCTGCATAGTTTTCGGCAAAGTCTCTGTACACTTGGAACATTTTCTCTGTTTCAGCTTCTGCCTCAGCTTGGGTAGCATGTGCTGTATGGCCTTCTTGCCATAAAAATTCTACAGTTCGCAAAAATACACGTGGCCTCATCTCCCACCGAACAACATTTGCCCATTGATTAACAAGTACTGGCAAATCACGGTACGATTGTATCCACTGCTTAAAACTCTCCATAATAATAGTCTCTGATGTTGGTCGTACAATTACTGGCTCGTCTAGTTTACCTGCGGGTACTAATTTACCGTCTTTATTTTCAACACGCTTATGAGTAACCACTGCCATCTCTTGTGCAAAGCCCTCTACGTGTTTTGCTTCTTTTTGAATATAGCTAAGCGGAATGAACAAAGGAAAATATGCATTCTCATGACCAGTTTCTTTAATTTTTTTATCCAAATTTTGTTGGATATGTTCCCAAATACCCCATCCCCACGGTTTTATTACCATACAACCGCGAACGTGTGCGAGCTCCGCCATGTCTCCTTCCGAAACCACAGCTTGATACCACTCAGAAAAGTTTTCCTTTCGTGTAGGAATAGCCATACATTTTGTATTAATATACCTGTATCGTAGCTAAAAAAGCCACTTTTGTAAAATCAAAAACCTTGCATTTGCAAGGTTTTAACATAGTTATTGTGCATGGCTATTGTACATGGAGACTCGGAAATAGATATCCCGAAATATTATCATAAAAGATTACCTCCAGCAGGCCAATAATGGCAAACAAAATCATAAAGCCCAACAAGACATATTTCCAATTACTCTCCCAGATGCTCATCCAAATTCTGGCGGTTATCAGCCCTACAGCTGATATACCACCAAGGATGATTCCAACAACGCATAAAATTGTCAGAAACGTAATCATTAATCTAATCCTCCCGTTGTTTGAGATGTTAATGTGGTGACTAGATATTTAACCACAAAAAAAGGACCATGGCAAGGCCATGGTCCTAAATAGTAACAAAATTTACTCTTGCTCAGCTAGCCACTTCTCTGCATCCATCAGGGCCATACATCCCATACCAGCAGTCACAACTGCCTGCTTATAACGCTTATCAATAAGTTCACCTGCTACAAATACACCTTTTACTGAGGTTTGGGTTGTTTCTTTTTTGATAATATACTTTTCATCATCAAGCTCAACTTGTCCTTCTAGAAAATCAGTATTAGGAATATGGCCAATTGCCAAGAACATACCGTCAAGTGGGAGTTCTGATTCTTTGTCTTCCTTATTGTTATACAACTTCAAACCCTCAACTTTTTGCTCACCTTGGACTTCTCTAATTTCAGTATTCCAGATAACTTCAATTTGTTTATTATTAAGCACTCGTTCTTGCATAGCCTGTGAAGCTCTAAACTCATCACGACGATGAATCACATACACTTTCTTGGCAAAACGAGTTAAAAAAGTTGCTTCTTCCATAGCAGAGTCACCGCCACCAATTACTGCAACTGTTTTGTCTTTAAAAAAGGCACCATCACATGTTGCGCATGTAGACACACCCTTTGCCCATAAACGATCCTCCCCCTCAATACCAAGTTTACGAGCTCGTGATCCCATAGCCAAAATAACAGTTTTTGCTTCATACACATCATCTCCTGCCCATACTTTTTTTATGTCATCTGAAAAGTCCACCTTGGTGGCATTTTTCATGACCATTTCTGCTCCCTGGTTTTTTGCTTGCTCAACCATAGCCTGCATTAGCTCTGGACCTTGGACACCGTCTTTAAAGCCTGGAAAGTTCTCAACTAATGTTGTTGTCATAAGTTGCCCACCATATTCAACGCCAGCTAAAACAAGTGGGTTCATACGTGCACGTGCTGCATAAATAGCCGCAGTAAGACCTGCTGGACCTGAGCCTATAATAATAACGTCATGTTTGTTTTCCATATATCGGATTTAATATTCAAATATCTACTTGAATAGTATCTCAAAGCACTTAAGCTGCTGTCAAGGAATAATTACAACAGCAACTGCGTATTCTCTTTCATGACTTATACTTACAGTTGTTTCAAGTGCGTGATGGTTTTTAAGAAGTGGCTTACCGACTTCAGTGTACTCCAGCCACACATCCTGCCAATTACATTTTTCTCCATATGCTTTCATGTAAGCTTCTTTGGCAGCAAAAATACCAGCCTTGGATGCAATGTGAGTAGCATGTGATAATTCATCTGCAGTAAATACGTCTTGGAGCGAACCGCTTGAAAATCTCTCACTAAACTCTGGTATATAAACAATGTCAATTCCTACCTGCATAAATTTATTTGCCTGGATACTTTTTTATAAGATCTTCAATAGCTTGGTATGTTGTCTCCACAATCTGGTGCGGCTGTTCGTTCGTAAAGTAAAGTGGTTTACCAAATACTAACTGTACTTTTCCAAGCTTTGGAAACTTTCTTTTTTTCTTCACCTTGATCTCATGTACACCATAAATACGAATAGGAACAACTGGCACTTTTAGCTCTTTGACAATGATACCGAGCCCCGCAAAAAATGGATCGAGCACATCCTCAGTTTTATGACGTGCCTGATCACCCTCAGGAAACAAAATAATATTGTAGTTCTTATCCACCAAACCGCCTAAAAATGTGAGTGTTTGACGAAACTCAGTATCCAGTGTGACTGGTACAGCTGCAAAGAACCTTGCTGCATAATGATAATAAACCCGACGAAGCATATTCATAAATGAACTGCCATTACGGAAAAATATACTCTCAAGTGCAGTTGTTACAGTCCTGTATCGTATTCTACGTGGAAGCGCAAGAAAGACTGCTGCAGCATCCATAGAGTCAGCATGATTCGCCGCAAAAATTACTGGCCCTTTTATATCCTGCAGATGCTCTTTGCCTTTTACTTTAAGCGAGAATAAAAACAGTTTTACAAATGGAATATGTAATACAAGGTCAAGCACTTTTCTGATCATTGTTATAACTGGTGTGATCGGAGCTGCAAAAGCAAACTTATCCTTCCTACCACCCCCTCTATCAGTGATAATCTTTTCCAAGTCTCTGACAGTAGTCGTGAGTGTAATAATTGAATCATCTAGATCAAGCCTATACTCTTGCTCAAGAAGTGAAACAAGCTCTAAACGCGCAAGTGAAGAAAGTCCAAGCTCCTTTACTATATATGTGTCAGGCGTAATGGTATTTTCAGATTCACCTGTCACCCGAGCGATAATAGAAATAAGCTTATCTTGCGAAGTTAGCTCTTCAGAACCAGACTCTTGCTCTAGGACGAGTTGAATTTTTTTCTTTTGCACTTTTAGAGTTGTTGTCTTTGGTAGCTCACTGCCAGACCATACGGTCCATCCTGATATTTGCTGCGTGTCATCAAGCTTGGTATTTACCTCGTTTATAATATTTGCAATATCTGAGTTTTCTTCCGGCACCACTACTGCATGAACTTCATCACCATGTGCTGCCTTCTTGGCAATAACACACCCTTCCTTAATCCCATCATGCGCCTGTAGTAGGGGCTCTATATCACTTGGGTACACATTTACACCTGCGCTTGTAACAATCATCTCTTGTTTGCGACCACGTATCTGCACGCTTCCATCATCCTCTATAGTGGCCATGTCACCAGTTTTGAACCAACCGTCTTCAGTAAATGCTTCCTGGGTTTTTTCTTTGTTTTTATAATACCCATCAAACACATTCTCACCACGCACCTGTAGCTCGTTGTCCTCAACTCTTATGTCTATATCTTTTACGGGAATACCAACACTACCAATCTCTTGATGCTCAAGTGTGTTTGCACACACAAGAGGCGAACACTCTGTTAGTCCATACCCCTCAATAACCACAAAGCCCAGGCGCTTCCAAAAAAGTGCCACATCCGGACTGAGCGCTGCTCCTCCAGAAACAAAGAACTGAAATGATTTACCAAAGGTTTTATGAACAGGATAAAAAATAACTTTCTTCTTTTTCTGACTCCAGCTATCTGCTTTAGTAAGTAACTTTTCGAAAAGCGAGTCCAAACGTTTTGTTTTCATCTTTCTTTCTATCGAAGCTTTAAGTGAGCTCAAAAGCCTCGGCACTGCCATCATGACTGATATATCCTCTTCGTTAAATGCTGCCAATAGTGCTGACGGTTTTATAGTACGGACATATACAATACTGCCTTTGAACATAAACGTCACCAAAAAACCACCCAACTGTTCGAACATATGTGACAGTGGTAGTACTGACAAAAACCGATATCCTGGTTCAAGTGTAATATGAGCAGCAACTTGCTTTAAATTGGTGATTAAATTTTTGTGTGTTAACATCACACCCTTTGGATCTCCTGTAGTACCTGAAGTGTATACAATCTCAACCAAATCAGTATCAACAACCTCTACCAGCGAAGACCCCCTGCTATCCGGTAGCATAAACTCCACATCCTCGATAACCGCTGTTTTTAACGACAGCTGTGCATCAACTTTGTATTTACTTACCAAAGCAAGTGTGCTTTCGGAAAGATCCGCTATCTGCTGAGCACGCGCCTTGTTTGATGTAAAATCAACAGGCACAACTACCGCGCCGCGAAGTACACAACCCCAGTACACTACTGCCCACCATGGACTATTGGGAGCCCAAAGCAAAACTTTTTCACCCTTTTGAATACCCTGCTGCTCCAGCCAAGTTGCAAATGAACGTGCAGCTTGGTCAAGCCAACCATAAGAGTATTCAAAACGACGCACACCAGTCCTATACACAAAGACTGGTGCGTGAGAGTTATCCTGGAACGTTGAGAATAAATCAATCAACGTTTTCATACTTATTGCAATTCAATTGACTCAATAACAACTGGATCTACTGGGCGATCAGGTCCTTCAGTTGCAACTGCCTCTATAGCCATAATGACATCCATACCCTCAGTAACCTCTCCAAAATTTGTATGGACACCATCAAGATGAGGAGTACTAGCTGCAGTGACAATAAAAAACTGACTGCCATTTGTGTTTGGTCCAGCATTTGCCATTGCAAGTGATCCTTGAACAATCTTTCTATCATTGAACTCATCAGCAAAGGTATATCCAGGACCGCCAGTTCCCCAACGCGCTTGTAAGCTGTCATCCTTTGACTGAGGATCACCAGCTTGTATCATAAACCCCTTGATAATTCGATGAAATTTTACACCATCATAAAATCCACTTTCTGCCAAATTTTGGAAGTTTTGTACTGTCTTTGGTGAAAGCTCTGAATAAAATGAAACAGTAAACGAACCCATATTGGTGTTGACTGTTGCTTGGCTGTATTTGACGTCATCTGCTGATGTTGCAGTAGGCGCCTTTGGTGTTGTTGGTTCTTCCATAGTTGTTTCGTTAGTATTTTGTGAAGTAGTATCTGTTGGCTGTGTTTCTACAGCAGTGGGAGTTGCTCCAAACCGTGCAATGGGCTCAGTTGGAACTGATTTGTTATCCTCCTGCGTTTGTGGTGTACACCCATAAACAAACGCAAAACAAAATAGAATTATTGCTCCTAATTTTATTCGATTCATTGTGATATATGATTTAATACTGTTTGTACTACACTTTTTCTATCAATGGAAAGTGTTTCGCGGGAAGCTAAATGCTTTACTTCAAGTTTATTCTGTGCAACTTCGTCTTCTCCAATAAAAATAATATATGGTATGGATTGTTTCTCAGCTACTTTGATATGCTGCGCTGGTTTTTTTGCAGAAGTATTAAGCGCTACTGCCAAACCACCATCTCGCATTTCTTTTGCTAAATCTCTAGCATATTGCACGCTCTCTTCATCCAGTACGCATACATGAACCTGTGTTGCTGGTTCATACTCTGGCAAAAGACCATATGTTTCCAAATAATCTTTTATGGTTACATCTCCCATACCAAAACCTACAGCTGCAACAGGATCAACGCCAAATATTCCCACTAAGCCGTCATATCGTCCACCACCAAAAAGGGATCGGTTATTATCAGGGTGTGTATCAAATATTTCAAAAACAACACCAGTATAATAATCAAAACCACGCATCAATGTTGGGTCATACACGGCATTATGAATGCCATTCTTCTGCAGTGCGCTCATTAGCGCAAGAACATCCTTCACACTTTCGTGATCCTGCATATCTTTAGGAAGATCTTTTACTTCTTTTACTTGTAACAATTTTTCCAACTCAGCCGCCTTTTCGTCTCCAACAATATCAGAAATTGCAGCAACAAAAGCACCCTCTTTCATCTTATGCATTTTATCTATTAACTTTGATACTGAGTGACTCTTATCTTCATCAAGCCCAAGCACATCATGCAACATTACATTTACTAGTTTGCGGTTGTTGATCCGAATACGAAATGAATCAGGTTGAGCGCCAAACGCAGCCATAATATCATACGCAACTGAAATGACCTCGATCTCGGCATCAATAGTATCAACACCAACACAATCTACATTTAGTTGCCAATGCTCGCGAAGCCGACCGCGTTGTGGCTTTTCATAACGAAATAAATTGGGAATACTAAACCATCGTAGAGGATATGCCAGCTCTTTACGCTTTGCTGCAACCATACGTGCTATAGTCGGTGTCATCTCCGGACGAATAGTAACATCACGACCACCACGATCTTCAAACGAGTAAGTTTGCTCATTTACAATCTCTTCGCCAGTCTTGGCCTTATACAAGTCAGTTGCTTCAAGAATAGACGCATTATACTCCTCATAGCCATACTGCTCTGCTGTCATACGCATAGTATCAAAAAGATACTGCTGCAATGACTGCTCAGGTGGGTAAAAATCGCGAGTTCCTTTATATGGTTGTGTAGATAATTTTGTCATAAAAAAAGTGAGGTTTACTACCTCACTGTATCACTATTTGGCTTATTCTTCAACTAAACTACGTTTGGTAAATAATCCAAGCGTCCAGGTAAAGGCGATACGTATTTTGTTCTGAACTCCAGGAATCTTAAACAAGTACACTGTACGCCACAACCACCAAGCAAACCACCCTTTCAAGATAATTCCATGGATACTACCAGCACCTTGATGACAGCCTAGTGATATTAAAAGGCCTCTGAGATTAGGAAAATACTCTTGAAGCGATGATTTGTTCTGAATAAGGGCTTTTATATTTTGAGCAACAATAGAAGCTTGATCTGTAGCAGCCTGCGCAAGCTTTGGCATAGCATCACCATTTATCATGATAATATCGCCGAGCGCAAAAATACGGTCGTGCTGTTCAAGTTGCAATGTCTTCCTAACAGCCACATGATCACGCTGAGACAACATATCCTTGTCCAAACACTCAGTATTAGGCCGTACACCCGATGTCATAATTGTTATAGTACTCGGGAATGTCCCACGTGATGTGACAACTTCAGTATCATGTATTGCATCAACAGTAGTGTTTTCTAAAAACTTTATAGATGATTTTTGCAATAGTTGGTGTGTGTAATTTTGAATCTTCTTTGGAAAATTCCGCAAAATGTGGTCGCTGTGGTTAAGTAAACGGATTGTATATGATGTATCCTTGCCTCCACTTAACGCCTGAAGTTCAGAGGTAAACTGCTCTACCTCAAATGCAAGCTCGATACCAGTTGGTCCTGCCCCAATAATAGTAATAGCAGCAGATTGCTCAGGGCCTTGGATAAGCTCAATAATCTTTTGTTTTATCTCTTTAGCATCATCAATCGTCTTCAGTTCATATGCTGCCTCAGATCCTTGTATCCCGTGTGTATGTGTCACAGCTCCAGTTGCAAATACAATGTAGTCACCAGCAATTGCCTGCGTTCCTATGTATACTGTCTTTTTTTCTAAGTCCACATGACTAACATGTCCACGTACAAAATTAAAATTGTCATCCTTAAAAAAACTTTGAAACTCAAAAATAATATCTTGTGCATGCAAACCACCAGTTGCAACCTCATGAAGCATTGGCGTAAACGTAAAATAGTTACGCTCATTAATGAGCGTAACTATATACCCGTATGACAGAAGGTATTTGGCAGTGTATACTCCGCCAAACCCTCCGCCAACGATAATAATATGAGGAGATGATTCCATGTTTTGCCTTATTGTGCTGAAGCAACAAGAGCTACATCAAATGTAATCACATCTTCTACAATAGCATCTGGTCCAAACTTAAGTGAACCAAATTGTACATCCCAGCGCGTGCGATCAAATGAAACACTAGCCTGAGCTGACATAACTCCGTTTTCTACAGATATTGTAGCAGGAAATGTAATGTTATGGGTAATTCCCTTGATTGTAAGATTTGCTGCAATCTGATGAGTTACCCCATCTTCACGTCCTTCGAGCGCAGCGATATTAGTGAATACCAACTCTGATGTTGGGTGAGCAGCAGAATCAAAAAAGTCTTCGGCTTTTAGGTGATTTACCAAACGCTCATTCATGCTTTCGTTCTCCAAATCTTCGTTCACAATTGAACTCATGTCTACAACAAAGCGACCTTCAGTAACTTGTCCCTCTTCATTTACATACAATTCTCCAGATTCAAAATTGATAGTACCATAATGTTCTGACTTAGGTACGATCTTATACCCAGTCCATTGGATACTACTTTCCTCCGTGTTAACTTGGTACTGAGCATCATTCTCATTTGCAGATAACGCATCTGGATTTGATGACTCCATTACCATTTGTTTTTCAGTTGACTCCTGTTGCTGTGTTGTTTCAGCAGCAGAGTTTGTATCTGACTCATTTTGTTGTACAGCGGCTGTACAACCAGCACCTATAAAGGCGACTGCCAGCAACACTGTAAACATAAGCTTTGTATTGTGCATACATTTGACATTAATTATTATTCAAACAAGTATTTGAATACTAACAAACAAAAACAAAAAGTCAATCTGTGGAAAACGTGCAAAATAAAAACCCCACACAATTTTGTGCGAGGCAAATCTATCACGTCGGAGAAAGATCCATCTGAGCCAAGCAACGATATGCACTATAAAACCCTCTGTGCGTATTGGTGCGATTACACTCTATGCAGCGGTGCGTGTGATTGGGACGATCCCGGCGCTCCTTGGCACTAAGCTGGCGAATCGTATGTCCACCAACACTTTGTGTGCTGCTCTGTTTTCTACGACTATTTATGTTTTTCGGCATTACTGCCTCCATGTTGTTAAAGGTACAAAAAACCACCGTTGAGGTGGTATGTGATTGAGAATGTGTATGTATATCAATCTTACCTCAACAGACAACGCCTGACGTTGTTGACGACGACAGTGACGACTGAAGTAATGTTGATATAGTTCTTATACATGCCTGCATTCTACATGCATATTATAAACAACACAAGGCCCTGCCAAAATGGCAGGGCCTTGATATAAAAAGTATGGGTTATACAGTAGTAATCTTAACTTCTGTAAAGTGTTGACGATGACCGTACTGTTTTTTGTAACGTGTCTTTGACTTGTATTTCACAACATCAACTTTTTTTGCACGTCCTTGTTTTACTACAGTACCTTCAACAGTAGACTTAACATTTGGAGTTCCTACATCGACTGTCTTTCCATCTGGTGAGGCTTTCATAAGTACTGCATCAAAAGCAACTTTTGAACCTTCCTCGCCAAGTAGTTTTTCAACTCGAATAGTATCTCCTTTTTGTACTAAATACTGTTTACCACCGGTTTTAATAACTGCAAACATATGTTCTTTACTTAACTTTAACTCGTACACACAGGTTACGAGAATATCAAAAAGCCTCTAATTACGTAGGCTTATCTTGGCCTACCATACCATGATTTGAATATTTAATCAAGTGGTATGCCAACTGCATCACCAACCTCCCAGCCTAGCTCTTTTCGCAGACCTGATCGTACCTCAAGAACCTTTTGTACAGGCTCTGGAGACACATAGTTACGTAAATCCTGATCAGGCACACCTGGCTCTGGCTTAACGTCATCCTCATAGCCCACAATAGTAAAATCCTGAATCCAAATAATATCAATTGGAATGATCATATCCTTCATCCAAAAACTACGCATCTCAGGTTTTTCAAAGTAAAAAATCATTCCTTCATCATCTGCCAAGAACTCCCTACCAGCAAGTCCCTGTGCACGTGCCTGTGGTGTAGCGGCCACATCCACATTTAACCTATGACCGCGTATGGTCACAACATGTTGCACTGGTGACTGGTTGGCAGTATCTTCATTTTGTATAAAAACACCATACACAGCAGCCCCAAAAAACAGTGTGAGAAAAGTGTATTGAATCATTCGACACATCATACAGATCGATGTGATGATTTTTTAACAACACTTATGCCAAGGATGAACATAACAAGTACCAAGACCACAAGCCCCACTATCTTACCTGTAGTATCTTGCCATAATGCAACTGAACCAAACAATAGCGTGAGAGCATAAAGGAAAATAACAACTCTACGCTGCGACCAACCAAGATCCAGCAATCGAAAATGCAAATGCTTGCGATCACCCTCAGATACAGATTTCCTCTCTATAAATACCCGCCTGACAATAACCCAAGCAACATCTAAAATTGGAATACCCATAATAAGTAGCGTTGTGGCGATTTTACTTCCCGCAATGATTGAGAGCATGCCAAGCCAGAACCCTACAAGCAATGACCCTGATTCTCCTAAGAATATTGATGCGGGATGAAAATTAAACACTAAAAATCCAAGAGCTGTTCCAGCAAGTGTCAATGATAGCACTGAGACTGCTGAGTATGGTTCATTCCAAGAAAGGGAAACAATAAAAATAATGAGTGCCCCAATCGCGCCAATTCCTGTAACCAAACCATCAAGCCCATCTAATACCTTTGTGGTATATGTCATGCCTAATAACCACACAAACGCCACTACAATGCCCATAATCGGACCAAGCGCGACTATGCCACCAAGTGGATTACTAATAAAATCAACGCGCATTCCAAAAGCAACAACAAGCACCACAGCAGCAAGTGGCCATAAAAACTGTTGCCATGCTGGCAGGGAATATTTATCATCAAGCACACCGCCAATAACAATGAGTAGACTAGCAAATAGAAGCCCCCAAATGTCCCCAGCAACAATACGGTCACTTGTCAGCCACCCTGACTGCCAAAATACTATTGTGAGCGTCGTGAGTACTATAAAAAGCGCAACACCTCCAAGAAGGGGTGTTGGTTGTTTGTGAATTTTTCGAGCTTGATTAGGCGCATCAACAATATCAAGTCTACGCGCAATAGAGCGTATCCACCATGAAAAAATAAGCGTAAGGCCAAAACTTACTCCAAGTGGTATTATATAAAACAAAACTGTTTCAATGTGAGACATGTGAATCTAAGTATGTTTGCAACAATAGCGCAGCTGCCGTTGCATCATCTTTCGAACCCGCACCAAGTCGCTGCGCTTGTTTGCTGGTTAGTGTTTCATCAACTGATTCTACTGGCACACTGACTGTAGTGGCTAACTCTTGTATGAAATCTTCAGCCTGCTTGGTAGATTCAGTATCTTGCTTTTGAAAAGAAACAGGAAGACCAACAACTATGCGTCCAATATTTTCATCTTTTACAATAGTTTCAATCTCAGGTAAAAGTGAGTCCGTATTTTCTAAAATAGTATATGGAGATGCAACACTACCAACACCAATCGCAAGTCCAATTTTGCGCTGACCATAATCTATACCAAGTACGACCTCGCTCATGCGCGTGATGTTAATACTTGTGGCCCGTCAGGAGTAATAGCTACTGTATGTTCAAAGTGAGCTGAAATACTATTGTCTGCCGTAGCAATTGTCCAACCATCATCAGATGTGACAATCTGATCACTTCCTAGAGAAATCATAGGCTCGATAGCAATCACCAGCCCGGGTTGGAGCGCTATGCCATCACCAGGAGAACCAAAGTTAGGTACTTGAGGCTCTTCATGTAGCGAATGTCCAATACCATGACCTACTAACTGCTTTATAATCCCATACTGACCCTGCTTCTTAACAAACGATTCAATTGCATACCCGATATCGCCAATCGAATTTCCAACACGTGCTTGCTCAATTCCGATATCAAGTGAACGTCTGGTCACCTCTAACAACTTTTTCAACTCAGGAGATATTTTTCCAACAGGTACAGTTAGCGCACTATCAAGACAAAGACCTTTATATCGAATACCAGCATCAATACTAATAATATCACCATGCTCAAGGGTCGTATCGCTACGTGGCAAACCATGAACCACTTGTTCATTTACTGACATACATGTGACAGCAGGATAACCTTCAAATCCCTTAAACAATGGCTCAACATTATATTCTTTCATGGCATCAGCTGCCATCTTTTCAAGCGTATGAGTATCAACACCAGGCTTTACTGCAGATGCAACAGATTTAAGGATGGCACCAAGTATAGCACCGCCCTCTTTCATAATAATTATTTCATCTGGTGTCTTATACCTAATCATCACTGTTCTCAATTACATCAATGAGTGACTCTGTTACTTCAGGAATAGTTTGCTCACCATCAATCATACGCAGCAAACCTTTCTCAGTATAATAGTCAATGAGAGGCTTTGTCTGTTTATGATACAACTCGAGCCGTCTCTTTATTGACTCTTCATTCTCATCATCAGCACGCCTTTCATGCTCTGGCGCTTCCTTATACCGCAAACGCAACCTTTCAACAGCGACCTCATCGCTTATATCTAGAAAAAACACATGATCAATGCGCGTCGCCTCAATGCTTTCTGCCTGGCCAATAGTCCGCGGAAAACCATCAAGTACATACCCCTTATCAAACCCTTCGAGTTCAGTAAGTTTATTTTTAGCTATCTTATTTGTAATTTCATCAGGTACAAGATTCCCTGCATTGAGAAGTTCAGCTAGCTGTTTGCCAAGATCTGTGTCCTTTGCCATTTCACTACGAAAAATAGCTCCAGTAGATACATGCTCGAGTGCGTACTTTTTTGCAAGCTCATTAGCCTGAGTCCCCTTACCTGATCCTTGCGAACCAAAAATTATTAAATGTAATGCCATAAGTTATAGTAAAATTAGTACACTAGTATTGTATACAAAGCGTAGAAAAAATAAAACCGCCTCTAGTAAAGCGGTACATACACAAAGCAGCACACGAACATCTAGTTAGTATGCATCATATTCATGTACATTTAGCTGCGCCTCAACCTGTTTTACGATCTCAATCACAACCGACACTATAATAAGCAATGATGTACCACCTATAATAAGTGCGTTAAAACCAGTAATCGCCTCAACAATCAGCGGCAATACAGCAATCAATCCTAAGAACAAACTACCAGTTAAATTAATGCGGTTTACTACTTTTTGTAAATACTCAGTTGTTGAGTTTCCTGGGCGAATGCCTGGAATAAATGCTCCTTGCTTTTGTAGGTTCTCTGCAATCTGATCAGGATGGAATACCACTGCTGAATAAAAGAAAGTAAATGCAACTACCAGCAAGAAATAGATAACACCGTAAATAGTTGTATTATTGAACCAATCAATAATATTCTGAGCAAATCCTGCAATTGCCGGATTGCTTGCTCGAATCAAGAACTGCGCAACCATTGGTGGGAACAACATTACAGAAATTGCAAAGATGATAGGAATAACACCACCTTGATTCACGCGAAGTGGGAGGTGATTACTCATACCACCGTAAAGCTTACTACCACGGACTTGCCGCGCATACGAAATCGGAATATTCCTCTGACCCTCGGTAATAATCACTACTCCAAACACAGTCACTATACCAATACCGATCATAAGAAGTAGGTTATAGAGCTGACTTTGATCATATACAAGTGCCAACTGCTGTACTGTTGATGGAAGCGCAGCAATAATACCTGCAAAAATCAATAGAGAAATACCATTACCAATGTTTTTCTCAGAAATAAGCTCTCCAATCCACATCAAGAAAATTGTACCAGCAGTAACTGCAATAAGCGCTGTGGTCCATTGCATTGCGTTCATATCACCAATAAGAGCCTGTCCATGAACACTCTGCTGTTGGAATAATCGAATAAATCCATACCCTTGCAATAACGCCAATGGTACAGTTGCTATACGGGTCCATTTGTTAATCTTCTGCCTTCCTGCTTCTCCGTCTTTCTGCAACTCTTCAAGTCGTGGAACGATCATCACAAGCAGCTGGAAGATAATTGATGAAGTAATATATGGACCAAGGCCAAGCATCATGAGTGATACATTCTCTAGACCACCACCTGAAAATAGATTGAGTAGCCCAAGAACTTGATTTTGTGCAAAAAACTGCTGCAGATCACCCACAGTAATACCAGGAATAGGAATGTGTGCGCCAATACGAAATACAACAAGCATTACCAATACAAAGATAATGCTTTTACGGACATCTTTTACCTGAAAAACTTGTTGTACTTTTTGTAGAACTGACATGTGTCAAAAGGAATGTATATTTATTGTTTTTTCCCCTTTTTCTTCCCCTTCTTTTCTTTCTTATTTGGATTGAGCTCTGACTTTGGACGGAATTGTTCATCTTCAATTGAACCACCAGCATCAAGAATTGCTTTCTTAGCTGAACCTGAAAGATAAAAACCCTTTATCTTTACTGTATCAGATATTGGGCCTGATCCCAAAATCTTTACACCATCCTTAATTGAATCAATAGCACCATTCTTCTTAAGTAAACCTGGAGTGACAACTTCCATATCTTTGGCAATACGCGCTAAGTCTTTCACATCAATCCATGATGCTTTGCCATGAATACTTTTAAACCCTCTCATCTTTGGCAATTTTTGCACCCAATCACGTGATGCTCGTCGGATCATACCAGACGCGCCACTACGTGAACGTTGACCTTTCATACCACGACCAGAATACGTGCCACTTGAGGCATTACCGCGCCCGACACGTTTTTTACTTTTTCCTTGTTTTGCTGGTAAGTTATGTAGCGATTGCATACAATTGTCTATTAGTTACTTGCTTCTTGTTTTGTCTCTGGTGACTTCTTGTCTGTAGCTTCTTTCTTTTCTTTATTATCTGCTGGAGCTGCTTTTGCACCCTTTGTCTCATTCTTTGAATCATCCTTGCTTTTAGTATCATGTTGCTTTTTTGGACGATCATTACGTCTAGGTCTTCCGCCACGTGACTTTTCTTGTTTTTTAGGTGGAAGTGCCTTACGTTCGTCTTGCTTTTTCTCACGATTGCCAGATTTTAGCTGCATAGTTTCAAGTGCTTTGAACACTGCCTTTACGTTACTAATCTTGTTGTTACATCCAAGAATCTTAGCAACGATATTTGGTACACCTGCAAGCTCGAGCACCTGACGCACAGCACCACCCGCAATAACTCCTGTACCTGAAGGTGCTGGCTTCAACAATACTTCTGCTGATTTGAATCGAATGCGCAAACGATGCGGAATAGTTTCTTTTACAAGTGGGACATCAATAATATTCTTTCGTGCTTGTGCAACTGCTTTATTGATAGCAAGTGCAACATCGGCACCTTTTGCAATACCAAAACCAACACGACCATTACGATCACCAATAACCATACACACTCGAAAACGTAATCGCTTTCCGCCTGCCATCACACGAGTTACACGCGCCAAATCGATAATCTGCTGTTCAAATTCGTCCTGAACTCTATCGTTTGATCTTGATTTTTTTGTAGTATCTTTCTTTGCCATAAAAATCTATTAAAAGGTAAGGCCTGCTTCTCGTGCAGCATCAGCAAATGCTTTTACACGACCATGATAACGATATCCAGACCGGTCAAATACAACTTTCTCAATTTTCTTCTCTTGAGCCTTTTTACCAATAAGTGCACCAAGTAGTTGTGCTCGCTCTGTCTTGTTTTTCTTCTTGTCTGCATCCGAAAGCTCATGTTCACTAACAGCAACAACAGTCACGTGCTTGGTATCATCAATGATCTGTGCGCTAATATGACGCAGGCTACGATGTACGCTCAAACGTGGCAAACCTTGTGTACTAACAATCTGATGCTTTGTACGAGCCTTTCTGCGTTTAAAACGTGCTTGTATATTCTGTTGTTCCTTCTTTGTCTTCGGCATATATTTATAAAAATTTAAGCAGCTGCTTTACCTACCTTACCAGCCTTTCGTCTGATAACCTCATCTATATACTTAATACCTTTTCCTTTATATGGTTCAGGTTTTTTAACAGCGCGAATCTCTGCTGCAACTTGTCCTACAAGTTGCTTATCAATACCACTTACAGAAATAACATTTTTATCAACCTCTACTTTTACACCCTCAACAATCTTGTAGGTAACTGGGTGAGAAAAGCCAACGTTAAGCTCCAAATCCTTGCCTTTCATTTGCGCTTTAAAACCAACACCATTAATCTCAAGTTTTTTCTCGTATCCCTCGGTAACACCAACCATCATATTTTTTACTAAACTTGCAATAAGACCCCAGTGCGCTCGTTGTTCTTTATCTTTTTCATCTGCAATAGTAAGTGTAATATCTTTGTCAGTAACAGCCATTGCAACGCGGTGATTCTCTGGCATTGAAAGTTCACCTTTTGGACCCTTCACACGCACCTCACCATCAGCAACAGTTACTGTAACGCCGTTTGGAATTTCTATTGGTTTTTTTGCTAATCGTGACATACAACGAATGTTACCTTAATAAATTTCGCACAATACTTCTCCACCAATGCCCTGTTTGTAGGCTTCATGTCCAGTCATTAACCCTTTTGATGTTGATACAATCGCAATACCAAGACCATTAAGAACAACTGGGATGCTATCCTTATCTGAATATACACGTCTTCCTGATTTACTAATACGCTTTAAAGATGTGATAACTGACTTGTCATTTTTGTACTTGAGTGTAATTACAAGTACTTTAAAATTATTCTCAGTTTCAACATCAAACCGTGAAATATATCCTTCACGATGAAGAACGGTAGCAATCTGCTCCTTGATCTTTGAATGCGGAAGGCGAACTTCTGTCTTACCTACTCGTAAGGCATTCCGTATTCTTGTAAGCATATCTGCGATTGGATCGGTCATAATGTGTTACTTAACGACAATAAAATAATTACCAAGATGATTTACGAACGCCTGGCATATCACCCTTACTTGCGAGCTCTCTAAAACAGATTCTACACATCTTGAACTGACGCATATACGCTCGGCGTCGACCACATCTCCAACAACGACGATTTACGCGTGTTGAAAATTTAGGTTTGCGATTTGATTTTGCAATTTGTGCCTTTGTAGCCATACTTATTTTCGTAATTCATCATTAAATGGAAAGCCCATATACTTCAGCAATAAATATCCCTGCTGACGATCTTTAGCAGTTGTCGTAATAACCACTTCAAGACCATGGATTTTTTCTACTTCATCCGCATTAATTTCAGGGAAAATCAAATGCTCTTTGATACCCACTGAATAATTTCCTTGGCGGTCAAAACCTTTGACTGATACACCACGGAAGTCACGGATACGTGGCATCGCCACAGTAAGTAGTTTTTCCAAAAATGCGTACATACGCTCACCACGGAGTGTTGTCTTTACCCCAACAACCATACCTTCACGGATCTTAAACGTAGCAAGTGATTTCTTTGCTTTTGTTAAGACTGGTTGCTGACCGGTAATACGACGAACAGTATCAACTACGTGGTCAACGTACGTTTTGTCTTGTAATCCTTTACCTACACCAACATTAATAGTAATTTTATCAATCTTCGGAACAGTCATGTCATTAGTAAGGCCGAGCTCTTCTTTGAGCTTTGGATATACTTCAGTATCTAATTTTTTTCGTAATGCTGATTTCATACAATTTATAAGCTAGTGCCTGATTTTTTAGCAATTCTATTTTTTTTACCATCTTCACCTACAGTGTACCCAACGCGGCTTGGTTTACCTGAATCAGGGTCAATAACTTGCACATTTGAAATATGCACTGGTGCTGAATACTCAATCACCTGACCTTGTTCACCTTGACGTTGTGGACGAAGATGTTTTTTCATCATATTAGCCTTTTCTACAACAACTTTTTCTGCATCAGGAAATACCTGGGTAACTTTTCCTTCTTTACCCTTGTCTTTTCCGGCGATGATACGCACAGTGTCGTCTTTCTTGATTTTTAATCGTTTCTTAGTTGCCATAGTAGTATCTTTTTATAGTACCTCTGGAGCTAATGATAAAATTTTGTTATAACCTGCAGCACGCAATTCTCGTGGCATTGGCCCAAAAATACGGGTTGCTTTTGGTTCTTTTGTTTTCTTATCTACAATAACTGCTGCGTTGTCATCAAATCGGATAAATGATCCGTCAGGTCGATTGATCTCTTTTCTGGTGCGTACAACTACTGCGTGTAATACCTGACCTTTTTTAATAGCAGTATGCGGCTGTGCTTCCTTTACAGTAATGGTGATAATATCACCAACATGTGCATATCTACGTCTGGTACCACCAAGCACCTTAATACACTGAACCCGTTTTGCGCCACTATTATCAGTTACTATTAAATTGGTTCCTGCTTGAATCATATTATTTCTTAATAACTTCCCAACGTTTATCCTTTGAAAAAGGCTTAGACTCAACAAACGAAACAGTGTCCCCTGTCTTAAACTCGTTGTTTTCATCGTGAACCTTATACTTCTTTGAAGTACTTACTCGCTTACCATATCGTGGGTGTGCGAATTGTCGGTCAACTCGTACAACAACGGTCTTATCCATAGCATCTGAAACTACTACGCCGGTAAATGTCTTTGTTTGTTTGGTTTGTGATTCCATATAAACTAGCTATTGTTTTTACGTGTGTTTAGAACAGTCAAAATACGTGCAATGTCATTTCGCAGTACGCGGACCTTTCGAACTTGCTTATCTTCATCTAGGGCAACTTTAAACTTGAGCTCGCGTAGCTCTGAACGTTTCTCACGAAGTGCATCGTGTAATTCCTGCGTATTCATTGCTGTCAATTCTTTCATATCCATATTACTGATCGTTCTTAGAAATAAACTTTGTTTTACATGCAAGCTTGTGTGATGCCAAGCGCATAGCTTCTTTTGCGATCTCTTCACTCACACCATCCATTTCAAAAATAATTGAACCTGGCTTAACATATGCTACATAATGATCAACTGCACCTTTACCCTTACCCATAGGAACCTCTGAACCTTTTCGTGTTACTGGACGATCAGGAAAAATGCGAATCCAAATTTTACCACCACGTTGCATGAAACGAGTCATTGCGCGACGTGCTGCCTCAATCTGTCGTGAACTAACCCAACGCGCATCAAGTGATTTGAGTGCGTAGGTACCAAATGCAATGCTATTACCTGAGGTTGCATTACCTTTGATCTTTGGGTTGTGCCATTTTCTGTGTTTGACCTTTTTTGGAAATAACATACTTGTTTACTTTTTGGTTACGCGTTTACGTGGCTTTCTTGGACCTCTCTTTTCTGTATCTGCTTTCATATTGTCGGTAAATACCTCACCACGATAAATCCATACCTTAATACCGATTGCGCCATAGGTAGTACGTGCCATACCTCGAGCATAATCAATATTAGCTCTGAGTGTGTGTAGAGGCACCTTACCTTCTGACAACATTTCAGTTCGAGCAATCTCAGCACCATTGAGTCTTCCTGCTACTGATACTTTTACACCTTGTGCACCTGCTCGCATAACATTCTCAATAGAACGTTTGAGAACACGACGGAAGGGAACTCGTTTTTCAATTTCCATAATCATGCCTTGCATAACTACTTCTGCTGAAAGATTTGGCTGCTTGATTTCTTGAATTGAAATGTTGATATCTAATGTTCTGTCTTTAATGAACTTCATTGAAACCTCTTTACGAAGCGCTTCAATTGCCTGACCACCACGACCAATAATCAAACCAGGTTTTGCAGTATGAATAATAACATTTACTTTTCCTGGACTTCGTTCAATCTCAATACGATCAATACCAGCATCTTTGTATGTACGTTTAATATGCTTCTTGATACGAACGTCTTGTTCAAGAAACTTTGCGTACTGCTTCTGTGAAAACCAACGTGATGTCCACGTTCTGGTTACACCGATTCTAAATGATTTTGGATTGACCTTCTGTCCCATATACTAGGAATTAGATTTTTTAGTAGTTTTTTTAGTAGCCTTCTTTTCTGTATCTGATTTCTTTTCCTTTTTTGCTGCTGGCTTCTTAGTTTCCTTTTTTATATCCT
>JBMYTV010000014.1:0-23035 GCA_049604715.1 Patescibacteria group bacterium
AAACGCCTGCGATCCCAAATCCCCTCATCAGCGTCAATAGAAAAGGATGCAAAAGCGCCGACAAATAGAAGGATGAAAAATGCTATGTTTCGGTTGAACATGATATCAAAGCCTCTTCAATTACGCTTTTTTCTAAACCTAAACCCACGGAAAGTGTGTTGAGAACCTTTTTGCGTTTTCCTGAAAAACCAGCCCTAACAATGCGCCAAAAAACCTTCTCATCAGCTATCTGCGAGCTATATCGATCATCCACATCAAGTTGAATCACTGCTGAATCGACCTGTGGTTTTGGATAGAAGCTACTTTTAGGAACCATACGAACTATCTTAGGTCTTGCATAAAGTTGCGTTGAGACAGAAAGCAGTGAGTGCTTCCCTGTTTCCTCACACATTCGCTCAGCAACCTCCTTTTGGACCAAAAGCACAATTTTCTTTGGTTTTTGAGTAGTTGTTAAAAAGGTTTTTATAATTTTAGCAGTAATATGATACGGAATATTCGCTACCACTTTATAATTTTGCACACTTCTATCTTGTAATAACTCTGGAATATTAATTGACAACACATCCCCCTCTATTACCTCTAAACTATCAGACACCTCGACCATACCCTGAAGCCCATCGACCATGTCGCGGTCTATTTCAACAGCAATAACCCTGCCAGCATGCTCTAGTAATTCTGTAGTTAAAAACCCAAGGCCTGGGCCCACCTCCAAAACAACATCATCCTTCTGTAAGTCAGCTGCTGTGATAATGCTATGATACACACCTTTATCAACTAAAAAATTCTGACTGAAATCTTTTTTTGCAGTCAGTCCTCTGTCATGTAAAATATTTTGTGCTAGTGCTTTTAAAGACATAATTATACTGTAATTGGCCCTTGTCTTAAGGTTACAAGCTCATTTTCTTTTATTCCCACAAGCGTAGACGGCAGAACCTCAGACAACACTCCGCTATCAACTGCATAAGAAATGCTATCTTGGACTGCGCTTAGTGATCTACGAACATCATCCAAAGAATAGGGAGTTGCATCTTGTGACTTATTCGCGCTTGTTGCTATGAGTGGTTTATTATAATGGTCAGCTAAAGCATTTAGAAGTTTGTGACTGGTAATACGAACAGCAACTGAACCATCAAACACCCCTTGTGGGTTTGCGTATACCTTATGATCACTCTTTGGTTGCATAGTAAGAGACAAAGGCCCTGGCCAGTATGACTCGATTAAATCCTCGTATAAACTTGGGATAGAAAAAAACTCATCAACTTGAATGATAGAACTACACACAACTGGAAGAGCCATTGATCGATCTCGTTTTTTGATTGTATATACCAACTCAACAGCTTGTTTATTTGTAGCATCTGCAATAAGCCCATAGGCAGTTTCTGTTGGCATTACAAGCACACCACCTTTTGCTAGCACTTCTGCTAGCTGTGTTATATCTACTTCTTTTTCTAGTACAATTTTCATATTATAAAAATCCCATGAACAATGATGCAACTGCTGCTACCCAGAATAATGACTCTATACCCGCAAACTGTATCATCACAACAGCCAAAACCATTACCACGACCCGCGCCATACACAGAGATATCTCACGGAGGACTGAATACTCATCAATATAATGTAGTGACTTATCCGCCTGCTCATACATAAGAGAATCAAAGCTAACCCTAGTAGCTGAACCAGTCATGTCATGGTATGTGCCAGCTAGAAAAATCTGAAATGGAGTTGCGACAATGCTTTTGAACACCCAACCCAGTGCATGAAATACGGTTGAATACTTTACCAATTTTGACTTTGACATATGATCTGCTAAATCACCTACAACAAACCTGATGATAACTGTAGCAAGTAAAATAACAGCCGTAATAATACCTACAGAGTAAAAGTCCCCTTCTAGTAGTAAAAATATAAACACAGGCCAAATAATCGCACCAACCATACCTTGGACACCGTCTGCAAAAAACCCAATAAACAGTCGCCTATGCTTTTTACTAAACAACTCACGATAGGTTTGTAAATAGCCATAAGAGTACTTTTCTTTTATCACTGGGATCTTACGCACATACAAACTAGAAAATAACACAAACGCTACAGATAAAATAAACAATAATCCAAAACCGTATCTTTCAATAATACTTGAAGAAGTAACCGGTAAAATAATAGCAATAATAGTAATAGTTGCAGTGAGTAGTGCCAAATTTTCACCGCGAGTTTTTCTGTTTGTTAACTCAGTAAAATCTACATGATAAGGAACCCAATATAACATTATGTTTATAGATTGAAGCAAAGCCGCGACGATCAGCCACTCAACGGCAAATTCAGTGACACCCGCCATATACAATGCGCCAAACATGCCTGATATAAAAAAGAGTGAAGTAACCATTGAGGACTTAAAACCAATTTTGTTTACCACCCTCATCATCAAAGGATCAAACACTGCTACCACCAAAAATACTAATGCATTATATAACAGAAGTATACTGACACTACCTGAAACCTGATATACATATATAGGCCCAAAGATCCCAAGCAAACCAGTACCCACCATACGAATAATATGATGTATAAAAAGATCAATAGCACCTTGATTGAGTTGTTGTTTTTCTAGATATCGCTTAAGCATGTTACGAAACGACTATATTAAGTAGTCTACCGGGAACATAAATAGTTTTTCGCACCTCTCCTTCTGAGAGATACTTTTGAACCTGTTCATTTTCTTTTGCCAATGCAACAACTGTTTCTTCATCAGAATCAGCTGCAGCAGTAATTTCTGCTCGTACTTTTCCATTTACTTGTACAGCAATTGTTACAGATTCTTCTCGTAACTTTGACTCATCATATGTTGGCCACTCTGTTTGGGACACTAGACCACTGCCCTGTACCTGCTCCCATAATTCAGCTGCTACGTGCGGTGCAAATGGAGAAAGTAATTGTAAAAATGTCATAAGCAAATTTTTGCTAAAAGACTTTTCTTTTGCCATTTGATTGACCATGATCATCATTGCTGAGATAGCAGTATTACATTTCATATTTTCAATGTCATCTGTTACCTTCTTCACTGTTTTATGTAGCAACCTATCAAGTTCATCAGAAGTATCGCTAGGCATATCATTTTCTAACCATTCTGCCGTTACAAGCCACACTTTTTCTAAAAATCTACGCACTCCAATAATACTTTTTGTTGACCATGGCTTAGCATCCTCAAGTGGGCCCATAAACATCTCATAAAGGCGCATAGTGTCAGCTCCATACTCATCAACAACATCATCTGGATTCACAACATTGCCAAGTGATTTTGACATCTTACGTCCATCCTCAGCCAAGATCATTCCCTGATTACGTAACTTGGTGAATGGCTCATCAAACGTAAGCAAGCCCATATCACGAAATACCTTAGTAAAGAAGCGTGCATACAACAAGTGAAGTACTGCGTGTTCAGCACCACCAACATACAGATCAGCAGGCATCCAATATACTACCTTTTTTGAATCAAAGGCCTGATTATTATTTTGAGCATCACAAAAACGTAAGAAGTACCACGATGAGTCTACAAATGTATCCATAGTATCAATTTCAAATCGCCACCCTTCTCCATACAGCTCTTCAGCTAACTTTGCATAAGCCTCAGAGCTACCAAGTGGAGATGTGCCCTTTGGCTTATACTCAACGTCTGTTGGTAATATGAGTGGGAGGTATTCTTCTTTTACTGGATGTGGATTTCCTTCTGGGTCATATACAATCGGGATTGGCGCTCCCCAGTAGCGTTGGCGTGATACCAGCCAATCACGAAGTCGGTACTGCGTTTTAAGTTCACCGTTAACCTTTTTGGTAATAGCTACTTTAGCTTCTTCAACAGCCATGCCTTCAAACTCACCTGAATTTATAATTGTACCTGGGCCTGTATATGCAGACTCATCAATATCACCACCATCTACCACCTGCCTAATTTCTAAACCGTACTTCTTTGCGAAATCATAATCACGCTCATCATGTGCAGGAACTGCCATAATCGCACCTGTGCCATATGTTGACAACACGTAGTCCGCAACATATACAGGAATATCTTCGTTTGTAGCAGGATTAACAGCCTTAATACCTTTAAGCTCTACACCTGTCTTGTCCTTGTTGAGATCTGTACGTTGCAAATCTGTTTTTTTACCCGCTGCTACGATATATTTCTCAACTTCGTCATAATTTTCTATAGAACCTTGCATTGATGCGATAAGTTCATGCTCAGGAGCTACAACCATATAAGTAGCGCCATAGAGTGTATCAGGACGGGTTGTAAAAACTTTAATTTTAAACTCTGAATTTTGAATTTTGAATTCCAATTCTGCACCTTCTGACTTACCAATCCAATTCTTTTGCATAAGCTTAATTGGCTCTGGCCAATCAAGTCCTTCTAGATCATCAAGAAGTTGGTCAGCGTAGTCTGTAATCTTAAAAAACCACTGCTCAAGTTCTTTTTGTATAACGTCATCTCCACTACGTTCACATTTCCCATCAATGACCTGTTCATTGGCAAGTACTGTCTGACATGTTTCGCACCAGTTAACATGGGCTTTCTTTTTGTATGCCAACCCTTTTTCATATAGCTTCAAGAAAATCCACTGCGTCCACTTGTAGTACTCAGGTGATGATGTATCAACTTCACGATCCCAATCGTATGAAAATCCCAGTGATTGAATCTGTTTTCGAAATGTATTTACGTTCGTAGTTGTACTCTCAGCTGGCGCGACACCTGCCTTAATCGCATAATTCTCTGCCGGTAGACCAAACGCATCCCATCCCATTGGATGAAGAACATTGTATCCTTGCATGCGCTTATAGCGAGATATAATATCTGTTGCAGTGTAACCTTCAGGATGGCCCACGTGAAGACCTGCTCCAGATGGGTATGGAAACATATCAAGCGCATAGTATTTCTTGGCATCAGCATTGTCCTCAGCACGAAACACGCCCTTTTCAAGCCATAGGTCCTGCCATTTCTTTTCTATTGTCTTGTGATTATAATATTTATCCATATTTTTAGATGTTTACTGCTCTATCATATGTTTTTTTGGCTAAAAAATCAATATTTCATTCATTTAGTAAACCAAACTATTGACTGTAGCCATGGATATCACTATGGTAGAATAATCTATAGAGTCAAGAGTATTATTTTACTCATATCAAAACACAAGTTAAATTATTTCTCATACGCACGTTTCGCCTATTATTATCTGCTCTATTCAAAGTAATAGCAATAATAAAAAGCGCACTTTCATGGCTACTGCTGCCTATTTTTTTACTTGTGCAAAGAATAGTAAAGCCTTTTGTGCTACGTATATACCTTTTTTACTTTTCAGTAAAAAAATCAATTAGCACTTTTATTTCTCGCTCTCATAATATTGTTCATAATATTGTAAACAAAAAAGTAACCATCTATTCACTAGTTACTATATTGTTGATGCTCATACTCACACAAAACATCAGCGCGCAAGAAAAAACTTCAGAAGAGTTAGGTCGTGATAGTATTATCTTCTCACTGTTTGCTGAAGAAGCAGGTGTTGTTATTATTGAAGACAGCGCCCCAGCTACCCAAACACAGACATTTACCCCCGAGACTGACATTGCTATCAAATCAGAACAAGCCGCAACCCCAACACAAGAAGCTCCTGAACAAGAGTTTATTGAAAACACAACTACAGTTACTATGGGCGGACTTGCACTTACAACAACTAATGACCTGAGTACTCCCCACACCCGTACTGGTATTGAAAAGTATACAGTTCAAGGCGGTGACACAGTTACCTCAATTGCAAAGCAATTTAATATCTCTGTTAACTCGATCTTGTGGGCAAATAACTTGTCATCATTCTCCATTATTAGACCTGGGGACACACTCAACATCCTTCCTTTCTCAGGTATCGTACATATCATTGCTGAGGGAGACACTATTCAAACCCTTGCTGGCAAATACCAAGCAACAGAAAATGATATTATCACTACAAACAACTTTGATACTGATGAGGTACTTGCAATTGGCAGTCAAATCCTAATCCCTGGTGGCGTAAAACCCCAACCAAAGCCAGCGCCAGTTACCACACCTGCAGCAACCGTTTCAAGAATTGCTCGTGAAACTACAGTGCCACCACCCCAAGACTCAGATGCAGACTTGCTGTGGCCAGCTAACTCACATCGCATTAATCAATATTATCACTGGCGTCATCGTGCCCTTGATATTGATGGTAGTGTTGGTGATCCTGTATATTCCTCAGAGGATGGGGTTGTTGAAATATCTGGATGGAACAATAATGGGTATGGCTATTATGTGGTTATAGATCACGGTAATGGTATCAAAACCTTATATGCTCACAATGTAGAAAACGTAGTAGCCAGAGGCGACAAGGTATCACGCGGTGATTTGATTGCATACATTGGCTCAACTGGACGATCAACTGGACCTCATATCCACTATGAAGTACGAGTAAATGGCAGCGCTGTGAACCCACTGCTTTATACAGAGTAATTATTTAATAGAAACCCTATACTGCAATGCCTCAGCAATATGCGCTGAGGTTATTTTTGAGCTCTGATCTAAATCAGCTACAGTACGCGCAACCCGAAGTAGTCTGTAATACCCACGAGCAGATAGTTGGTATGTTTGCATAGCCTTCTTAAGCAACTCTTCTGATTTAGCATCAACTTTGCAATACTCACGTATATGCTTTTGACCCATCTCTGCGTTACTAACACCTATTCTCTGATATTGAAGGCTGCGACACTCAGATACACGTTTTGCAACATCTGCAGAACGTTCATTACTTACTCGAGTTTGCAAGTCATCATATGACACCCTAGCAACCTCAGTAAACAAATCTATGCGATCTAGCAATGGTCCTGATATTTTTTGCTGATAACGTATTATTTGAGCTTGTGTACATGTACACTCCTTTTCTATATCTGTTGCATATCCGCATGGGCATGGATTCATAGCCGCAACAAGTATAACCCGAGCTGGAAACTGCCAACTGCCAGCTACACGCGCAACTGTAATCACACCATCTTCTAATGGCTGTCGCAGATACTCAAGTACACTACGTGGAAACTCAGGAAACTCATCCAAAAATAGCACGCCCCTGTGAGCGAGCGATACCTCACCAGGCTTAGGCATGGTTCCGCCACCAACAAGCGCAACACCTGATGTTGTATGATGCGGATGACGAAATGGACGCTCCCTCACTACTCCATTTCCTCGGATTAACAGCCCTGCTGCAGAATACATTTTAGTCACTTCTATAATCTCATCACCAGTAAGCGGTGGCAGAATCGCAGGCAATGCCTGGGCAAGCATTGTCTTGCCTGACCCTGGTGGTCCCGACATGAGGACATTGTGCCCACCTGCTGCAGCAATTTCAAGCACCCGCTTTACTTGTTCTTGACCTTTAATATCTGCCATATCAACTAAGTTAACTGTTTGTTTTGCTTCGACTGATCCAGTTGGAACAAGTTTCACTTTACCGCTTACAACATCAGATAACTCTTTGATACTAAATATATCGATTCCGCTGATTAGCCTAGCTTCAGCAGCATTTTTCTCAGGAACAATAACTGCCTTAAATCCTTTTGATTTGGCACTAATAACAACAGATATACAACCAGTTACAGGCCTAACACTCCCATCTAGCGCAAGTTCCCCAATGACTACAGTCTCTTTCAATTCACAAGGCAACCTAAATACATACCCTTTAGCCTGCAGTAGGGATAATGCGATCGGCAAGTCGTACATAGGGCCTTGTTTTCGTATATCTGCGGGCGCAAGATTAATAGTAATGCGTTTGGTAGGAAATGGCATGTCTGAATTTTTAATTGCAGCACGAACTCTCTCGCGAGACTCCTGCACTGCAGCGTCAGGCAAGCCAACAATACCAAAAAACCCCAGTTGTCCTGGAGTGATATCTGCCTCAACAGTTACGGTAACCGCATCAATACCGACTAAGGCAGCAGAAAATATAGTTGCTGACATACTCCCTCCTAAATTATTATGACTGCACCTTAAACTAAATATAAAAAGAAAGCAACCAGCTTTGCTGGTTGCGCTACTTTGTCACTCTCATGAACGAATCACCTCTTTCAATAACTTTTTGAGTCTAAACTTAGACCCGATTCCGGTAGTAAATACTACCTTTATATTTTTTACAACAGCCACACAACCAGCACCAGTCAGTACACTACCTCTTTTTAGACACAACCTCCTCAGCGCATCAATATCTACATACTCTCGCATTACTACCACTTCTACCATAGGCTCCTTCCCTGACCTTCGGTCTGGACGAAGCTCTTCACAAGAAAGTGCAAATTCAGGAATATTTAAAAAAATTGCCAATCTCTTACTTGAGTTTTCGTGATGGATGAACTGAGGCGATTTATAAAGTACTCGTGCTTTAGCTTTTTTCTTACGAGGGACTACCAGCCCAGTCATGATGACCTCCTACCCTCTTTTTGGGTATTTTGGGGTTGTAAAAGCACTATATAAATTACAAGTAATATAATTCCTACTGTTATATACACGTCAGCCAAGTTGATCACAGCATGCCATGGCATAATCAACCAATCAACCACTACTCCAAAAATAATCCGGTCCATAAGATTACTCCCACCACCTATAAATATCAAGCCCCAACCAAATACACTCATGATATGCTCATTTTGCACTGCTTTCAGTAAATAGTACAGCACAATTAACAATAGTACTGTGCTTGTAAAAATGGTAATTGTCTGAGGTATTTGTAACCCCAAAAAAATACCTGGGTTATATACCACCTCTTCTGACAGTGGCAACCAAGACAAAACACTCCTGATAATTTCAGGAGTGTACACAAACCCAAGCTTCGCCATTCTATCAGCTGCATACAAGATGACGAGCGCGAAAATACTTATTGTTGCGTAATAGGATGGTTTATTTGTCAGCATGTGCCATGCAGAAACGAGCAGATGGATATGCTTCAAGACGCTCTGTCTTAATTGCCTCACCGCACACTTCACATGTGCCGTATGTTCCTGTATCTATACGCGCTAAGGCATCTGTAACATCTTTCAAAGCTGGCTCAAGCTTCTTTTCTAGAGATAATTGAATCTCATGCTGTCGGTATTCTTCTGCGTTATCGTCCTCTTCATCACCAAAGTCCTGGTATCGAGTTTTATAATCCCCCTCTGCTTGCTTGTCAGCAAATGAATCAAGTTCTTGTTCTAACTTCTTTTTTTCCTCGTTGAGCTTCTGCTCAAAATCGTGTAATTGATCTTCGGTTAACATACAAAATAATTAACAGATTATATATACAGTATACTGCTGTAGAAAAAATTGAGCAATTGAAAAGCCCGGGGTGACCGGGCCCTCAAATTTGATATGTGGCTGTCACCTCCGGGCCTATTTGCTTATGAGACGCTGTGAAACCTTCTATTTTTTGGAAAGTCTCATAGACTAATGCTTCATAAGCTTAAGGCTCGGTCCGACTCACGAGCTTATAGCTCATCTACCGGATTTTGGGTTTCAGCCTCATCGATACAACACACCCTCCAAGAAACTTCGAAACTAGGTTGTACCGACAAGATTGTCCCTTTCTTTTTTTGTTTTTGTTTTTGTCCTAAGGGTCGGTTCCGTTAGGACGGACATCAAGTAGACGAACAGAAAACTATCTCCAAAACATGGCGTCGTTCTTTAGAAACAGTTCTCTTTATAGTGACAATGTGCGTTCTTTAACTTACACAGGTATTATAGCACATTTTTACGGGTAAATCAATCCCCCTACACTTTCCTCTTTTAGGCCTACCTTAGTCAAAAAATTAGATCAGACTTTGACTTAAATTTCATTATGTTGCCAAATTATGCCATATAATTATCCACAATGGCATATTTTTATACACAAGTTTTCAACATGCCTGTTAATTGCTGATAGCTTAGCGAAAACATACGTAAGTTCCTGCAGAATTACTTAATACAGCAATAATATTAAGTCCTATCTCCTGTTTTTTACTATGATCTAGCTTATTGTACATATACACATCACCTACACGGCATACATCTTGTATTTCGCTTAATTGGCTATTTAATGTAATGACTTTATTATGATCATTAGTGATAAATAAGTCATTATTTGTATTGACTAATGAATAATCCCACAAAACATTGCCTGATTGTAGCTGTGTCACCTGAAATCCACCCTGATTAAACACTTTGTCTTGTATGCCGTCATGATCTAAAGCCAAAAACTCTGTGATAATAGTACCATCATCAAGTCTTTTTTGTATTTTTTTAGGGAAATCATAACTAGCTAAAGAGCGAAGAAGACTCAACACACCCTCATAATCACCTGACGTTACCTTAAAAGCAACAAAAGAACTATCAAAACCCTCTTCATATACAAAGCTTGTATAATTTTCCTGAACTACCTCACTTAGACGCTCATGCTCAAGCTCAAAACGCGTAGCTATACCAGGACGAAGACTCGAATCTGGTGAAATTCCTGACCATTTTGACAATCCATACTGCATGGCTAAATCTTCAAAAAGCACATTCTTTGCTACATACAACACATCACTCTCTAAAACATCTTCAAGTCCCAAACTAACCTCAGTTTGGTTAAGCGCTAAAGCAGAATCAAAGATAATCAGCGAATTATCACGAAATGCTAGTGACAAAATACCATAAGGTTTGTCTTTTGCTATTTTTTCAACAAATTCAAGCGCATATTCTGATCCAAAATGGCTCTCTAGCCAAGGAATACCTGTTTCTTTTTGTAAGAATATATACCAGCTATTACTCACTGGGAGATATTCTTGTAAAAAGTAGCCATGCAGTGTTTGATCTGACCATTGATCAGTTCCAATTGGCACAAGCCATATCAAATCCTCGTCTTGATATATATCCCAACCCCCCAAACTACCCTTGTTTGCCAAAACTGAAGCCTCTTCTGCTGATGAAAACAACAATGCAACTTGTGGGATATATTTTTCTTGCTCATAGCGAACACCAAAAGAAACCTGCTCTGCATCTTGGTATGGTAGTTGTGGCCAAGTAGCTAGTAATTGCTTTGTATCAGCGTGTCCTACAAGATAATTAGTAAAGACAGGATGAAACTGCAAGAATTGTTGAACATCGCCGTATACAGCCCCAGAAAGTGTTGCATGTGCATATACTACAGTTGTATTTGGAAAAACATGAATAAGTCTATCTTGTTCGTAAAAATAACGCTGATAAATCTCCTGTATTGAAAAACCAACAATTAAAACTAATGCTGCAATAATGCTGACGATAATCCTTCGTCTTCTGCGCTTTTTCTTTTTATAGTCAAATGGGAAAATCATATATCTTAGTATGACAAATACTGATGCATAAAAAAAGACCCAACCTAAGTGGGCCTCAAAAGAGTCGCAGTACCTAAATAATACCCACTACCTTAGCAATAAACACTAAGTATAGGAACAAAAGCGATACACCTTCCCATCGAACTACTTTGTTATCAAATGTAACAAATATTGCAATAAATGTAGCGACAACAAGGTATGGTAATCCCACCAAGTAGGTAAGATCTGAGACTGTTAGTGTTGAAAACAGGGCCGGCAAACCACCGACAAGAAGCAAATTGAACGTATTTGAGCCAAACACATTACCAAGGGCAATACCATGATTACCACGGCGAATAGCAGCCACAGATGTAAGCACTTCAGGCAAAGATGTGCCTACAGCAACAATAGTAACAGTAAGTAACGAAGACGAAACACCTAAAACAGATGATAAATTCATTAAACTTTCAATCAAATACTTTGCACTAAAGGCAAGTGACCCCATGCTCAGTAAAATTATGAGAATATATTTAGCATATGGCACCTCGTGATGCGTGAAGATATTCTTGGTTTTTGATACCATGCGTTTGGTAATCCCCTCTTCCTTTTGAAATTTATCTTCCAAGTCCTGCATCTCTTCTTTATCCTCCTCTTCAGTTTCTTTTGACTGTGACTTGATAGTGTAAACCAAAAATACTAAGAAAAATATAAGAAGGAATATACCCTCAAAAAATGTAATGTTCTTATCAATCAAAAAGTACGCAAACAACGCCATTGATGCAAAAAAGAACGGAAGATCAACACTAATTAGAGACGTTTCAACAGCTAGAGTGCTTTTTTTGGCAAAAAGTGCTCCTATACCTAGGATAAGGAGAGCATTAGCAATGTTTGACCCAATAATATTATCAGTTACAAACTCTGTAGCACCTGCATCAAGGACAGCAAACAATGACGAAACTAATTCAGGCAATGACGTACCTATTGCCACAATTGACGCGCCAATAATAAATGAGCTCAAGCCAAGAGCAATACCAAGCTTTTCACTATACTCAGTAAAGTAGTCAGCTGACTTTACAATAAGAAATAAGGAAACGAGAAGTACACCGCCCCAGATCAGAATTTGCATACAATATGATAAATCCTTACTAGTATACCACATCTTTATTGCTATCGTGTACCAAATAGACTACTCTATAAGCATAATAAACGAACGTTAAAATATTTGCTGGAGGAAAAATGAGGATTCTCACAGCACCACGTGATGTAGGTGAACTACCTACACTTCGCTTAAGTGGCAATGATGTTGTTTTTATTGATTCTGACCTACATTTAGGTCAGTTTGGGGCAAGTACATCCTTTTCTTTGAAGGCTGAGTCTACAATCAAGCCTACTCATGTTGTCATTAATGGCGACCTTACCCACACTAGATCACACTTGTATGACCAATCTGGCCTGTTAGCATCTGAGCAGATGTACGTTGATAGACGTAATGTACAATCACGATATACCCCCACTATTTGGCTACCTGGTGATCACGATGAGTTTATTCCAGGTAAACAAAAACGCCCCTCTATTTTGAGTGACGAAATAGCCATAGTACCTGCAATTAAGATTATTACAAGTCGTCACGCAATTTTAGTCGTTCATGGTCACGCATTTGATACGTTTTATGGAAAAGGGGGTATGGCAAGTTTTTTATTTTTACCTATCTATTACAAACTACGCGCTCTTGCGGTAAAATCAGATCGGGCCAAGCTTGTTATACAATCCATTAAAAATCACAGTATATACCGCCGTGAATTCAATACTATGTGTGCCCGCGCAGCTGCTGAGGCAATTGCATACAACTGCAACATTGTGATTATAGGCCATACGCACAAAGTCGGAATACGCAGAGTATTTGATAAGCGGACTCGCATGAAAGTCAAAGTGATTAGCCCAGGCGGATCAATTGATCAAAATTTCTTTGCCATTGTCACTAACAACGGTGTAAAATTATTCGGAATCTAAAAACCCCACATAAAATGCGGGGTTTTAAAATACTTAAGAGAGTACCCATTACCGACGTCTATGTCCTCCGCCGCGGCCATTACCGCCTCGTGGCTTACTGTCTCTGTTATTATTCTCACGTGGTGGCAAATCTTTTGGACGCTCAAGAAGAGCTTTACGTGATAGGTTGATACGACCCTGCTCATCAATCTCCTTTACTTTTACTTCAACCTCATCACCCATCTTAACAACATCCTCAACAGATGGAACATGCTCCCAAGCAAGCTCTGAAATATGAATCAAACCTTCTTGGCCTGGCAAAATCTCTACAAATGCACCAAAATCCATAATTCTAGTAACTTTTCCTTTGTATACCTCACCAGCTGCTACCTCATGTGTGAGATCTTTAATCCACTGAATAGCTCGCTCTGCGCTCTCACCATCCTCTGATGTCACCATTACCAAACCGTCTTGCTCAATGTCGATCTCAACACCAGTAGTGTCGATAATCTCTCTGATAGTCTTACCACCAGAACCAATAACATCCCTAATTTGATCAGGTTTGATATAGAAAGATGTAATACGAGGAGCGTATTGTGATAGCTCACTACGTGGCTCAGATATTGCTGACTTCATAACATCCAAAATCTTCAAACGAGCCTCACGTGCTGCAACAATAGCCTCTTTACAGACCTGTAAACTAATACCGTGAAGTTTAATATCAAGTTGAATTGCAGTTACGCCTTTTTCTGTTCCAGCAACCTTAAAGTCCATATCACCTACGTGGTCCTCTAACCCTTGAATGTCAGTCAACAAACGGTAATCTTCAGGTTTTTCTGGATTACTCATAAGTCCAATAGAAATACCAGCAACCATATCAGTAATAGGAACACCAGCATCCATAAGTGAAAGTGTGGATCCACATACTGAAGCCTGAGATGTTGAGCCGTTTGATGACATAATCTCAGATACAACACGGATAGTGTACGGGAAATCATCTTTGTTTGGTAATACTGGCACTAGTGCTTTTTCAGCAAGTGCTCCATGACCAATCTCACGACGACCGGGCCCACGCATAGGCTTTACTTCACCAACGGAAAATCCTGGGAAATTGTAGTGGTGGAAGTATCGCTTAGTAGTATCAAGCTCCATAGTATCTAGGATCTGCTCATCACCAGGAGCGCCAAGTGTCACAACTGATAATACTTGTGTTTCGCCACGCTGGAAAAGTCCAGTACCATGCACGCGAGGATACAAACCAACATCTGCTGCCAAATATCGAAGCTCATCAAGGCCTCGTCCATCAACACGAACATTTGTTTCAAGTGTTCGTTCACGTGCAATCTCAGCAACTGCTTCATCAAGCATACTAATACCATATACACGCATTTCCTTACTTACTTCACTATCTTCTTTAAGTTGATTATCGAGCTTCTCTTCTAATGCTCGAAGTTTTTCTTTGTACTCATGTTTATCTTTATATGGGAATAGCGTTTCAAGATGAGCATCTTTGATAAATGACTTTACTTTATCCGCAATTGCTGACTTCTCTTTTGCTGATTCCTCATCTACCTCTTCTTCTTTTTCTTTCTTAGGTACACCAACTTCTTTACGGATGGAGTCAATAAAATCAAACACTGGAGTAAGTGCCTCGTGCGCTTTATCTATACCTGACGCAACAGTATCATCATCGACTTGTGATGACTCTGCTTCGATCATCACAACACCCTCTTTGCTGGCAACTACTACTAGGTCCAGATCACCCTCTGAACGCTGCTCATTGGTAGGATTAATAACAAATTCGTTATCAATGTAACCAAGATTAACACCAGCAACTGGACCGAACCAGGAAACTGGTGAGATTTCTAGTGCAATACTTGCAGCAATAAGTGATGGTATATCTGGATCATTTACACCATCATATGAGATCATGGTAAGTACGATCTGTAGGTCACGACGCTCCTTTTCTTCAAACAAAGGACGAAGACTTCTATCAATTAAACGGGCGGTCAAAATAGCCTCATCAGAAGCTCGACCCTCACGTTTAATAAAACGTGAACCCTTAATTTTGCCCGCAGCGTACATTTTTTCTTCAAAATCTACGAGCAACGGGAAATATTCTACACCATCGCGAGGAGAAGCTCCTTGAACAACAGTGGCTAGTACGACTGTGTCGCCGTACTGAACGGTACAGGCACCATGTGCTTGTGCCGCCAATCGACCAACTTCTACTTGAAGTTGTCTTCCAGCCCATTCGAGCTGGAATGATTTTGGTGTTTGCATATATATTCCTTTCGTTATGCAGACAACCGCTTTCTAGTTATTTGAACGTACATGGTCTTAAACAATTAAGATCACATAGCTTCAAATAACTACTACAAAGTGGTGTCTTTAATTATTTTATTCTTAATAAATATTTTCTTTTGTTGGCACTAAGGTCAACAAACTCATCAACTCTTTCTGTAAGCATTTGTGCTGAGCTTTCACGAAATGCCATAGCCTCTACTTGTACACCCTGATTCTGTAAATACTCAATGAGTGGGACAAAATCTCCATCACCAGTAACAATAACCACAACATCGAGGCGTGAAGCAAACCGCATAATATCAACTGCCATCCCAACGTCCCAATCAGCCTTCTTTGCTCCTCCCGAAAACACTCGCAGGTCCTGGACCTGAACATCATAGCCCTGAGCTGCGAGTGTATCGAAAAATTGTTCTTCTTCATCACCTGAATGTGATGTGACAACATAGGCACGTGCTCGTTGGAGCATACGACCAGCTGATGCTGACTTCAAAATTGCATCAAAATTAACTCTAGCGTTGTGTATACGTTTCGCAGAATGATACATATTTTGTACATCTACGAAAATTCCTACTCGCTGACCTTCGTGCTTAAGCGCCATATATTATGATTCCTGTTCCTCCGACGCTTGCTGCTCTTCTGCTGCGCGCTTCTCCATCTCTTCTTCTTCAGTCAGTAAGAGTGAGCGCTTTGAGCGACGGATCTTGATTTTGAGTTTTTTTACAAGCTCATCAAAACCTTGTACATTTTCCTTCTCCAAATAACGGAGCAAACGACGACGTTGGTTTACTTTTTTCAAAAGACCACGTCGTGATGAAAAATCCTTACGGTGAGTTTTGAGGTGCTCGGTAAGATGCTTAATTTCTTCAGACAAAATGGCAATCTGCACTTCAGCAGAACCAGTATCGCCTGTATGAGTTGCGAATTTCTTAATAATTCGCTGCTTTTTTTGCTTATCTAACATAAGATATTATCTTTTACTTGCGATAGTCGTAGCCAATGGGTAGCAACTCCAGCCAGCCAAGAAAATCGACGTTAATTAAAACTACTATAGCGTTAGTAGTGCGCTTACGGTACCATAAAGTTGCGTATTTTGCAAATAATAACAGCCTCTGATAGAGTTCAAAGCATATGACGACAAAAAACAGCAAAAAAGTGCTAATATTCGGCAGTTTTGACCTATTACATCCAGGTCATATATCCTTGCTTCGCTTTGCTAAACAACATGGCGATGTGACTGCTATTATCGCACGGGATAAAACCATCCAAAAACATAAACATCAATCGCCTTTTTATGATGAACAAACACGTGTAAAAAATATAGAAAATCTCAAGCTAGCAACGCCTGTGCTAGGTGATACAAAAGACCATTATGCAGTTCTTGATACCTATACACCTGACATCATTATCCTAGGTTATGACCAAAAGCTTTTTACTGACAAACTAGAAGCAGCTCTACAAGAAAAAAACATTCAATCCGAAATTATTAGAGCACCTGAATTCCATCCCGAGCACTTTAAATCAAGTCGACTTCGCCGTGCACTTTCAGATCCTGAGGCAGGATTTGTATATATCAATAAACCAAAAGGTATTACCTCGCATGATGTTATCTACAAGCTCCGTAAAAAACTAGACACCAAAAAAATTGGTCATGCTGGAACTCTTGATCCATTAGCCACAGGGGTGCTCATCTGTGGTGTAAACAAAGCCACAACCTTGCTTGATTGGTGGCATACATTTCCCAAAACATACAAAGCAGAGCTTGAGTTCGGTAAAGTATCAGACACATACGATAGCGACGGTATAGTGCAAGAAAGTACGAATAAAACAAAACCTACAATAGATGAAATACAAAAAAAGTTACATGAAATGACCGGCAACATTGAACAAACACCCCCTGCTCATTCTGCAAAAAAAGTTAAAGGCAAAAAGGCTTATGAGCTTGCACGAAAAGGTAAAGATTTTGAACTCAAATCACAAACTGTGACTATACATAAGATTTCACTTACCTTATACGAGTACCCAAAAGCAACTATCACTGTCACTTGTTCAACTGGTACATATATAAGATCCCTCATTCACGATCTAGGACAATCACTTGGGTGCGGAGCCATTATGACTGGTCTTACGCGCAGTGTTATTGGGCCTGTCACGATTGACATGTGCCAGTCATTAGATGCTACTCTACATAAGACAGATGTACATTCTTTTCAAAACATCATAAACCAGCACTTCAGCAAAAAGGAGCTCTTATGAGTGCCCCATACCGCTTTTTTAACAAAAGCTTTAAGAAACAATGCATCTGGGTAGGCATTCCTAGCACCATAGCTTTAATCATCGGCGCATTCATACTGTACTTCACCTTCCCAACGACTCCAGGTATTCAGCTCGGAACAACAACCATAGTAGGCGGAATGCTTATGCTTATTGGGCTTTGTGCCGATTTAGTCATTTTAAGCACGCGAATTCAAGAATATTTTGACTTCCACATTAAATTTCTCAGAAAAAGCTGAAAGTGACCAAAACGCTTCTGCAAAATGCAGAAGCTTGATTTTTTCCATATACCGTGGTATATTCGACAAGAATTTGCCACAATTCAGTCTAGAAACGCTCAAGTATAGATTAATTAGAAGCACATATGCCAAATAAGCGTAATGCTATTAAAGAGCTACGTAAGGCAGAAAAGAGATCAGTAGCAAATCTTCGCAAAAAAAGAACCATCAAGAGTTTAGCGAAAGACATTGTAAATGCAGTTGAAGCAAGTAACTTTGCAGAAGCACAAAAGTTGTTCCCTGCTTTTCAAAAAGCAGTAGATAAAGCAGCTAAGACAGGTGTTTTGAAAAAGAATACTGCCTCACGTAAGAAATCTCGAATTCAAAAACGTATCTCAAAAGCACAAAAATAAAAATCTCGACCCCCTTGGGTCGAGATTTTTATGTGGTCATTTTACTTAAGGCAAATACCAACCTAGTAACAAGCAACTGCGGAGGAGCTGTATCTCTACGGAACTCTATCTCCAGTTCTGAAACACGCCTCAAAATATTCTGTAACACTTTTCTTTCTATCTTCTGTGCAATAGCTTTATTCTTTTTAACAACATAAGGATGTAACTTTGTAACAACCGCAATCTCTTTTTCTGAGATGTCGCTAGCTAATGCTTGCTGCAACAAAGACAATGAGGTGATATGCCATTTCAACGTTTGAAAGACTGTCTGAACACCGTCTGCTTGCTTAAAAAAATTACCTAATATTTGTATAGCCTGCTTTGTCTTACCTTCTGAAATAACACCAAGCAATCGATAAACATCCTCATCAAGCGTCATAGAAACGTAACGTTCTATATCATCCCGAGTTATTTCACCATCACGCTTCAAACTACCGAGCTTATCAACTTCATTTGCAAGCCGCCACATATCTTGCTCTACATATTGAAGCATGAGTGCAAGTGCATCACGTGTAATACGTGCGTTGTACTGCGCTAGTCTCTTTGCTACCCAGTTACGTAATTTCACCAAAGACAATATATTAAGCTCATAAACATGTTGACCGTCTTGTAAAAAATCAAACAATGGCTTTTGTTGACGCAATCCACGTAAAGCCTTACTATCTGCCGCCTCCCAAAAGACAAGGACATTACTCTTTTCTGTATTTGCATACTCTCTAAAAAGAGAGATCATATCTTCTTGTAAAGCTTTTGCCGGTTTGCTCTGTAAAATATTTTTAAAAACTATAAATCTTGACTTCGTAAACAATGATGGCGCTAACACTACTTTTCTTACATAAGCCAAATCAAGTTCACTACCCTCAATAGTCTCCATGGAAGAGCCAGATGTATCTACTTCACGCTGAAAACGAGCTTTCATTTGCTGCAGCTTTTCCGTGCTTCGATATGTATCTTGACCAAATAAAAAAATAATCATATAGCAATGATACTATTCCATATCATCCCAATTCAGCCCCACTTTCACATCAACTTCAAGTGGGACTTTTAATTTAGCAATATGCTCCATAACATCTTGTACTTTCTCTCCAATCTCTTTTGCCCTATCTTCTGGCACCTCAAATACAAGCTCATCATGCACCTGCAACAACATACGCACGTCCTCATTGCCTTTTACAACCTCATCATAAACCCTGATCATAGCAAGTTTCATAATATCAGCACTTGTGCCCTGTACAGGCAGATTTATAGCTGCACGCTTAGCAGCGTTTCGAACCATAGCAACACCAGAATTGATGTCTGGCAAATACCTGCGCCTACCAAACATAGTTTCAACATAACCCTCTTCTTCTGCGTGCTCAATCAAGCTCTCTGTATACTGTTTCATCTTTGGATACTGCGCAAAGTACTTATCAATAAACTCCCGCGCCTCTGCCATAGAAATTCCTGTACGCTGCGACAGACCATACGCACCCATACCATAAAGCACACCAAAATTTACTTCTTTCGCACTACGACGCATATCACGATCAACTTGATCAAGAGGCACATCAAAAATAAAACTTGCTGTAGTCCGGTGTATATCACCTTGTGTTTTAAAAGTTTCAATCATACGCTGATCATCAGACAAATGCGCAACTACGCGTAATTCAATCTGAGAGTAGTCAGCAGCAATCAGAACGTTCCCCTTTTCAGCAACAAAAGCCTTCCGGATTTCACGACCCAGTTTTGTACGTATAGGAATGTTTTGTAAATTTGGATCAGAACTTGATAGCCGTCCTGTTGCGGTTATGGTTTGATTGAATGATGTATGCACGCGACCAGTGTCTTTGTTTATAAGCTTTGGCAGCGCTTCTACATATGTTGATTGTAACTTAGCAAGCTCTCTAAAGTCCGAAATCAGGTCAATAATAGGATGGAGTCCTTTCATTTTTTCAAGCTCTGACGCTGCTGTTGATACACCTGTTTTTGTTTTCTTCAAGCCATCTGTAGGTATTTCTAATTTTTCAAATAAGATAACCTTGAGTTGCTTTGGAGATGCAACATTAAACTCCTCACCTGCCATTTCATAAATTTGCTTTTCAATATTCTCAATATCACTTGCTAATTGCTTTTGAAAATTCTGCAAAAAAGATTCATCAACCTTTATACCCTGGTGCTCCATATCTACTAGTACTGGCACAAGTGGAAACTCAATATCATCAAGCAATGACTCAAAGCCAGCCTTTTCAATGCGCCTTTTTAGCACTTCATATAATTGCAGCGTATAATCAGCATCCTCACAAGCATACTCAGTCAATTGCTCAAGTGGCACATCAAGCATAGTAAGTTGATTTTTGCCTTTCTTGCCAATCAACTCCTCTATCGGGATCATTTGATGGCCAAATTCAGAAAAAACCTGCGTATCAAGCTTTAACCCTCTATCACCTGGATGCAAAACGTATGCTGCAAGCATGGTGTCATATACTGGCCCAGCAACTTTTATCCCAGCATGAAGCAATACTTCGATATCAAACTTGGCATTATGTGCGACCTTCAACACGTCAGTACGTGCAAAAAATGCATGTAGGTCCTTCGCTTGCTTTGAACTTGCTACTGATGGCCAGTGAATAAATACAGCACTTTCTTGTTTCCATGACAAACTAATACCAACTAGCTCAGATTGCCACGGATTTAAATCAGTTGTCTCAGTATCAAAAGAAACCACCCTTTGCTTATCAAGTTCTGCCAATAATTTCTGCAAATCTTTATCATTATCTATTCGCATGTAGTTGTGCTCTTTATTATCTTTAACTACATGCTTAGCCACATCAAGCTTGGCCTCCAAGTCAGGCACTTTTACAAGTAGTGATTTGAATTCGAGTTCTTGGAAAAGTGATACCATTTGCTCACGGTCAACACCAGAAAAAATTGCTTCATCTAACTTCCACTCCACCGGGACTTGCCTTTCTATTGTGGCCAGCTTCTTAGAAAGGAAAGCATCTTCTTTGTGCTCAGTAAGCAAGTTTTTAATACGTGGCTTTATATGAGGATCATCCTCATACTCAGAGTACAGCTTGTCGAGCGTATCATGAGCCTGAAGTAGCGCGATAGCTGTTTTCTCACCTACACCTTTCACGCCTGGAATATTATCTGACGGGTCACCGCGAAGTGCTTTGTAGTCAATGAGCTGATCAGGACCAAGCCCACCGTACTTTTCCTTTACTGCGGCTGCATCATAAATCATCACATCGGAAATTGTACGCTTTGGTGCAAACACAAATGTTGAATCATCAACCAGCTGCAATGTATCCATATCACCTGTCACAATATAACAATCAATATCCTTCTCTTCTCCAAGCTCATACGCTATAGTTCCAATAATATCATCAGCCTCATACCCTTCTTGCTCAAACACAGGGATTGTAAATGCCTTTAATATATCTTTTACAATTGGAAACTGCTCATACAGCTCATCAGCTTGCTTCACACGCGTTGCTTTGTACTCCTCATATGCTTCATGGCGAAATGTAGGAGCAGCCAAATCAAATGCTGTTACAATATATTTTGGCTTCAAATCCTTCATCACTCGCATCAAAATTGTCGTAAAACCATATGCAGCATTAACAAGCGTACCGTCTTTGGTAGCAAGCGGCGGCATAGCATGAAACGCCCTGTGAATTAGGGCATTTCCATCAATTATGACAAATTTTTCCTTTTTCTTAGACATAAAATGCTACCTGTATGGTAGCATCTTTGCTTGATAAAAAAAATATTGACACTAGGCAGCCTTTTCTACATCTTCTCCACTGCCAACATCGTGCTTAATCGCGGTAGATTCTTGCCTGTTATCACCCTCGTACCACATTCCTTCCTCAACAAGCTCTGCATCACGTTGCCCGGAAGAAATATCTTCATCTGGGAACTCGTCTACTTCAAGGAACCTTTGGTAACTCTTCGACATGCCACCCTCTTTAAATGAACGGCTATTCCGCATCTCTTTCTTTGAGGTCAGTTTACGATTATTAGCGCCCCTTTCTTCATAAACTTGCTTTCCTCCCTTTGCCGGAGAGTACTTTCTTTTCCTCTTCTTAACTGATCGTTTTAACATTCTCTCTTTTAATCCGCTAAACACAGCTCTGATTCCATGAGATCCTGAATTATCTCCATCAAAGGCACTAATATCTGCTGGTTTGTACTCAGAATCTACATCACTTGAATACACGCCCTCGTGCCCTGCTTGACCCCCCACATTTGAATCAGTGCTACGCTCTATTGTTTCGCGAATCTTTTTTCTCCTATCTGCGTTGAAGCCTCACTGCCTTTAGTATTCGTTAAGCTGTCGGGGTTAACACCATCCTCCTCATTATTCTCAAATCTACTGCGCTGTAGTTTATAGAACTCACTCTGAAATGCACTGCGCTCTTCATGATTGCCTTCAGGGCGAGGTAAAACACCCGACGCTTCCTGTGTGCGTTGTCTATATCTATCCTTACT
>JBMYTV010000015.1:0-14672 GCA_049604715.1 Patescibacteria group bacterium
ATAATCACTGGGATACGAAGCATTTTTGCAGCCCAAGCAACTGGAACAGAAACAAAAGCGCCCGCTGACACCACCACATCAGGCTTAAAACGATGTAATATATATAATGACTGTGCAAACCCAACAACAACAAACAAAGGGTCTATAATATTTCGCCAGTGAAAATACCGACGTAATTTTCCAGAAAAAATCGGCAAAAAACGAATTGATGCGCTTGTCACGAGTTTTTTTTCTGGTCCAGAAAAAGTACCAAGCCACAAAAAATCATCCATGGCTACTTTTTCGCGTATGTGTTTTGCCACAGCAAGTAACGGGGTCACTGGCCCCGCTGTTCCACCTCCACTAAAGACAATACGCATACTATTCTGAGTTAGACGAATCTGAATCTACTGGCATCACATCATTTTGCTGTTGTAGTAGCGCGCCGTTTGGCGGTAAAATCTTACCAGCCTCAATAACAGGAATCACAGAAATCTGTAACAGCACTGATCCACCAAGCTCTCGAGAAATAATATCAGTAAGTTCCTCAACTTGGTATGTATATAACGTATAAGGAGAGCGCACAGTTACATTTACTCGTGCAACTTCGCCAGTCTCATCAATAGAAATCTCTTGAATATCTATAGCATCAACTTTCGCAAGTAATACTTCCTCAACTAAATTTCTTTGTTGCTGTATTCGAACTGAGTCAACAGTAATAATAAGAAGCGGGATTGAAATAACAACCAAAAATACAATTGACCATCTAATATTACTCTTTTGAAGTTCCTGCGCCTCTGCTGTAGCAGGTCCACGAAAACGAGCTAAAAAGAATGTAACTGTTGCAGACAAGGTAATAGCAATCAAATTAGATGTGTATAGTAAAAATGCACCGCCTGCGGCTGCAAAGTCAATTGAGGTCATCAGTAGACCCATAGCAGCAAGCGGAGGAACCAACGCAGCCGCAACAACAACTCCAGCCATAGCTTCACCAAGTTTTGGATAAGTGACCACAAACGCGCCAATAAATCCAGACGCAATAGCAACAAACAACTCAAACAACTGCGGCTGTGTGCGTGAAAGGATTTCCTGATTTTCCAAGTTAATCTCAGGAGTTATCAATCCCACGATACTACTCACCAATAAAATAATCAGTGTTGACTTGAGTAGTGTCAAAATTGATGTACCAAACAAACTAGAATGCCCTTTTACAATAGATAATGACAATGCCAAAATCGGCCATACCAAAGGGGCAATAAGCATACCACCAATAATCACTGCAGCTGAATTGATATACAAGCCGAGTGTGATAATGACTGTGGATACAACTAAAAGAGTATAAAAATCAAAATCTGCCTTAGCATTTTCTCGTATTTGTTGATACACCTTTTTCTGACGCTCTTCTGTTATACGAAAAAAAGACAGCTTTTCTTTGATCGTTTTGTGCGCTATTTCCATATGATTCTAGTATAGCAAAAATGATGTGGAATAAAAACTATTTATAACTTATCATTAACTTGAAAATAAGAACAAAATGTGGTATGAATATGCTTACACGTACATGTGCTTTTTTTATTGCCCATGTACATCATAAACATTTTTCGGAGATCGCCCGCCCAAGGCGGACAGATCTAATGGTAGGTATGTCCGCTTTGGGCGTAACACTAGATATATTTAGTTAAAAATACTATTCGGAGATCGTCTAATGGTAGGACACCAGGTTCTGGCCCTGGCAATCTAGGTTCGAGTCCTAGTCTCCGAGCCAAGCCGCGTTCGTCTAGTGGTTAGGACGCCGGGTTCTCATCCCGGTAACAGGGGTTCGATTCCCCTACGCGGTACCAAAAAACCATCCTTTTATAGGGTGGTTTTTTGTATGCCCTAAATATAGACAAATAACAAGACAAATAGCACTATCTTTGGTTAACTTATAAAAGTTATAAGTTCGTATGTTGTACTTTAAAAAGAGGTTAGGATTATGTCAAAAGCAGTTATTTCGGCAATTATTGGAGGTATTATCCTTGGTGCAATGATTGGTTGGATTGTCGGTCATCATAACTGGGTGTAGTCTCAGTTATCCAAATATTGTTAGTATACACTTAGTTCATTAAAATGAGGGCAGCAATATGACTAAAGAATCGCTAAGCAACACAGACAACCAAAAAGGCATTAGCGTTGATCTATCGCTTGTGGGATTATGGGGAGGCGCTGCAATTGGCGCCCTTATTGGCGGCATCATCATGATGCTAACTACGCCAGAAGGACCGGGCGCTCCACCTAACTTCCCATACTATATACCAGGCGCATTAATCCTTGGGCTGATTGGTTGGCTCATTGGAGTTTTCTTGGAATATCAAAAAGAAAAGGCCGCTAAATCGCGCGAAACAAATTGAACAAAAAAATGACTGCAATGCAGTCATTTTAATTTTTATCATGCAAAAACTTATCATACTTATGAAAGTGTTTCATGTAGTATGCTACAGAATCTTCAATGAGTGTTATATCAGGCACAACCTTACTGTCTTTGTTGATAAAGTGATGCTTAATAAACTTTCCTGCACTTTTGACATCCTCTACAACACCATCACAAGGCACAGAAACAAAGGGATGTATCCAATTTTTGTACTCTTTACCTTGGATCACTTTTATCGCTTTGTTAAATTTTCCTCCTTTGGGAGCAATGCCAATCAAAGGCTTTTTATAGTATTTAGCAATAAGCATCTCCTGGCTTCCGCCTACACTAATATCATCAGTTAAGTGCACAATTACTACATCAGCATTTTTTATCATATAACAATCTCTACCAAAAATTAGCATGTCATTGTTCTCATCTAAATCAAAGTTTTCATCACTCTTTGTAGGATCTAGATTGACAATTGAGCAACCAGTAAATGTTGATAATTCCATGCAAAATGAATCCCTCCAATCATGGCGTCCAAAAACTGATGTAGGGGAAACTTTGCCAGCAATATATACCTTAATTTCCATGCTTAAAAAATTACGTAGTTAGAGCCATTCCCCTCCCTGCCGCACTAGTAACTCTGCAGCTCTCTGAGGTTCCTGCATGAGTCTTTTCACAACCCTTTCTAATCGAATTGTATTTTGTGATCCTTTTATAAGAAGAACATCACCTGCCTGCCAATGCTGATGAATAAAGTCTACAATAACATCATGTGAATCTGCATGTAGCACACTATTCTCTGACATACCTGCTTCAAGCGCTGCTGCGTGCAACACTTCTGACTCAGGACCAAATGTTATAAGAAAATCTATATCAAGCTCAGCTACCAAGTGACCAATTTCACGATGAGCTTCCTCTGACAAACTCCCAAGCTCTCGCATATCTCCTAAAACTGCAAACGTACGGCCCTTATCTGCTTTTGGAAAATCCTTTAGTACCGATAACGCTGCTTTAGCAGCTTCTGGTGATGAATTATATGAATCGTCAATTATGGTTGTATTTTCTTGCCCATCAATCAAACGAAGCCTACCTGGAGGTGTTTGATACAAAGGAATGCGCTCAGCAATATCAACTAAGTTCATATCAAGAGCCACGCCGACGGTCACAGCTGCTAATACAGAATACACAGTATGCATGGCAAGTGCGTCAGGTATATAAAACGGTACACTTGAATCCATATACCCAAGCTTACCTTGAATCCCCTCAAGTTTAATACCATTTTCTGTTTCAATATATTTATACTTTACATCAAACGCATGCACATCACTGTCAGCATCAAAACCATACCGCTTTATACCTGCTTTGATATCACTTGTCTTTTGTTCAGCAAGACGTGCGTCATCTTGATTAAAAATAGCAAACCCATGAGGAGCAATATGAGTTAGAATTTTTCTTTTTTCCTGCAAAATAGCATTCACAGAATTAAAGTACTCGGTATGCACTGGAGCAATAGCAGTCACAACCCCAATATCACATGGAGCAAATGATACAAGCCCGCCAATGTCACCGGGATGATCAGCGCCCATTTCAAGTACCAAAACCTCTGGATACGGCCGAGGAACCAAAATTGCAATACTAGATTTTACAATAACCTTAAGCCAACCAAATGGGTTTTTCCCTGGTGAGTGAAACCCCAAAATAGTAAGCGGCATACCAATTTCGTTGTTGTAGCTTTTCTCGGTTGCCCGAACTGAATATTTTTTTTCTAAAATTATCTTTACAGCTTCTTTTGTTGATGTCTTGCCAACAGACCCAGTAATACCCACAACAATCGGATCATACTTTTGTAGTGTCCGTTTTGCTAGCCAAGTTATAATGTTGGTTATTATCTGTTTCATATTACTTTAGTTCAGTTGGAGGCACATGATAGTACTTTAGTATAAAATCAGCAATATCGCCAAATACTGGGGCAGCAGAGTCTGATGAAAACCTAACTGCGGTTGGATGATCAAGTTTGACTAACATAACGAACTTTGGATCGTCAACCGGACCATATCCTACAAATGAATGAATAGTTTTATCGCTATATTTACCACCTTCTCCCGCTACTTGCGCTGTACCGGTCTTACCAGCTATAAGATATCCATCAACGCCCGCTTTGCCACCATATCCATTTTTGATCACCGAAACCATCATACCAGACAGCAATGCTGATGCCTGAGTAGAAACAACTTGCCTTATAGACTCTCTACCAAAAGACTCAATAGCACCATCTGGATAGTGTACTTCCTTTACAATAAAAGGCCGATTGAGTGTACCACCATTTGCTACTGCAGCAAATGCATTCACAATCTGCAAAGGAGTTACTGTAATGCCCTGACCATACGATGCAGTAGCTGTATAGATGAATCCTCTCTTATCAAGAGATGTCATATTACCAGACACTTCTCCAGATAACTCAATATTTGTTTTCTCTCCAAAACCAAATGCTTCAAAATATTTTTTCATAAGCGTACTCCCCACTTGCTCAGCAACATGAATCATTCCAGTGTTAAGAGATAGCTCAAGCACCTCGGTCATGTTCTTAATACCATGCGCTTGGAGATCAGAGTTCTTAATAGTGTATCCTGCAATCTTATACTCACCAGTATCCTCGTACGTATCATCTGGTTCAATATACTGACTATCAAGCCCAGCTGCCATTGTTAATGGTTTCATAATGGAGCCAGGTTCATACGCGTATGCAATAGCTGGATGAGGATATACGCTAATATCATCAACTTTATTATATGTATTTGGGTTATACGCAGGTGCACCGCAAAGCGCTAATATAGCGCTCGTTTCTGGATCAAGAATAATCACAGACCCTCCATCAGCATCATAAGTCTCAACAGCCTCATTTAGTTTGGTGCATGCTGTGTGTTGAATAGCAGGGTCAATTGTTACAATCAAATCAGCTCCGTCACGAGCACGCTTAAGCGTACGAGGTGCGATCGAAATATGAAACCCAGCAGCATCTTTTTCTCCTCGCAAAATACCTTGTTTGCCAGCCAAAGTCTCGTTCCAATACCCCTCCAGTCCATACTGGCCTTTTTTAACATCAGATAATGAACTAAAAAAACCAACAGTATGACTTCCTATAATCTGCTCTGGATAATACCGTGAAGGCAGACCAAGCCAATACACCCCAGGAAGCTCCATAGCTTGTAATACTGCAATATCTTTCTTAGTAATACCCTTAATGATGGGCTCATATGGGTCATCATGCTTTCCAAGTACCTCAATAAGCTTAGCTAATTCTGGATCAATTGGCGGCTCTCCCTTTTCTTCATCAATTGTGTTCTCCTCTTCAATAGCCTCTTCTATAACAACTTCAGGCTCTTCCTCCTCTTCATCAATATGCCTTGACTTTATTTCCTGTATCCATGGGTACAAACCCTCTGCAACTGCTTTTGCGTCTGTTATTTCCTGCGGAACAGCGTACACAATATAACTATCCCTATTAATAGCCAATGGGTACAAACCTTGTTCTGTCTCTGCATATATTTCTCCACGCTCAGGTAAGAGCTGCTGCAATATTTCATGTTGCCCTGATGCCAATGCCTCATAGAGCGGATGTTCAATTACTTGTAAAAAAAAGAGCCTGGCCCCAATAAAAAAGCTAATCAGTATAAAAACAATACTGACTGCTTGTATCCGCCGCGGCGGTTGATTATTCACTTTCTGGGAACGGCGACGACGTTTGATCATACTTTATATAAACTGGGAGGAGACTCTAGCGCTTTGCGACTGCGATTGGTACAGGTACTGACATGTATGCGACAGAATCAATGGAAATAAGTGATAGCGATTCTACACGCTCTTGCAAATGAGCAATGCTTTGGTACTCAGCAATTTCTAATTGCAAATCATGCTGCTGTTCATTCAAAATCTCTGCCTGAGACTCAAGCTCTTGTAGCTCAAGGCCCAGCTTTGTGGTTGCATTAATTTGGGTTAAATAAAAACCAACAAGGAGGATAACAAACATCCCGATAATAATGTTGCTCATTGGCATTGGTAGCGCTGAAACGCGCTGACGTATTTGTTTCATATTTTTCTTTTTATTCTTGTTTAGATTTTTTCTATGATACGAAGCTGTGCACTTCGTGCGCGAGGGTTTTTTATTTTTTCTTCCTCGCTTGGCAAGATTGGTTTGGTCGTTACTTTCTTAGCAATCGGAATAAAAGTCTCTGGTAGTGGTGAGTTTGGATCTGGCTCTGGACCCTTTACTACGTCTCGAATCACTTTTTTAACTAATGCATCTTCTAAAGAATGGAATGTAATGATTGCTATGCGTCCTCCTGCATGTAGTACCTCCAATCCCGCCAGAATACCCTTTTCTATATGCTCGAACTCATTATTAACTGCTATTCTAACTGCCTGCCATACTCTTGTTGCTGGATGAGTGGTGCTTGGTTTTGAATAAACTGCCTTATAAACACCCTCACAAATCTCTCGTATACGTTTGCCAGTTAACTCTTCATGTACTCGCTCCTTGACGATTGTTCTTGCTATTCGCTTTGCAAAACGTTCCTCTCCATATGTACTAAAAATATCTGCGAGCTCTTGCTCCGATGACTTCATCAGCAAATCTTGTGCTGTGAACTCACTACTCCCATCAAAGGTCATATCAAGCGCATTATCCGACATATAACTAAATCCACGGGACGTGTCATCTAGCTGTAGAGATGACATCCCTAGATCAAGCAACAGTGCCATAATAGGCTTGCCTGCGAAAAACGCTATGTGATCAGATACATGTACATAAGAATCTTTTTTAATTTCAATTCTATTTTTAAAAGATACTAGGTTCTGTGTGGCTATCTGAATCGCTACTGGATCGAGATCAAGACCAAGGAGCTTTCCACTAGGTCCTGTACGCTCAAGAATTGCTGCTGCGTGACCACCCCCACCAAGTGTTCCATCTATCACATTCATATCAGGTGTTAGCTGCAACCCCTCAAGAACCTCATCCAACAGCACTGGCACATGTTTTAGATCAGACATACTAAACTCCTAATTCACCAAGCGCTTCTGCAATGCTTGTGCTCTCCTTTTCAGTACTCTTTTTGTACTTTTCCCAAGAACCTTCTGCCCAAATCTCTAAGCGATTATACAGACCAGTAACAACAGCTGTCTTTTTCATACTACTGTAATCGCGCAAATATTCAGGAAGAATAATTCGGCCTTGCTTATCAAGTGAAACATCCATAGCCCCAGCGAGCATGAGCCGTGCAAATGCTCTTGTATTTGCTTGGCTGATTGGGAGACCTGCAAGCTTTGTTGCGAGCTTTTTCCACTCATCCATGCTGTATAAGAACAAACAACCATCAAGTCCACGAGTTACTACTGCACCCTTGGTGAAGGCTTTGCGGAACTTAGCGGGGATAGCTAATCGTCCTTTTTGATCTATTGAATGATGATACTCACCGATAAACATGTAGTTTATGCACAATTTTCGAAAGTTTTCCCCACTTTTATCCACTTTTCCCTACTTCGTATTCATTATACTCCACTTTATATGTTTTCACAACCACTTTAATGTGTATAAAAAACTCTGACTATGTTTAGTCAGAGTTATAAAAGTGGTTTAACCTTCATGCACATACAAATGCCCTTTTGATCTACCTTCATTCTTAAAAATAGAGTCATCACTCACTAGCACAAAGCCAGCCTTCTCCAGCACTCGCTTACTCGCTGCATTGCGATGGTCTGTTGAGGCTATGATAATCTCAATCTTCGGATGAAATACATGGATATAACGCACTACTGCCCTTGTCATCTTTGTAGCAAAACCTCTTTGGGAATGCTGCTCTGCAATCCAAAGACCGATCTCGCATCCGTCCTTCTCAAATGATATATCTACAGAACCAATCAACACACCGAGGTGCCATATACCAATTAATTTGTAATTCTTTTTCTTGATAGATGATTCTATGTAACGCTTGGTTCTCCCTAATGTACTACATGTAGTAGATACACTTCGAGCAAACGTATACAGATGCCTTTTATTTACTTTTATAAGTGCAAAATATGCGCGACCATCACTCTTCTTAAACTCTCTGAATGTGAGCAATGACCAAGGAACCCAAAACATCTTTAAAAACCAAATCTTCATATTGTTCACTCCAAAACTTTAGTATACGTATATACATCCCATTTCTTATCAGACAAAAAGAAACCTGCCGCTTTAAGCATAGATCGTGATGGGGTATTTTCTCTCAAAGTAATAGCCACCACACATCCAATTCCTGAATTTTTCAACAATGCAACTAATAATCGTAAGGCTTGTATAGCGTATCCTTTCCGCGTATATTGTTTTGCAATCCAAAAACCCACCTCAACATTCTTATAACTTGGATCAGCAAAAACTTCTCCGACAATAGCATCACCTACCCACACACCATACCGAGTACGGTTTGGATAATCAGGATTGTATTTGATCGTACGGATAAAACCAGCTTCACTTCTGTACTCGCTTCTTTCCATCGAATCAAAGGTACTTAAGTGATCACGGTTAGCCTTTACTAATGCATAAAGCGCCTTTCCATGCGCTACTTTTAACTTCTTAATCTTTACCACTACTTTTCTTTTTTTGCGTTTTCTCTTTCTCCTTTTCTTCTTCGGCTTGATCAATGATCCTGGCATATAGCCTCCTGTTTATTCTTTTTTTAATCAGCAAACAACCTAGCTTACTATATGCAAGCTAGGAGGTCAATAAATATGTAAATTTGATATTATCCTATATTAGGTTCTGCGCCATATACAGGCACAATAAACCCTTCTGTTACAGATTTGGCTTTTGATTCATCAATCATACCGATATCCATGCTATCCTCTACACCTTGGATAGGTTTTTGTAGTGAATATGCTAGTGCGTTCGCAACAGTAACACCTATACGAAGTGAACTAAAACCACCAGGTCCATGCACCACTGCGATACTTGAAATATCATCAAGTTTCATAGCAGCTTTCCGCATAATCTCTTCAATTGACTTAAGCAAAAGCTCCTCATGCTTAAATGAAGCCATGACCTCGAGCTTATGTACAGACTCACCATTTTCTAGAAGTGCTAAATAAATCTTTGCCGCATCTGATGTGTTTATATATAAAATCATACTTTTGGTAATACATTTTCTGGAGACACTTCAGTGTACTCTCCTTCTGGCAAGCCAGCAAGCTCATATTCCCCAATACGTACACGCAACAAATCAACAACATCGTACGACAGCATACTAAGCATACGTCTTATCTGCCTGTTCCAACCTTGATGAATAGTCATGCGAAGCACAAACTTACTCTCAATACTCGCCCGGTCAGCACGAGCAAGACCCTCATCAAGCCTGATACCCTTTTGCAACACATCAGGAATAGTATCTGCAAGTGGCTTATCTACTGTCACAACATATTCTTTTTCATGCTCATACGATGGATGTGTCAGTTGATGTATAAAGTCCCCATCATTTGAAAGAAGTAATAATCCACGAGAATCTTTATCCAGCCTACCCACTGGCACAACAGGAGGTGTCTTTGGTACCAAATCAGTAACGCATTTTTCTGCATGTGGGTCAGCAGTCGTAGATGTGACCCCCACTGGTTTGTTTAGAGCATAATACACATGCGGATGAACAGCCAACTCCTTATCATCGAGCATAACTATATCTTTTTCTGTCACCATATATGAAAAATCAGCCAATGGCTGTCCATTGACTGTCACACGCCCCTTTTCAATTGCAGCATCAGCCTGCCGACGTGAAAGCTTTGTACTAGCTGCTATAAACTTATTTATCCTCATCTGATTGATCATCAGTCTTGCCTTTGAATAACTTATCTACAACTGTAATCTTTGGATTATTTACAATATTGTATATAAAGCGGTCGGTAAGCTCACTGCGTTCTCTAAACTCCTGTAGTGACATAAGTGTGTAGTTGATCTCCCGATTAAAATGTTGTTCAAGTTGTTTAATGGTTTTTTTAAGTTTGTTCACTGGCAAGTCATCACCAACAATAAACAAATCAGTTTCTACATCATCATTTTGCACAAACGTTCCGGTCAGTACACAGTACTGGATCTGTGAAATTGTTTTGAGTGAATCCAAAATCTCCGCCTCAAGCAAACTTCGTGACTTCACAAACAATGTTGTCATTTCTGAAAAAAGTACAAAATCAGTATTTACTTGGTAGTACTTTCTCTGATGCTGATCAAAGGTAATAAGCATGCCAATGTTAACCAGATTCTCAAGTTCACGACGAACAGAATTGATACGCTCATCAATGTCGCGTGTCAATTGTCGAACATAGTATTTCTCCTCTGGATTAAGTAGGAATGTTTTGAGTAATTTTACACGAGTTCGTGAACTAAAAAGGTGTTCAAGCATAACCGTAACAAACTTAAAATTGTTTATAATTAGCGTTTATTTACTTATTTCATACTATCACAAAATTTGTTCAGAGTTCAAGTCTTATGAGTGGTGGAAGCCTTCCTCCTGTGGTACAATATGTATGTAAGAAGCTGTTATGCATCAGTCGTACTGGCAATACAAAACCTTCAATAATACTGCGGAAGAAACTGAGAACACAGTTTCCTTTCAAGTATACGATTTAACCGATATTGACCTCGGTCGTTTTGTTCTTGGTGTGCATTCATCAACTGACCCAGGAACAGTACTCACCCTCAAAAACATTCTCCGTGAAGCAGTTGAGCGCTTTGCCGCTATTGCTAAACCACTGACTGTCAGTGAAGCACTAGAAAAAACATTTGCCTACATCAACAAACACACCCGAGCAGACATAGATCAAAAACAACTACGTAACATGGGCGCATTACTCATGTACATCAACCACGATGAGATGCACTACACTATGCATGGTGATTTTAAAATCATGCTCATACGTAAAAAGCACATTTTCGACATTGTTAAAATGACCTATGGTGTACCGCCTCACAATTACGAAAAGATCTTTAGCCGAATGTATACAGGATCAATTTCTGAACAGGATGGGTTGGTAATCTGTACATATGAAACATGGGACTGCTTTGATACCAAACGACTTCCAGATGTCTTACACAAACTTCCGATTGAAGGTACGGCAGGTTTTTTACAAAACTTTTTACCAAATCACTCACCATATAAACTGGGCGGCATTGTAATTTCATTTAGAACGACTAAACAAAATAGCGACCTCACGCACTCTATTCCTCAAGCAAGCTCAGTCACCTCGCTTGAAGATCTTATTCATACTGAGAATGAAACGTCACAAATGATTTCACCTACACCTATGCAGCGTTTGAGAAAAACTGCTGGTTTTATGGTGCTTGTGTTTGACCGTGTTGTGGTTGTTACCAAAAAGACATACAGCAAACTACCAATCAAAAACATTACAGCCAAACGAAAGTTCCAACCTATTCAACATCAACCCGTTTTGACTCAAAAAGAACGCCACCGTAAAAAAGTTCAAGGACGTGAAAAAATTGTAAAGCCAAAGCGTCACAGAAAAAATCCTTTTGTATCAGTAATACAAACAATTCGCTCACTACCGAATACTTTGAAATACTTCTTTAGCAGAAGCGCACGACTTTATAGTAAATGGCCAAAAAGCACAAAATATCTACTATTAGCTGCTATTGTGGTTATAATAATCTTTACTCAGAGCATCTCAATTACACAAAAACGTAATCAAGCTGAAGAGCAAAACACATTCTTTTCTCAACAAACTGATGATATTGAAAAACTACAAACACAGGCAAGCCAAGCTATTATTTTCAAAGACTATGCACGTGCACGGTCACTACTTATACAAGCTAGTAATGCAATAGCTTCACTACCCACTCCAGATGAGCAATCAACACAAATAAAAGCTGATCTTGAAGCAACAAATGCAAGCTTTTTGAGCAAAGCAAATAGACAACTAACCATAAATGACCTTGAGCCATTAGCTACACTTCCGATAGCACCCGAATATAATAACATCCTCCTAAAGGACAATACGATTTATACTGTTTCACAAAATACAGTGTATGCAATTGATCCTGGCGGAAGTATAACTCAGACTAACCTCAGTAATTCACTTGGCGATATATATGGTATTACACTTGAGCATCCTATTGAAAACGATAGTGGTGTTATTGGACTGCACAATACTGACAAAATCTCGCAAATTGACCTACAGACCGGCTTAGTCACTCAAATGAATGCAACAATTGATGTTAGCAACACTACAGATGCATTTATGTATACAAACCGTCTGTATATCTTGGATTCAACTACCAATCAGATATGGCGACACCGACGTGGCTCTGCTGCCTTTCAAGCTGGTCAGCCGTGGTTACAAGTTCCAAATGATTTGTCAAAAAGCAAATCACTCGCTGTAGATGGTGTGATATATGTACTTGATTCTGTACAAGGAATTATTGAATTCAACCAAGGTACGCGCACTTCTTTACAATCAGAAGCAATTGACCCACCTATAAGCAATGCGACAAAAATATTCACCACTGAAAACCTAAGTAATCTCTATATTCTTGACCCAACACATGATCGTATTGTTATCTATGACAAGAACGGCGACTTTATCCAACAAGTCACCTCAAACTCATTTACAAACCTTGATGCACTTACAGTTACTGAACAAGGCGATGAAGCAACTCTTATACTTTTGCAAGGCGCTGATATATACCGGGTGACAATTAGCTTGTAAGTTACTTAGCATAACAAAAACCCCGCTACTAGAGCGGGGTTTTTTACGTAAAAAGAGGTGTCGCTTACTTCAAAGTAACTTGACCACCTGCTTCTTCGATCTTTGCCTTCATGTTGTCTGCAGTTTCTTTGTCTGCCCCTTCCTTAACAACAGCTGGCGCACCATCTGCGAGCTCTTTTGCTTCTTTCAAACCAAGTTCAGTAACTTCTCGGATTGCTTTAATAACACCGATCTTGTTATCACCAGCTGAGGTCAACTCAACAGTGAATGAACTCTTTTCTTCTGCAGCAGCATCATCGCCACCTGCAGCACCTGGCATTGCAGCAACTGCCATAGGTGCAGCTGCAGTAACACCAAACTTATCTTCTAGAATTGAAACCAATTCTGAAAGATCGAGTACTGACATCTTTTCGATTTCCTCGACCAAGCTTTTGAATTTCTCAGGAACTACAACATCCTTTTTCTCTTCCTGAGTATCTTCTGTCTTCTTTTCGTCTGACATACTATAAATATATTAATAAATTATGCTTTTTGCTCTTTAATAGCATTAAGCACGTGAACAAATTCTCTCATGTTGCCATTCAGTACACCAACCAATCCTGAAAGTGGACTGTTTAGTGAACCAACAAGTTTTGCAAGTAGCTCATCCTTACTTGGAAGTTTTGCAAGGGCTTTTACTTGGTCAGCGCCAATGTATGCTTGCTCCAAGATACCACCACGAAGTGAAACACTATCATGGTCCTTTGCAAACTGAGCTGTTACCTTTGCTGGTGCTACTTCATCACTTGAACTAATAGCAATAGAAATATTTTGGTCATGATCTTGTGGCTCTACATTTGCAATACCTGCTTCTGCAAGTACGATATTAAGTAGGCGCTTTTTGATCATAGTAAGTGTAACGCCTTCCTCACGGAGCGCGCTACGAAGTGCAGTTAGCTCAGCTACATCAAGCCCATCATATGATAACAGTACAGCGCCTTTGCTGTCTGTTAGCTGAGAGATCAGATTCTGAACTTCCTGCTCTTTTTGTTGTCGTGTTTTTGCCATAAATGGATAAACTCCAAATTACAATGTTCAAATTCTAAATATCTGAACGCTTTTTTAAAATTGTTGCAAAAATTTTTACAAACTCAGTAGCTTCTTGAATTAATGAGCTTTTAACTTTATCTTTTCTACTATCATTTACATCAATCAGCTGGAGTCAATATATGGTTTCCCGAGCTTCTTTGATACAAATTTTAATACGTAATATAAAGTCTTTGTGACTTACAGCTTCATTAGCTTCTCGATAATTTGCGCCAACTGACCCTGATGACCGTATAACTTGTTTTCCATCTTCATTATTTATGAAGTTTCTTTCAAGTTGCTTTACGAATATACGAACTTCTTTTGCAAATTGTAGTGTTCTGTCTTCTAAATCAAATTGTCTCCCCACAATTTTGATAATTTAGTTAATCAATACGAAGGAGAAAAATGACCATAGAAAAGATAAAGTCTTTACGTCTGCAAGTAAATTCTTTGACAAGAGAAATTGATCTTAAGAATGTAGAGCATAGAA
>JBMYTV010000016.1:0-13006 GCA_049604715.1 Patescibacteria group bacterium
GTTCCTCCCTTCTGAGTAATTCGTTATTCTCTCTTTAATAAAATTTTGTAACTCTTTTAAAGCATATTGTTCATCTGGACTCCAAATTTTTTCAAAATTTTTAAACCAATTTTTTCTAGGTAATAGTTTATCTGGTTCAATGCAATTTTTGAAAAAAACTATTTTCTTTTTTCAGAAGAACCTATATTGTTGGCTTTTGAAAATCATCCATATATTGAGACGCTGCGTCTTGATACACGTTTTTTCAAAACTGTAACTTATACTTACACACTACGTGAGCCCGGATTCATAGCAGTAACACCTCAGTCAATTTATACAGTTGATCCTGAAGGGTATGCACTTGAGCTTTTAGAAAATGATTTTGTGTATCAATCGTTGCCTCATATTGAAATCTCTAATGAACTTGATCTTGCAACTAAAGTTATATTTACAGAGCATTTAGATGATGTACAAGCTATTCATGAGGTGCTACAAAATCGAGAATTAGCATCAGGACAATTTGTGCTTGATACTTTTAGTAGCACTATTCGATATATACATACACAAGGATGGTATATATTGTTTGCTATGGGGTATGATCTGACTGAGCAACTTAACACACTTGAAACATTACTCGAAGACACAATTGATGATCCTAGTACACTTGAGTATATTGACCTTCGTGTTGAAAACTGGATATATTACAAATAGCCTACTATTCATTTTACGACGCATAGAACATACACCCATGCATTGGAGGGTAGGGTGATTATAAGTACCTATAGATTCTGGTAGCGACTCAATCTTTTCATCAAGAGAATAGTGGTGCAGTAAAGACATATTGGCATGCAGTATGTATATGAAAATTTATAAACACAAGGAATAACTTAAAAACAGAATTTGTAAAATAGTACATACCAATCAGTAAACGTGTAGTATAAGGCAAAAAGAATGACATACTATTCATAAAAAAATATAACGCCTCTTAGAGAGGCTCTCAGGATGGCTTATGTTAGCCAATATAAGCTAAGGTACTGTATCTACATAAGAACACTGTATAGTGTCGTATAAGATATATTGTGCGACGCATCTACTATTTCAAAACCTTATACTCCCTTGCATATAAAACATGATTGATAACACTCACTAATCAATCTTTATATTTCCTCTCTTTTCTTCTAAGGCACACAGGTGCTCTCTTGTAATTTTATTATTATATATAAAAAAATTAGTATATTTCTATACTAACTTGATAACTTCTTTTCAAGCTCTCTATGGCAAATACTGCACTGGGTTCACTGGCACCCCATTAACCCTTACCTCAAAGTGTAAATGAGGTCCTGTAGTAAGTCTACCTGCTCCTGGAGTACCTGGCATGCCACCAGACAGTCCAATAACTTCACCTTGGACTACATATGTGTCTTCTTTCACATTTATTTGACTCATATGACCATATACTGTTGAGACGCCGTCAGCATGTACTAGCATAATATATGAGTATCCCAGTCCAGCGTTTTTAGCACGTCCTACGTAACCTGAGGCTGCAGCTCTGACTGGCGTTCCTTGTGATGCTCTTACGTCAATTGCAGGATGTTCAAAGATATGACGAAACGGATAATCAGTATCATGAAAACCAGCAGTAATATACCTACTAGGCACTGGCCACATCAGGCCTTGTTCTGAAATGTTTTGCAGCTGCTCACTTTCAGCAAGTTTTGAGCGTAGTTGTTGTTCAAGGGAAACAATTTCACTATTTATACTATCTTGCAGCGATCTTTGCTCCGCAATGAGTTGTTGATATTGCCTCTCACTGCTCTTTGTTTGATCTAGTAGCACGTTTTTTGCATATTGCTGTGAATCAAGTTTTGCTTTTTCCTCTTCTAGTTTTTTCTTGATTGCTACTAAATTATTTTTACGTGTCAGAAGATTTGATTGTTCGGTTGTGAGATTTTCCGTAAGTCGTTGCAAGTGATCAAGGTCTGTTTGTAGACCCTCTTCTACATTTTCTAGATATGTAATGTGATTAAAGAACTCGGAAATATTATCATAAAGCAGTACAATCTCTAAGTATGTTTTGTCATCTTCTTTTTGAATTTCGCGTAATAACTCTGCTACTTGGTGTTTAACCTCAACCTGCTGCAGTGCGAGTTCTTCGATCTTATGTTCGTTTGCGATTATTTCAAGCTCTATTTGGTTAGTCCTTATTTCTAATTTATTAATCTCAAGCAAAGTTGCCTCCTTTTGCGCATCAAGAATGTCAATTTGATTTTGTAGTGTAAGTGCTTCTTTACGTTTTGATTCAATTTGTGACTTATATTGCTTGATTTGAGCATCAATTTCCTCTATTTCTGCTCGTTTGTCATCAATGGCTTCATTTAGATCGTCTACACTATCATGCCCATGAGCCCATAGCAGCCCTTGTGTGTGAATAAATGCCCCAATACTTGTAATTACTAACAATACAACAAAAAAGCCCGCTATACGCATTGTATGCGGTACTTTGAGCCTTTTTCGGCGCTTAGGTTGTATAAATAAGTGGTCAGACATGGGATAATAATCTGGATAACTAAATTATGTCACATTTTTGACAATTTTTCAAGGGCTTTATGTATACGAGCTAAAGACTCGTCCCTGCCAAGGATTGTTATTATATCAAAAAGATCTGGCGATCTCTCATTTCCTGAAACTGCTACGCGTATAGGCCAGAACATTTCTGCGCGAGTAAGTCCGATCTCTTCCCTTTTTGCATCAAACACTTCACGCAAAGAATCTGCTGTAGATATTTTTAGTTTTCCTAGTAACGAGAGTGCTTGCTCTAGTGCGGTGATAGTTTTTTCCTTATCTGATTTTTTAAATACTAGAATATCAGCGTTATACTTAGGTAAAATGTACAAAAACTCAGCACGTTCTTTAATTTCTGTAATTGTCTCAAGTCTTTCTTGAAATAAAGATACTACATCTTCTAAATTATAGTCATCTGTATAGTACTTTGTGGTTTTTATTTCAGGTTCGACAAGGTCAGTTAGTTCTTTAGAGGAAAGATTTTTAATATATTGACCATTCATCCACGCCAGCTTAACCATATCAAGCTGCGCGCCATTTTTTTGTATACGATCAAGAGAAAACGATTCAATCATTTCGTCCATGCTCATAATTTCCTGGTCGTTTCCTGGATTCCAACCCAAAAGAGCAATAAAGTTAAGTAAAGCTTCTGGTAAATACCCTTTTGCAATAAAGTCCTCAGCCTTCACATCACCATCACGTTTTGACAGTTTCTTCTTTCCATCAGGACCAAGAATTGGAGGGAGATGCACATGCTGAGGCGCTTCCCATCCAAACGCATTGTATAAGATAATATGTTTTGCTGTAGATGGAACCCACTCATTGCCACGAATAACATGTGTTATTTCCATCAAGTGGTCGTCAACAACAACTGCTAAATGATACGTTGGGAAGCCGTCACTCTTAAGTAGTACCTGGTCATCAATAACCTCATTTTTTGTAGTAATAGTACCATATACAGCATCTGTAAATACTGTCTCACCCTCAGGTACTTTCATTCGAATAACAAATGACAATCCTTTGTCTAGCTTTTCTTTTACTTCCTCTTCACTAAGGCCTAAGCAATGACGGTCATATTTAGGAGGCAACTTTTTTGTTTGTTGTTCTTTCCGGACTTTTTCAAGTCTCTCGCTAGTACAAAAACAATGGTATGCATGACCGTTATCTACCAACTGTTTTACATAAGTTTGATAAATTCCTTTTTCTTTTCTTTCTGACTGTAGATATGGTCCAAATTCCCCACCATGCGCAGGACCTTCATCAAAATCCAAACCCAAAAGCTTGAATGTACTAATTATGTGTTCAACTGAACCCTCTACTGTTCGTTTTTGGTCTGTGTCTTCAACACGCAAAATAAGATCACCCTTATTTTGGCGAGCTAGTAAATACGCATATAGTGTTGTTCTAACACCTCCTATATGCAAAAAGCCGGTTGGACTTGGTGCAAAACGTGTTCTAATATTGCTCATAATATCTGTATATAGTAGTTACTAGTATATCTGTTTTAGTCTTAAAAAACAAGAAAAGTCTCAAAATTTGAGACTTTTTTTAAAATTATTCAAAGTAGCATTTATGCTATCTTTTTGAGGCCTTCCGGCCATACTGTGCATTTTTTCCAGCCACCGCTGTCATCGGTCATATCACCACTGGTTTTGATGGTAAAATGGCAATAATCCTCGTAATGATGGTAACCGTTGGCACCTACCCCACCGTACCAGTGGATGCAGTAATACCAATTATTGTCTCCATCAGGGTCAACTCTCTTACCCAGGACAATACTAACATGGTCGTAGGCTGTGAAAGTTACTGGCTGTTCCTGGATGAAGCGATCGCCGTGAGGGTTTGTGATATCATACGATATACCGATGGTAAGGTGTTTGATGTATTTCTCCTTAACCTCACCAATAATTACACCCTCACTCAGAGGAGGTTTTTCTACTGACTTCATTAACCAGTATTTAATTTTGTATTTCCATCCATCCATTTCGCCTTCTCTTTCGAGAACAACCTTGGGGTAATCACTACCAACCGGTTTTTTTCCTTTTTTCTTCTTTTCCGCTTCTTTCTTTTTTGACATAATGAAAGACCTTTGTATTTTGGGTGAATATAAGTTATTTATTTAAAATAGCGAAAATAACTAGCTATAATACCAGAAAAGGTATCTTTTGTCTAGTCATATATAGAGCGGTGTATTTTTTAGCTTATTCTAGCGCTTTTAAAGCAATTTTAGCCACACTATGCCGTACGGGATGAAGTAATTCTAAAACTTCATGTTTTGGTACCCAAATTGCCTTAGAAAACTCTTTTTTATCAACAACAATATCATCATGACTACCCTTGAAATGAACAATCGCTACAGTTTGTTTTTGTCCTTGATATACACTTCTATAATGCTGTTTCATATAGTCTTGAGACCAAGTGTAGGAGTGTTTTTCAGGTAAAATATCATATGACCCAATCATCTCCTTTGTGATACCAACCTCTTCTTCAAGTTCCTTATATATAGTTTCTTCTACGCTGTGATCCGGCTCAATACCGCCTTGAGGGAATTGCCAATGTCCAGGATCATGTATACGTTCTGCGACGAGAATATTGTTTTTATCATCAACTATGCATGCGACAACATTTGGTCTTAGCCTCGGGATAAATTTTCTAAAAGTAACAAGCCAAGGAAATACGATAACAGCGTTGAATATACGTTTAATGCGTTTTGGTTCTAGTATGAGTCTCCAAAGCCACTCAAGCCCCAATACTTTAAATAAATTTGGCGCTCGTTTTAGTACTCCTGCCTTCATGTTAAAACCTCCACCAATTCCTATACCAAGTTTTAGACTTGGAAACTCTTCGGATAAGCTATGTACTATTTTCTCTTGCTCTGGATTGCTAGCAGCTACCAGCACAACATCTGGAGCAAACTGGAGTATTCGCTCTCGCCTACCCTGCTCTATTGATACCTTGTCGTTTATATAGTTCATTTCCCCGCCCTGCTCACATAAAATTTGTATATCCGTATACATTTTTTTAAACTTTTCTGCAACAATCTCAGAAGCAAGCTTGCTACCCACCGCTTCTCTACCACCTAAAAATAGTATTTTCTTTTTATTAGCATATGCCCGTTCAACTACATCTTCAATGAGATCCACACCAGGAAATCTTTTTACTTTTTCATTTAAAAGTATTCTGGCCATATACTGTGGTCCAGATCCATCAATAATATTGAGTGATGAAATATTCAGAATCTCAGCATATGGAATGTCATTGTAGGCATGTACAAGTATTTCTGCGTTTATTGTTGCTATCCAGTCATATGTTTCACTTTGCAAAAACTCATCCAACTTTTTGTGGATGCCTGGTTTGGTAATTTTGTCTATACGAATACCTAAAATCGGAAATGCAATCATAAAGTAAAAGTCTCAAGTGCTGTATACTGTGGCCCCTGCTCAGTAAGATTTGATTCAAAAAGTGTTAATGCTGTAATGGGGATGGTGTGCGCGAAGTCGATTGGTAATTGAGATGTATCTACATGAATATCCCCTTTTATTCGAGCCAATGTTATATGCGGTGGTTTATAACCTATGAATTTTTTATCAAGCAAGTCAGAGTCATCAAGCGCCTTAGAGATATCACCTTGCAGTGCATTGAAAGTATCATTACGCCGTAGATTAACACCGATAATCTTTGATTGGTATGGAGGGATGGCGGTAATTTCACGTGTTTCTATAAATAGCGGATCATGCGCTTTTACAATATCACGAATAATTACCTTAAGAGGCTCAATATCAACGGGCGTTACTTCACCGCAAAATTTGATAGTCAGATGCCATATTTTTTTATTAACAAATACAAGCCTACCATTAACAGACTGTTGCCATGTATCTTTATACTCGGCCACAGTTTGTACTAGGTCTTGTATTGTTTCTTGTGGTAGTGAAACTGCTAAAAATACTTTCATATGCTTTTATTTTAGCGAAAAATACCGGAATTTGCAATTGGATATCTAGTCTTGACATTAATAAACATTTTCAGTATTATTTAATTAGCACTCTACACATGAGACTGCTAATGAGTATTTTTTCATTATAAAATATCTTTATTTTGAAATTTTAATTATACATTTATATGATTACCCCAGAGTCATTTACTAATAAAGCACAAGAAAGCCTATCTTTTGCAGCTCAATTAGCCCTTGAACATGGGCATACTCAGCTCGAGCCAGAGCATGTATTTTTGGGACTTATAGAATCACGCGATAGCGTGGTGGTTTCAGTTTTGCGCAAAATAGGTATTGATGAATTACAGATCAAAGAAAAAATTCAAGACAGCACAAAGCGTCTTCCTACCTCAGTAGGACAAAGTCAGCAGCAGCCTACTCCCTCACCTGCGTTTAATCAGATCCTGACAACTGCAGAAAAAGTTTCAAAAGAAATGAAAGATCAGTATATATCGCAAGAACATTTGTTTTTAGCGCTGCTTATGATTGACAATCCAGTGAGAACTATTCTGCAATCAATTCAGGTGACTGAAAGCGCAGTAAAAGATATATTAAAGAATATTCGTGGCAACCAAACAGTTGACTCACCTGATGCTGAAAATCGTTATGAAATTTTAGAAAAATATGCTGTTAACCTCACAAAAAGAGCTGAGGAGGAAAAACTTGATCCTGTAATAGGCCGTGATGATGAAATCCGTCGCTGCATGCAGGTGCTATCTCGTAGAACTAAAAATAACCCCGTACTTATTGGTGAGCCTGGAACTGGCAAAACTGCTATAGTTGAAGGGCTTGCACAGCGTATTGTAGCAGGTGATGTGCCAGAGACTTTAAAAAACAAAGAAGTACTGTCGCTTGATATTGGCAGTCTCTTAGCTGGCGCTAAATATCGTGGTGAGTTTGAAGATAGATTTAAGGCAGTTATTAAAGAAGTCGAAGCAAGTGACGGTAAGATAATTCTTTTTATTGATGAACTTCATACTTTAGTTGGCGCAGGCGGGGCTGAAGGCGCTGTAGATGCAGGTAATATGATCAAACCAGCTCTTGCTCGCGGAACACTTCACACCATTGGAGCTACAACACTCAAAGAATACCAACAATACATAGAAAAAGACGCAGCTCTTGAGCGTCGCTTTCAACCTGTATATGTAGGAGAGCCAAGTGAAGATGACACCTTAGCAATTCTTCGTGGTATTAAAGAAAAATACGAAGTACACCATGGAGTCCGGATTACTGATGACGCACTTGAGTCTGCCGTAAAGTTATCATCAAGGTATATTACAGATCGGTTCTTACCAGACAAAGCAATTGATTTGATTGATGAAGCTACTTCTTCTCTTCGTATTGCTATTGACTCACTTCCAGAAGACCTGGATAAAATGTCTCGTAAAATAAAGCAACTAGATATTGAGAAGACTGCTCTTGAGAAAGATAAAAAGGCCAATAAAGAAAAAATTACTACACTTGATAAAGAACTTGCTGACCTGCGCGAACAATACCAGGCTCGCGAAGCAGCTTGGAAGGCGGAAAAAGATATTATCACTGAGATCCGTAGAGCAAGTTCGCAAATTGATGAGCTTAAAAGCCAGGCTGACATTGCTGAGCGTTCTGGTGACTTGGAAAAAGTTGCAGAAATTCGTTATAGCAAAATTCCTGAAGCTGAGAAATTGATCAAAGATAATGAAGCAGAGCTTAAAAGAATTCAAAAAGACAGTGCAATTCTTAAAGAAGAAGTGACAGCAGAGGATATTGCAACAGTAGTATCGCGTTGGACTGGTATACCGGTGACTAAAATGCTTGAAACTGAAAGTAAAAAGTATGCACTTATGGAAGAAGTGCTAGGTAAACGCGTGATTGGCCAAAAAGAAGCAGTAAGATCAGTTGCTAATGCTGTTCGTCGTTCACGAGCTGGTATTTCAGAAGAACAAAAACCAATTGGCTCATTTCTCTTTCTTGGTCCAACTGGCGTTGGTAAAACCGAACTGGCCAAAACCCTTGCGCAATTTATGTTCAACGATGATGATGCTATCATCCGTATCGACATGTCTGAGTACATGGAAAAACATGCTACCGCCCGTCTTATAGGCTCACCTCCTGGGTATGTAGGGTATGAGGAAGGTGGTCAGCTTACAGAAGCTGTACGTAGACGCCCCTACTCTGTGGTGTTGTTTGATGAGGTAGAAAAAGCTCACCCAGAAGTGTTTAATGTGCTATTACAAATGCTTGATGATGGCCGCCTTACTGACAGCAAGGGCAGGGTTGTAAATTTTAAAAATACCGTCATTATTATGACATCAAATTTAGGATCTGACATTATCCAAGAAGCAAAAGGTAAAATAACTGACAAAACTGAGAAGTCAGTACTCGAGGTTGTACATAACTATTTTAAACCAGAATTTTTAAATCGTATTGATGATATCATTCTCTTTCATTCTCTACAGAAAAAAGATATTGCAGAAATTGTAAAACTTCAACTTGAGAGTGTTAAGACCCGCCTTTTGCAGCAAGATATTAAGCTTAATTTTTCAAAAAAAGCAATAGAATATCTAGGAAATAAAGGCTATGATCCCCTATTTGGCGCTCGCCCACTAAAAAGACTCATCCAAAACGAAATTCTAGATGAGCTTGCTATGAAAATAATTGAGGGAGATATTTCTGAGGGCGCGAAAGTGAGTATAGGAATAGAAGAGAACTCAATTGTGTTTAATAACTAACTTACTCATCATCCTTTTTCTTTGGAATACCCCATTGCCACTTTGGTGTTTCGCCCTTTTTCCAGGCAATAGCAATTAAAATGCCTATAAGCACAAATGTTTGTGGGAGCATTTCTTTTAGTACTTGTTCATCGCTAGCATTTTCAAACCGAAATGTATTAGCAATGACAAGTACAATAATACCAATTGTCACAACCCAACCATGCCAGGTTGCTGGTATCCAGCCATAACCCCATGGTCTTCGTTTAAACCAATACCCTTCTGGGTTGTCTTTGATATATGCTTTCAGTTGTTTATAAGATGTCATTAACATACTTTAGTACTTATTTTCTAACACAGAACCCTACAATACCAGTAACTGGCTTAAAGTTTTCTTGAGCTTCTAGAATGTGTGGTGGCGATATAGGATTGCATCTAAAGCCTTCTGGGCATGAATCACTATTTGTTGTAGTACATGTCGTGCTTCTACCTGGTAAATATTGTTTTGTTGCGAAACGATATGAAACATACAAAATACCACTTAGTGCTGTTAGAATAATTATTGTCATTAAAATTTTGTATGTATTATTCATATGTTATGCGATCCATGACTACGTGTACGTATGTGCTATTTAATAAAAACCGGAATTTCTAACATATCATCATGCTCAGGCAACCCAGATGCATTTGCCTTTTTCAAAATCAACAACGCTTCTTTTTCACTACCTTCAGCTAAATCAAACTCAAGCGTTGCTACAAACGGTACAAAATCTTCTGTCATCCATTCACCTTGCGCAGTAGCGTAGCTTTCTACAAGTATATTACCATTTTCATCTTTTAGGATTACTGGGAAGGTCGCTTCAAAAAACCAATACCCGCGCGCAGTACCTTCAATAGTAACAGGGCTCTGTATGTCTTGATTGGGTCGTGGCGTTTGGGCTTGGATGAGGTCTTGCTTCTCAAGTTCATTGCCTATATTTTCTACAAATAATTGGTCATTGTGCCGACACTGTCGGGGATAACTCTCCATAACAGGATTACCAGCTGCAGCACATTCGGTAAAATTGGATACTTCAGGCTGCTTACTATCAGGCTGATCTGTTTTTATATATACACCAATTGCAGCCATGATGCCCACAAAAACTATAATTCCTATGATGACTATAATAATTTTTACAAATTTCTGTACATTCATACATGTAGTATACGCTGATATTAGCCTATTTTCAACTTACTTATCACTCCACACAGCAAGTATGTTGCTATCCGGATCAGTAAATTCGAATCTGCGACCCCCGACCAATTTTCATTTTTGGCTCTTTGAGCTATCTGCTCATATGGTTTTTTCTTTACAGTTAGCAGATTTTCACCCTCTATCTTGAGGTTCAAAAATACTTGATTGAGTATTTGACGTTTTTTATCGGGATTGGCCGAAAGGTACAGTTTTTTGCCTAAAAACGCGAGTTCTAAAATATTTACACCAAGTTCAAAGTATTTGATGTTTGCTTGCTCGTGACGCTCTAATTCTTTACGTACGTCTTTCTGTTCTTGCCTAAACTTTTTCTCAAGCGTCTCAAACTTTTCAAGTGTTATTCTTTTATCAATCTTATCCAAGTAAATCTCATCGCACCTCTCCTGTAATTGCTGATACCGGTTATTCAAACTCGTAAGTACCTGATTGTGATACACAATTTCGTCTTGGTGACTTTCTCGTAAGGCCTTTTGCAACCACTGCAAAAGTTTTTTGTTTTTTACTTTAATTGTTTCAAGTTCGTCCATGACTTGTTTCTCAATGACCTCCTCGCGTACATACTTTCTCTGTGAGCACGGCTTATGTCGGGTACACCGGTAATATGTGTGTCCTTTTTGTATTTCGCCTGTATAGGAGCCACCACATTCTTTACACTTGATTAGCCCTCTAAAGAGGTGATTATGCTTGTTGAACTTACCTGCATGTTTGCCATTTATCTTTTTACGTACTATCTCAAATACTTCTTGCGAGATAATCGGCTTGTGATTGTATTTGGTGTACAAAATACCTTTCCAAAAAAACGGACCGCTATAAAATGGGTCACTCAACAATTTAGCAAGTGTGCTTTTAGGTATTGGCTTTCCGTCTTTGTCTACCCAACCCTCGGACGCCAAGGCAAGGCGTAATGTTTTGAGCGTATGATTGCCATAAGCATATAGCTCAAATGCTCGTTTAATGTATGGGAGTTCTGATTGCTCGGTTTCGTCTTGTATCCAAATAGCTTTCTTTTGCCCGTCCGGCCGTACACTTAAATACCCACGCTTTTTACCACCCGGATACCACCCTTGTAGCGCTTTCTCTGTCGTCCCCTTGATTACCTCCTCTGAAAGGTTGTTTGAGTAGTGTCTTGCGAGGGCAACCTTGATGTCCCATTGAAGTAAGTCATTTGATTTTGAGTACTTGCTTAAGATGAGGTTATCTTTAACAAAATGGATACGATTTTGTTCATTCTCTTGCAACCAATCGTCAATGGTAGCCGCGTCTTTAAGGTTTCTTGTTATTCGGTCTACTTTCTCACAAATAATATGCCTCGCGTCATTTTTTCTTGTGTAGCTCATCATTTCGTTAAACAATTTACGCTCTTTGTGTTTACTACCGGTCTCGGACATGTCAAATGTTTTCAGCGCCTTAAAGTTCAACCTGCTTTTATAATCATTGAGCAGTCTTGATTGTGCCTCAATAGAGTAACCCTCCTCACGTTGTTCGCGTGATGACACTCGAAAAAACATTACACATTTTTCTTTTTGACTGCTCATGGGATTATAATATTACTACTGTAAATTGATTATTATTTGGTCTGACGACCACCAACTTGGAGAGAAAATAGCTTTGACCGGTTCGTTATCTACCGGTAACTCAAACGTAATGTAGCCGCGTGTCTTTTCTCCATTCTGCAATGTACCTGAACGGAATGACGGTTGCTTGCACGTTGATATTGCAGTTTGATAGGCGAAGTCCTTATCGTCTTGCACCTTAAAGTCCCATACGTTGTAGCTCCTCGGCTCGGTCCCGGTATTCTCTTGTGTTACGTCTATGGTAACGAACCTGTGGCCTGATTGCGGTACATCAAACTGATTGCTTGATACACACGGCGCTACTTCGTTGACGGTTAGGATATAATCTCCCAACTTAACCTTGTCGCCAATGGTAAAGGCGGTCTGTTTTTGTATTAATCTTGACAATATTTGACAAATATGTTAACATTTGGTGTTATGTAGTTCTTTGTAAAATATGAGGTTAGTTACGGCTTTTTTTGTAACTTCTTGTTGTGAAAAGTGCCGTAACTAACCCATGCAACTAAAACAAAACAAAGGAGACTGAATAATGGATTTACAAGACATTATTACCGCGCTGTCATACGTCTTTGCAGTCCTCGGTATCTTTATGCTAACGAGGGCGTATTCGGCCAACACCAAACTGAAAGATTCGTCAAAAGCTTATGGTCGTCAAATTATTGCGACCGTGCTATGGATTGTCGCCTTTCTCTTATTGGTGGTTTCAAAAATGGTTGGGAATTGACAGTAAACGAAAATGACCTGAACAAGTCCTTAAACTGTTCATTTTTTTATAATGTAAGTAGTTGCGGTGCTTGTAGTAATTGCTTGATTTGGGCTAAAATAACTTCGGGGTACTCATAGATTTTAAGCCAATCCATTGTTCTAAAATCGTCCAAGAGTGCCGGGGAAATCATAAATATCTTTGGTTATCTCACCACCCGCAGCTACTACTTTGTCACGAGTTTTTTCTAAGTCG
>JBMYTV010000017.1:0-7936 GCA_049604715.1 Patescibacteria group bacterium
ACATTAGATTTAAAAAAAGTATTAGGTTTGTATGGTAATACCAAAAAGTCAAAAGAAAAAAATCAAAATGCTTTTTGGAATGCAGGAGCATTATATTACAAAACCTTTGAGGGTAGTGATTGGTTAAGTTTGACTGAGTAGAGTACATAGCAGTGTAGGCAATATTTTTGGTAGTTATTAAATTGGGCTTTTTCAAAAACTAGATTAAAATACAATAAAACCGCCGCCCATTCGGGCGGCGGTTGTGATTTACTTTTTCTTTGCTTGCGTTTTCTTCTTTTTTGCAACCTTTTTCTTATGTTTCTTTACTGCGTGTTTGCCAGCAAGAAGAGCTGCAACCCCAGCTAGGCCTGCAAATAGAGCTTTCTTTTGTTTATCATCAAGTGATTCGTATTTGTTCTTAAGTTTACCAAGATGGTTTTTGAGCTCTTTGCCAAGCGGCTCAATGTGTTGTTTCCAAGCATCATCTGATGCTGGCTGTTTTTTGGTTGGCATAAAAATAGATTTAATACTGATACCACTATAAGTATATATGTTTTGTAGAAAATAAAAAGCGATCGAGATTACGATCGCGGATGACGAAATGTTACGGCTTTTGTTTCTTGTATTGACGTTTATTTGCAATAAGGGTATTTACCTGTTCCAGCATCTTGTTGACGCCTGACTCAACAGCCGACTTGCTTTGCCCTACATGGAAGCGGTAGTTGGTCCCGAAAAAGCCTGGTGTGCTGCCGTTAGTGCCAACATGGTAGTTAAAGAGCTGCTTAATTCTCGCACAGCCCAGAAGATGGACTGTTGATTCACTGACTAGCACATGCCACTCCTTGCCGATTTTCTTAAACCGTACCCGTGGCTTGGTGTTCGATGGATTCTTTGACTTTTTGGGCTTGATGATTCTGCCTTTTTTAGCCATGTCGTATTCCTTTGCGGTTTGGTTATACAAGATATTTGTAAAAGGTCTGTACGACTAGATTAGGCCTAACGCATGATTCTGTCAATTGTACTATGACCATTTTTATCTTTATACTAATATTGACAAACTAGTGATTTTGTTGTAAGGTTTGAGCACTTAAGGCAATACCTTAGTTAAAAAGTTCTTAAAGTTCATTTAAAAAAGAGGTGGAAAAGTTATGTTAAGAAAAGGTTGCGTGGTATTTTTGTATGCTTTGGTTTTGATGGGAAGTAATTTTGCTTATGCTGACCAACCCTCGTTTGTTTTGGGGAAGACTCAGAAGGTATCATTGGGTCAGCAGAGTGAGATATCGCTGACCTATTACAATAATTTTAATAGCGGCATGGTACCAGCCGCAGCAGAGGCAGTGCTTGATTTACATAGTATTAAACAGAAAAAGAACTCCATTGAAGTTGAGATGACATTAAAGATTGGTTCTGATTCGAGGAGATTACTTATCGAATCCGGCGGATCGGAAACTGTCTTTTTCTTTAACATTGATCCTGATGCTGAATCAGGTACCGCATCTCTAGGCGATGAGAAGTATCACAGTTTAAAGCGAAGTAATTATTTGAAAATCTGGGTTCAGTACATTGGTGACACATACGCCAAAGTGCAGTTCACTATTATCACAAAGAAAGATTAATTTAAGCAACACCCAAGCAGTACCTTAGTTAATACATATATTCACTAAAGATCGAGGTTCGATCATGTTGAGTACAGTACGTAGTGCGTTGGTATTTTTTTTATTTCTTTTTGCAGGGAGCGCTTTTGCTCAGAATGGGTTTTCCTACCCGCTTGGAGCGAAGGACGTAAGCATCAGCGAGAAGGCTTCATTGAGCGTTCGCTACACTAACCACGGCAAAGACACAACCTCCAGTGGTTATGTGTTTTTGAATTTTAAACTCAAAAGAATTGAAAACGACGGCAAAGTTGACCGGTTCGTAACAGAACTTCAGTTAGGCTATAGGGAGCCGCGTGAAGTAATCTTTGTGGAAGGTGGTTCTGAAAAGTTTCTTTTCTTTAAGACAGAGAAATTTGCTCTTTCAAGTACCATGAAAGTTCGTGGTAGCACTTATAGTCTTAAGCGAAACAACTATCTTAAGATTTGGGTTTCCGGCAAAGGCGACGTGGGCGCAACGTATCATTTCACTTTGATCACAAGTGATTAAAAGTGCGTAGCACTAGAGACACAATTTTAAATCCTGCTAAAAGTGGGATTTTTATATTGCAGAAAAAAATAACACTTGTTAACCTTAAGCTATGAATATTCAATCATCATTACTTCAGGAATACCCAGAGGTACACCATGGTAGTACAACTGGAGATAACCTTAAGCTTCAGTACAAAACTAATTCTGCCGCAACCAAGCTCATTTTTGACCCTGCTTTGTTCGAGCAAAAAACAGGTATTCCACAAACAGCAAAAAAGTTTTTTATACAACAAGAGCATACAGCCCATATTGAGATTATTGATCAGCAGAAAGTTGACCAGCACACTGTAGATGACACGAGTATGTTCATGTCTACTGACGGGATGGTGACAAATATACCAGATATGTACTTGGTGATGTACTCTTCAGATTGTATGCCAGTATTTTTGTACGATCCAAAACACAAAGCAGTTGGTATTGCACATGCTGGTAGAGAGGGTACACGTAAAAAAATTATTACCGAAATTGTTTCGGTTATGCAAGAGGCATACAGCAGTGAACCAAAAGAGATTAAGATATTTATTGGCCCATCAATTTGCGGAAATTGTTACCCTGTTTCCAAAGAAGTAGCAGAAGGTTTTGCAGATTATGAAAAAGATTGCGTGCTTACACTTACAAATCCGGATGGTATGGGGCGTGACGTGTTACTTGATCTACACAAAGTCGCTCTGACCCAGTTAGGTACAGTAGGTGTTAATCCAAAAAATATTGAAATTGCTCAAGAATGTACATTTGAGCAGCCAGGTAGATTCCCCTCATATCGTAGAGATGGAAAAGAGGGGAGGGATGACACTATTTGGTCATTTATTAGTCTGCGATCATTATAAAACCCACATACAATGTATGTGGGGATTTTGTCATTTCTCTTTGGTGGTTACTTCCAACCAATGATGCGCAGCATCAAGAGTGAGTAATAGTTTTGTACCGTCTTTCAATGGAATTTCCCTGTTTTTACGTTTTCCTTCATCCACAATATAGTTGGCATATGTTGGATCTACCTGAACGGTGTAAAAAGATCCACTGCCAGGGTATGTGTGCACAATAGTAATATCCGCATCATGGATCTTGATGGAGAGATCTCGAAGTCGGTGCGTAAATAGTAGGCTGTAGTATCCTAAGTGCGATTTGAAGTAAATTAGATAGAAAAAGACAAATGTAGCACCAGTGCCGGTAGTTACAGACATAATAAATGGGTTAACTCTCTCTGCCCACCAGTCATGCGAGTAAATACCGTAAAGGATAAAGCTTGCTAATAGCGAAAGCACTACAAATACTATCTTGAGTCGCAATCGCCTTGTTTCGGGGTTTGCAAATAAAGTACTCAAAATATCACCTCGGTTTATTGGTTAAAGAACTACAAAAATACCCTAACACAGCATTCCTATTATTGTAAAATTAAATATAAAAGCCGCGCTGGTTAGCGTGGCTTTTGATAATTGCAATCTCAGACTAGCTGAGTTTTAGTAATCGTTTTGCTTCTCGTACAGCTTTTTGGTGGATTTCCATGCACGGATCTTCGACCAAATGGTCGGGATGTTCGAAATGAGGATTTGTCATAAAAGTTGGAAGCCCATTTCGAAATGTTACATCTTTGTTAATCGACGTATGGATCTCTCCGATCGTAACCCAACCGCCAACCACTTTCCAAATAAGCCATCCTTGCCATTTGCGATAGCGGGTTACTTTGTAGCCCTTTCTACTCGCGAAATTCAAGAATTCTGCTGGTGACATTGTCGTTTTCATCTAATCCCCCTATAGAGTGGTTACAAGCACAGCATTACGATGCAGTGCTTCATTAGTACCGCGGCATCTGGCGTTAGAGTAAAATAAATACTCTCCATTTTCCATTGCGCTGGCGGTACATGGATAATTTGCTTCGCGAATTATGGGTCCGGAAAAATATGACCTAACGATTTTTTCTGTGATAGCAAAAAGATCAATGGGTATATTTTCCTCAGAGACCGGAACAGTGATTCCAAGGCCCTCAATCCAAGACTTGAGCTCCTTGTTTTTTTCACCAAATTTCGGGTGGGTGAGAGAGAATTGATATTTCTCAGGTCCTATCCCAAAACCGTAGTAAAAAGCACTTACTTCATCAAAGTAATATTTGAGAAGCTCGAATGCTTTGGCGATGATACCGCCGCGTATGCATTGTAGGGCTAAATGTATACAAATAGCTACGGTGCAGCCAGCTTCTTTACCAACGATTATGCCAATAGGACAGTCAGCGTTAGCAAGTAAGTAGCCATGGTGAGGTAGAGATCTGCCGACGATTGCTCCATCATGGAAAGATTTTGTACGATTGATTTGACCGTAGGGTACAATACTATCGTCTAGATCCATGTTGGTAGCATCAAAGATACTTGAGCTCAGTCCGGGAATGGGCGAAATTATCTTGCCGTTAAATCGTGCTGTTTCGCGAATTTCACCCATTGACCGCAGAAGCTGTTCTGCAGTTAAGTCTTTGATTCGCATGTTGCCGAATTCCCGGGTTGTAACCCAAATTTTGATACCTAATGCTGCTAAATCATCGCTGTAAACGATTGATTTTTGCATGTTAATGATCCCCCATTTAGTTGACAGCAACTAAATTAATGACCTTATATTTAAGCATAAAATTATTATTTTGTCAATAGTTTAGCTAATATTAGCCCAGTGTCTTGACAAATCAAATTTTTCATCCTATACTAATCAGGCTGTGGTTATCACAGCTTTTCCACACTAACCCCTTGCAATCTTTTGCTCTATACAGTAGTATAGAAAAGCAATTCAAAAACCTAATGATACATTTTTCTAAAGTATTATTTAAACAGCAAAAGCGGCAACCATAACTTGCGACATCAGTTGTAAGTGAAGGCCGCTTGTACAAGCGGTTTTTTGTTACCCTTGATATGTAGAAAAGAGTTTTGAGAAAAGATTTTTTTGTACAGATCAGGAATGGTCATTGAAAAGAGCATAGAATAGAACAAGTAATAAAATTAGCAACATAAAAGTAACGCCAGAATTATAAGCGATTATAATTCTAGTGGTAAAACGCATCTACATAAGAGCATATGGTGGATGCCTCGACATTATCAGACGATGAAGGACGTAGCAGTCTGCGATAAGCTTCGGTGAGGTGACAAGCAACCTTTGATCCGGAGATTTCCGAATGGGGAAACCCTCTCTGTTGAAGGCAGAGAACTCTACACTGAATACATAGGTGTATGAGCGTAAACCTAGGGAATTGAAACATCTTAGTACCTAGAGGAAGAGAAAACAATATGTGCTACTTATTATTCATACTTACGCGTGATGTTCGCGTTATGAATAATGAGTAGTCGTGATTCCCTGAGTAGCGGCGAGCGAAAAGGGACCTAAGCCTAAACTTTATACTGATGTTTACTTTTATCCTTTTATCTTTTTAGGTATGTGGATGAAGTAATTTAATGATTCAGGTCTAATGCAGTATAGGGTGTTGTAAGACATTGTGATTGATCCCCTGAAGGATCAGCAAAAGTTTATCCAGTTATATTTTATAGTGGAAGCCTCTGGAAAGTGGCGCCATAGACGGTGATAGCCCAGTACACGAAATAAAATATGCACTTTTGTGCAATGTTCTTGAGTACCGCGGGACACGAGAAATCTTGTGGGAATCTGGCGGGATTATCCGTTAAGGCTAAATACTCGATAATGATCGATAGTGAACAAGTACCGTGAGGGAAAGGTGAAAAGCACCCCGGGAGGGGGATGAAATAGTATCTGAAACCATATGCTTACAAGCAGTCGAAGCCCGCAAGGGTGACGGCGTGCCTATTGAAGAATGAGCCAACGAGTTTGTTTTTATTGTTCGTCTAAGCAGTGATGAGCTGCGGAGGCACAGGGAAACCGAGTCTGAATAGGGCGTAAAACTTTTGATTTCGTATTGTATCATTCGTGGTACTGTGCGAAATCGAAGTTTAAGACAGTAAGGACAAGACCCGAAGCCGGGTGAGCTAACCATGACCAGGTTGAAGCATGGGTAAAACCATGTGGAGGACCGAACCCACTCGCCGTGCAACACGAGGGGATGAGTTGTGGTTAGAGGTGAAATGCTTATCGAACTCGGCAATAGCTGGTTCTCCTCGAAATAACTTTAGGGTTAGCCTGCTTTTATAGCATACTGGTGGTAGAGCACTGAATAGGTAGAGGGCCTTCGTGGTACCCTATCTAACCAAACTCCGAATGCCGGTATGTGTTTTAGCAGAGTTAGGCCATGGGGGCTAAGCTCCATTGGTCGAAAGGGAAACAACCCAGATCTCAATCTAAGGTCCCAAAATCGTAATTAAGTGGGAAAGGTGGTGTTAATTCTCAAACAACCAGGAGGTTGGCTTAGAAGCAGCCATCCTTTAAAGAAAGCGTAATAGCTCACTGGTCAAGAGTTTTTGTGCCGAAAATGTAACGGGGCTCAAATTACGTACCGAAGATGAGGGCGATCAGAGATGTGTTAGGTAAAAATTTCTAATTTAAAATTACTTATAATAAAAAGTCAGAGGGCGTAATGGTAGAATTTGTTGATTTCATAAGAAAAAAAATGACCGGCCCCGATCAATATGATCAAATTCTTTATATTGATCACGTACCTCATTCTAGGAGTAGAATGAGAGTTCGTAAGGTTACCACGTTGAGTGGTAAAACGTATTATATAACCTTGAATGACGATACGGCCACTGAAGCAGGCGGCCGAGTTTTCAAGGACAAGGCTTTAAAAAAGCAGATCCCAAAACTTTCGCATACCTTTCTTCAGAGGGATAGCGCATATTATAAGTAGCATTTTAGAAATATCAGACAACTAAACTAGTTGTCTATCTAACATATCTTTGATCGCGGTAGAGGAGCATTCTATACTGCGCTGAAGTCAGACCCGCGAGGGCTGGTGGAGCGTATAGAAGAGAGAATGTTGGCATGAGTAGCAAGAAAGCAGGTGAGAATCCTGCTCACCGCAAGTCCAAGGTTTCCTGGGCAACGATTATCGACCCAGGGTTAGGCGGTCCTAAGGCGAGGCCGAAAGGCGTAGTCGATGGATGAACAGGTTAATATTCCTGTCCTACTATATTCCGTTCGATGGGGGGACGGAGTTGGAGTGTTGTGGCGTGTTTTGGTTATACACGTTGGTATATCGAACGTACTATCTAGGCAAATCCGGATAGTATTAACGTTTGGTATGTCAGGAGAGGATCTCCTTCGGGGGTGACTCAACCATAGCGAACCAGCTTCCTAGAAAAACCTCTAAGAATTAAGGTATATAGTAACCGTACCGATAACCGACACAGGTGGACGAGGCGAGTAGCCTCAGGTGTACAAGCTAATCTTCGTTAAGGAACTCGGCAAAACAGCGACCGTAACTTCGGGATAAGGTCCGCCCTGTAGCAATATGGGGCCGCAGCAAAAGACTCCTGGCGACTGTTTACCAAAAACACAGGTCTCTGCAAACACGCAAGTGGAAGTATAGGGGCCGATGCCTGGCCAGTGTCAGAACGTTAAGGGGAGGAGTGCAAGCTCTGATCTGAAGCGCTGATGAACGCCGGCGGTAACTATAACCGTCCTAAGGTAGCGAAATTCCTTGTCGGGTAAATTCCGACCTGCACGAATGGCATAACGACTGGGGGACTGTCTCAACGAAGAGCTTGGCGAAATTGCATTACCCGTGAAGATGCGGGTTACCCGCGGCCGGACGAAAAGACCCCGTGAAGCTTTACTACAGTTTGACATTGGATTATGAGTATATCCGTTCAGTATAAGTGGGAGACTTT
>JBMYTV010000018.1:0-7881 GCA_049604715.1 Patescibacteria group bacterium
GGAATACCTCCTTTCTAGAGAAAGACGACCTGACTATAGCATCAATCCTTTGCGTTTGCTTGCTGTCATTTTTTTTTAACCCTTAATAGTATCTCTAAAAGAGTCTCGTAGCTCAGCCGGTTAGAGCGCTACACTGATAATGTAGAGGTCGGCAGTTCGAGTCTGCCCGAGACTACTATATTCCATTTTGGAAAAAAGGGGGATTAGCTCAGCTGGCTAGAGCGCCTGCCTTGCACGCAGGAGGTCATCGGTTCGACTCCGATAGGGTCCACCATTCAGTCGCAGCTTGTCTGCGACACCGCCAAAGGCGGGTGCTTCGTTCGGGCGATTAGCTCAGCTGGTTAGAGCGCCACACTGATAATGTGGAGGTCCCAGGTTCAAGTCCTGGTACGCCCACCATGCCGAGATAGCTCAGTGGTAGAGCAGGGGCCTGAAGAGCCTCGTGTCGGTAGTTCGATTCTACCTCTCGGCACCATGACGGGGATTGGCGCAGTTGGCTAGCGCGCCTGGTTTGGGACCAGGAGGCCGTGGGTTCAAGTCCCACATCCCCGACCATGATTGATTTAGTTTTTATGAAAGTTATAGTAGGTACACAAAATAAAGGTAAAATTCAGTCTGTGGTTGATGCGCTGCATAACTATCCAGAGTATAAAGGTTGTAATGTTGTAGGGCGTGATGTAGAGACTGGTGTGAATGACCAACCAATAGGTTTGGATGAAACTATAACTGGCGCCAAGAATAGAGCTAGGTTGGCGTATGAAAGTCAGGAATCAGATCTAGGCGTAGGCCTTGAGTCAGGGATATTTAAGGTTCCTCATACAAAAAGTAAATACATGGATACGACAGCATGCGCAATTTTTGACGGTCAAGAGTATCACATTGGACTTTCTAGTTGTTTTGAGTATCCAAAGGTAATGGTAGATAAAGTGCTTAATGAAGAAAAAGAAATAACAGACATTGCTCTAGAGCTTGGCTTTGCAGAGGATCGCGCTTTTCGTGAAGGGCAGGGGATGATAGGTACACTTACAAAAGGAGTAATTACACGAGTAAAATTTTCTGAGCAAGCAGTGCACACAGCTCTCGTTCACTTGTTGAACCAAAAGCACTACTAATATAGTTTATATGAAAACACTTACATGTGATCTCTGTGATCACGAAGAAGCAGCAGAAACATTTGAACAGTGGATGGAGGCTTTGAAGCCTCACTACGCGAAAGTGCATACTGATTTTATGAAAGAACAAGGTGATAAGTCAGAAGAAGAGCAGCAAGCTGCAATGGGTAAGTGGATTGAAGAGAATAAGAAACGTTTTGAGTCAGCGTAAGCTACAGATGAAGAACCGCCTTTGTTTGTATTTTTTTATTAATACAAGTAAGGGTGGTTTTTTGTATTGAATAATCTATTCATTGACAAAAAATTATTTGTGTGTTATTATTTCAAGTTGTGGTTGTTTTAAATAATTTATATGTTTGTTTATTCTAGTCAAGGAGTAAGTCAATGAAAGACTTTGTAAGAAGGTTGCAGTGGTGTCTAACATCAATGTATTTTTCCGGAGCTGGCGTTATAGGGCTTATCCCCGCTATTTTGTTGGGTAGTCCAGTCCCAATATCAATTACTTTATTCTTAGGCATGGTCGTCATGTTCGATCAAGATAAGAGGCCTGTAGAAGAAGGGTTGATTTTCAAAGAGAAAGAGCCAGCGAATAGCTAACAGGAAAGCAAACAAGCAGTAAAAATATTAAAGCCCGCATTCGTGTGGGTTTTTTCACGCCTTAAACCTTGCAGATTGATACAAAATGGTGTACGCTTTCAGAAGATGAATCGTAGTTCATCGTGCATGAATACGCGGGTATAGTATAACGGCTTATTATGCCAGCCTTCCAAGCTGGAGATGGGGGTTCGATTCCCCCTACCCGCTCCATTAGATAAACCGCCTACAGGGCGGTTTTGTGTTATACTGAAAAAAATTCGCTAATCAAATATGTATTTATGAAAACATTTGTACTTCACGGCGGTGTTGCGCTGAAAGATAATGTAGACAATCAGCAATTTTTTCAACAATTTACTTCTTTAGTAGAAAAGTCTCATGTAAAGGTGCTGCTTTGTTATTGGGCGCATGATAGAGGTGAGTGGGGTGATATACACAAAAAGGATGTTCAGCAGATCATGAAGACAACAGATAAAACAGTTGAGTTTCACATAGTAGAAGATGCGGCAGACCTCATGAAAAGAATTGATGACTATGATGTGTTGTATGTTCTTGGGGGATATGCAGAACTTATCGAGCCATACTACAAAAGTCTTAGCGGTTTGAGTAATAAGCTCGAAGGAAAAGTATATATAGGTTCTTCAATGGGTGCATTTATGGCATCGGAGAGATATGTACGCTCCTTTGATGACAAAGATTCATTGTCAGTACAATCTGGTCTTGGCCTTGTTCCTATCCAGTTACTATGTCACTGGGATATTGAGGAATACAAGTTAGAAAAGTTACAACTTTTGACAACAGAGGGTCAATGTCCAACTTTAACACTAGACGAATATAGGTTTGTTGTGCTATATCAATAGTGAGGATGTTATCAAGTATTAACAACATACATATGAAAAAAAAATTTGAAAAAGAAGCACCCTTAGCTGAGACTGGGCGTGACTACAGATCTATGCAAGCCGGGGATTTGGTAGATTGGTACAATGAAGCACAAAGGTGCAAAGACTACCACGTTAATATGCAGACTGATCAAGCACCTCTCAGTCAGTTTGGTAATCTAAAATTTCATAACTTTGATGAAGCGCAAGGTGCTATAGATGAAATAAAGGGTATAATGACCGAAAGAGGCTGTGAACTTGATAGTATGGGGAGGTTTGTCTCAGGTCCTGAGGATTTCAAAAGCGCATTTCAGGCTTCTGTTGAGGAAGTTACTGCTGAGTAGGCTCCAAATCTTTAGAAAAAGTACCTTTTTGTGTTATTTTAGGCATAGAAAGGTATTTTTTATTGACAATTACGGTTTTATACAGTATATTATGAAGTCAATAAATTCAGTCCTTTGACAGGATAATAAATAAAAGGATTACTGTAGAGCCTTTACATGATCATCGCGCATGGTCTGGTAATGGCTACACACTAGTTTTTAGTGTCTATAAACTCATAATTTAAACCCGTTCACTCTCTATACGGGAGTGAGTACAGGAGGTTGTTTTGTTAAATATCAAGAAGGTCAATATCCAAAACCAACAAATAACAAAAGGCATTGTTTCGTTTGGTTTAGCCACATTTTCTCTTGTGGCTTTGATCCGACTTTTTTACGTACCGGAACCTACTTATGTTGATACATGGTGGGCGGTGCTATTGTTTACGGTGTTGATGCAGTTATTTTGGTTTGAGCGTATTGCGAATGTATTTTATTACCTTGGCAGTGCGTGCGCTTTATTTGGTGCTTTTTTCGGTTTGATCCTTGTCGCTGCTGAGTCAGACTTTGCGGTGTACTTTTTACGTATTGGTCTGTTTGGCGCAGCAGCATGCTCTATTCCGTTTATTGCGTATGGAAAATATTCCAGGCAAGAGTAGCTAGTAAATAGTAGTAAGTTTGTTTCTAACCCAAAAACCCTCCCACTCCTAATACCGGAGTGGGTACAGGAGGTTGTTATGAAATTAGTTAAGTTGTTAGATCGTATTGGTTATCAAAGAACAAAGCAAAGTATAATTTTTACCATTATCGCTGTTCTAGCGATTGCCACATCAGTGCATTCAGTTTATTTAACTGAAGCAACCAACCCATTATGGTGGGGGTCGTGGATGTTCGCCTGGTCAGTTATGCTCTTTGCAACACTTCGCCCTCTTCGTATTATGTACGAAGCAGCCGGGTACGTCTGTTTTGGTGTAGGATTCTTATTGTTCGTGGGCTCCGCAAGCTTTGCGAGTACGGAGTACATAAAGCCGGCAACAGCTCTGGTTGTAGCTGGCGTTGTGTTTTTGGGGCCGATTCATCTGATCTATGGATCAGGTTCTAAATCACTCAGCAAAAGGGGTTATGTGGTTAAGTATAAAGATAGCTATATGGATGGTGGTTATTGTTGGAAGAGAGCGAGTAACAGCAAAGCCAGTATTGGAGAGCAAGCTCATTTCTTCACTGATTTGAAGGAAGTGCAAACCATCGCCTCGTTTGTTAGGGGTTTAAAAGGAGACCTAATGAAGGGCGTGCAGTTTCTCGAGTATAAGCGGGTCAAAGGCGACTGGAAATTTGTGAATGTGCACTCATATCGTGAAATGTTGTTGAAAAAATAATTATTAATTTTGTCTGTAATTGTTCATTAAAATTGGAAAGTTGAGAATTTAAATGAAAGTTATCGATTATAAAAAAGTAAGAATTTCGGTAAAAAAAGAAAGCAACGGTACATGGACAGTATCTTTCCCTGGTATCAGGCCGAAGGTTAAGCCGTTGAAGGGGTTTAAGTCCAAAAAGAAAGCTATCAGGGAAGGAAAGGCAAAGGTGAGGCAGCATCGGTGGAAGAATATTAGCCCACTTAAAGCGTTCGAGGTAAAACTCCGAAATAACTGGAAAGGAACATGGGATATTGAAGTAAATAATGCCGCCGGTGGTTCCAGGAGGGACAATATCCCAACCAGGATGCAAGCCCTGCAGCAGGCATGGATGTTGATTGCAGCAAAAGTGTCTAAACCTTAGTAAACAAAGCCACCTTAGAAAGGTGGCTAGAAAGTTGAGAATTGGTATGGGTTTTCAATATAAGAATGTGACTTTAGTGCCTTGTAAAGAGGAAGACAATTCTTGGAGTGTGCATTTTAAGATTCCTTCTTATCCTTCTGGTATATATCCTGTTAAAGGGTATGTTGAAAGGAAGAATGCAATCGCCGCTGCTAAAGAAGTTGTAGACCGGCATTCCTGGAAAAGAGTTAAGCGTTATAGTGTTTATATTATTTATATTTGCTACTCTTGGAACCTTCAATGGGATTGTAGGGTATGTTCTCCTGATGACGGGTCTGTGATGGACAAAGCCTTCAATTTGGGTTCACCAGAAAATGCAATAAAAAAGGCCGAAGAACTCATCAATAGGCAAGATGCTGAAGATGAGAAATTATATGCAGCAGAAGATAAGAAGTGGGCTTCCCAGAAGAGGAGCCAGAAGAGGAGAAAGAAGAAGACAAAGGGAAAGAAGCTTATAAAGAATAAGAAAAGGAAGTAGACACTAAGAAATCAAAATATTCGCAAACCGCGCTTCAACTGAAGTGCGGTTTTATATTTGGTAATTATTTATTTCACAACCTATAATGAATACATAAGTATAGTCATATTAAATGAAAAAAATAAAAGTGTTTCTAGTTATCCTTGTGTTGGCATTAGTAGTTGTTTTTGCAAATTCATTTTATATGTCTTCACGTACAGTTTGGAAAGCAGACAACCCAACCTTTTGTTCTGACTGCTTTACCGGGGGTGAAGTAATAGGGTATGGTTTTCCACTTGAGGTGAAGACTTTGCATAAAACATATGGTGGGTTTGCTGGTATTGCAGAGAAAACACAATACAACTATACAAATATTATTTTGAGTATAATTATATATGCAGCAGCTATATCAGTAGTGTACGCTTTGTTTGGTTATATAAAAAAAGACTAGTATAAAAAACTATATGGAAGTAAAGTCACGTAATTACGACAGAGAGGATTTAGAGCCAAGGTGGGTCCCTCCAAGCTTGGAAGAGGAACTTGGTGAGTTGCAGAATGCTGCTGAGAATTTAGGGATTGATGAGAGGGTGATTATAAGTGCATTTGAAAGCGGAGCTTTAGAAGAGTTAGCTGATGAAGATTGGTCATCAATGGTAAATGCTGACTCTAGAGATGAGTCATGGACTCTGCCGGAAGTAAGGGATTGGATAAAAGAGCGGAATAATTTGCAGAGTGATAATGATAGGAAGGTAGATATGATAATAGAGGGTTTTGAAGCTGGTGCTTCTTTACCTGCCGCGACTGTTTTGTACAGACATAATGAGAGGCCTTACCTGATTGGTGGCAACACAAGATTATTAGTAGCAAGAGGAAAAGGTATTAGGCCGCATGTATTTGCGCTTCGGTTAAATGAAAAAGAGAATGTAGAGTAGGATGTGAATGTAGTTAAAAAAACCGCCGCCCTAATGGGTGGCGATTATGTTATGTTGAAACATTTTTTATACTGTCTATCTGCTCAATATCATGCCCCATGACAAGTAATAGTTGGCCATTAGCATCACTTGTTAGCGGTGTCCAATTACCATTTCCTCGTGTCCAGTTGTAAAATTCCCACTTACTGTTGATGTGAAAGACTCCTTTCACCCGCACGACTTCTTCAGGGAGCTTGGCGGCATATAATTCTATTTGTTCTTTTGTAATACTTTGATCCTTGGGTAAATGTAACACAACAACATCCAATTCACCTTCATGATCTTCTACATCCTCAGGATCAATTTCCTTTTTTTGAGCTTTAAGTGTGCGGGGTTTTTTATTAAAGGCATTAGTAATATCTTCAGAAATTATTTTGTACCATTCAGCAATAGACTTGTTGTACGCTTTTGTATCAGTAGCAGAGTCATAACAATACAGTTTTTCAATATGTACAAGATTATTCTCATACCAAGGATCAAGTTTTTCATCCAGATCAGCTTCCTCTGGAGGTGTGAGCTTGTTTGGGTATTTGTTAAACAGTATGGCGTTATATGGTAGAGGAAGGACCTTCATTGGTGTTGGATAGCTTTTGTCTCCAGCATGAACTGTATCAACAACCAAGGCTATATGCGCCACACTGTAGTGTGGATGACGTTCAATAACTTGAATAACTGGTTCTGGATGTGACATGCCTGATGTTTCAACAATTATTTGATCAATACTTTCCTCTGGCTCTATTTGAGACAGCAAGTTATCAAACTGTGATATCAACACATGACACACACAACCGCCGGTAAGATCTTTGGTTTGGACATTAGTGTCCTGGAGTAGATACTGGTCAATACTCTCTTCACCAAACTCTGTTTTGATCCAAAGCGTTTTTGATGGGTCAATGTAATTAGTTAAAAGAGAATGAATTAAGGTTGTTTTGCCTGAACCAAGAGGGCCATTGATAATAATAATCGGAAGCATATGGGATTGATTAGTAGTAACAAGAGTAACTTCAACTATGAGTTATTCTAATATCATAGTCTATCATTAATGTGTATATGAAGCCAATGCAAAAACCAAAGAAAAAACTATTTATGTCTAATAAATAAAGAAATTTACTAGGATATTTTATATAAAAATATTATACTCAAAGTATGAAAACTACAAAAATAAAAATTACATTTGTTGGCTTAGTCTTGATAGCGATGGTGTTGCTAACGTATTTATTTGCTAATTCAAAGTGGTGTCATAGTAACCCTGTTTTGTTTGTTCAAGCAAGCTCTGGTGTATTTGATCAGTTAGAAGAAAATGTGTATATGCTAGTAAATCCGCATCATTACAGACCGGCTACGGGTATATGTGCTTTCCCAGATGGCGGTACGCCATTGACTCTGAGTAATCAGATTGATTTGTATAAGTTTGATCTAGAAGAAAAGTCATCTACTCGCGTTGACTTTATTTCAGAAGATCAACTTAGTAACTTTATTATAAGCTCTGGTTCAAATGTTCTTCATTTTACCCACAAAGATTCTAGCTATGCTTACGCGGTTTTGGGAGGACAAGATGAGTCCTCACTACGCTTAGATCAAAGATATATTGAGGTTGATCTACAAAGCTCTAGTATGCGTATATTAGATTCTAAAGAAGAGTATCAGCAACTTACTTCAGCTAGTAGTAAAATAAATGGTTCATATGATTTTTCTGATATGAACCAATATGTAGTACTAGAATATGGCGACGAA
>JBMYTV010000019.1:0-4151 GCA_049604715.1 Patescibacteria group bacterium
CTAGCAGTGATCTCAGTGTATGCAAAGATACCCATAGCAACACCAACAATAATACCAACCATATTTTTTATTGGCATAGCAACAGATGTATTTTCACTTATCTTCATTTCTTTTTCTTCTTTTTAGTTGTCCAAGCTTCATTCTCAGGAGTACTAGGATCGTCTGCAATATAGTGACCCTTAGAGTTTCTGGCTCGAACCATTTCCACTTCTTCTTTGCAAACCTTTTCAACAAACTCGTCTTTGAACCAAACCTGTTGATAAGCATCTACACCTGCTACTGGTTGCCCTTGTGGGCCATAAACTTCATTTTCAGTTACTTTATAGTTAGCTTGTTCTAGTGTTTCTTTGTGTTCAATAAACATTACCATTTTACCTTATGTGACCAATAACGTGCTGACAATTTACTCGGTTTAGAATCTTGAGCATTATGTCTTGCATAATAACTTTTCTTTCTCTTTTTATCTTTTTCACTACTAGGATTTTTGCCAGCACCTCTTACACCTTGTTGACCAAACCTAATAAATTTATAGGTGTTACCTTCTTTAGCCATAACGCAGTGAGATTTTGTAGGATGTTTTGGGGTTCTTTTAGGTTTATTAACCCCCTTCAACCCCTCTTCTTTCATTTTAGTTTTAACTCTTTCAGGTATAGACATAGTTACATCATCTCAAAATGTGGGGCATCTATAAAAGGGCGACGACCTTGACTGCGACGAAGATCTACATAGGCATTCATAGCATCCTCTGCAGTTCCTTTATATTCTCTTATATCGCCTTCACTCCATGCGGCTCCCCACTTTATAGCCACACCGTTCTTTCGTGCTGATTCTGCCATTGCATCACAGATGTCATCATAGACATTTAATTCCCAAGAAATATCAGAACCAAAGTAAGCTACTAAATCGACAGCTCTACCTTCAAGGTGTTTGCTTTTCATCGTTTGAGATCTGCCAGATTCATAAAGTTTCTTTTGTTCTTCTAGAGTACGAAGTCCATAGGTAACTCCAAAGTCTACCTTAGTGATTTTTATGGCATCCATAACAACTTCTACTAGGTCTTTCTCGACCCCTTCTAATTTACGAATACTTCTAGCACTTAATTTAAACGACATTATATTGAGATTCCTTTTGATTCAGTTATGGACATATCCACACATTTTAAAATAGAAACCGCCGAGGGATCTGGTTTGGTATTCTCAAGCCTTATCATAATTTCTTGACGGACTGTTTCACACATCTCCTGATTGGCGAACAGAGCTTGATTCACTATTACTTGATGTTGACCTTGAAACATCAGCATTGTTATTAATACGTACATTTGGGTTCCTCCTAAAGAGGGTCAAAATAAAATTCAAAGAGCCTCTTGCTATTTCTGTTGGGGTCGGTAAAAGCCATCCAAGGATTAATAATAAGATAACCCAAGGGGGGATGTTGGTGTTTAGTATTTGAAGACTATCCACTACTCCTGCCTCAACCTCTTTTGTGGTAGTAATTATATCCCTACCTGCATTAGTCTCTTCTTCAAAAGTAACTGCTGCCTGTTTATTCTCTTTACCTATTTGGGCATTAGAATTAACTGTTGGGCCTCCACCACCCCCAGATAAAATCCCTAAGCTGCTTAACCCACAACTTGATAAGAATCCACAAAGAGTTAATAAAACTAGCCATCTCATCGTTCATCCTTTGTTGATGCTACAACAGGAGTAGAGGATCCTCTATCAGTCTTAGCTTCTTTATTCATCCAAATGCCGAAACAACCTGTGAGTGCGCCCATACATACTGATACTAATCCAGATTGAGCAATTGATGGATCAGGCAAACTCATAAACCAATGAACAGATTGATAGGTGAGAATAGTGACAACCAACATCATAATGCGAGGAAATATTTTAAAGTCGTCGATTACTGTGCTTGCCACTATTCCCACTCCCTTTTCAAATTAGGTTTGAAAACGTCTTCAGGTCTTAGATACCCTTCTAAGAACATAGCTCTCTCAACCCTGTCTAGAGAATACCTAATACCTGTGTCGTTAAATATTTTTTCCCGGACGTAAAAAACGTCTGATCTAGGAATATGCACTCTTTTAAGCCTACCTTCATCTTCGTCGGCAAGGGCTTTGTAAAATTCACCTAGTACATCTTCGTCTAAATACATTTTGGGCAATTGAATATCCTTAGTTATACTTTTATTTTCAAGGAAGTCAACTTAAAATGTTGCTACAACAGAAAAAAGTTACTATACTTTAAAGTATTATCTTTAATACTAATATTTATTACTAGTATTTAGTATTAGTAGTATTTAAGATAAAACCTTAAAGTATATTATACCGCAATTTTCAGATATGTCAAGTAAGAAAACTAAAAAATTTTATTTATTTTTCTTAGTAACAATTAAATTTTTATAAATTGACTCCCTCCCCCGGTTGTCTCCCTTGTTGTAGCCTAGAATTTTTTCCCGATTTACCCTAGATAATTAGGAAGATGTTCCAAATGATTACTTTAGTAGGGGGCAATGTTACCATAAAGTATATTAAAGGGTTGTTTTTAATAGATATTTCCTAGTATTCAACTTATTTTCCTTGTGGTTACCAAACAAAAAATACCCCCCGCTGTCATTGAGTGTATACGTATACGTACACCCCCCCACTGGCCCATGCCCGACCCCCTTCGGGGGTTACGTATGTGTGGATTCCTACGGAATCTGGGTAAGTGCAGTACTAAAGTACTGATATTTATTGTTTTTTAAAACAATACAGGATTCTCCAGAGCTAAAATACTTGTATTTTACTGGGAGTTTCTGGCCCCGTAGGGAGTGTCGAGGATCATTCATAACTTTTCCTTGCGCATAATGCCCACCAAAAGTCTGCAGAGCTTTCCCCTTCGGGGAAGTTTAATCTCGGAAATTCCGTGAATGACCAAACCCTTTAGGGTTTGAAAAAGGGGTTGACAATCAAAATTTTCTGGGTTACAAAGTAAGGGCTTCGGCGGCAAACCGAAGCGGAAACGAAACTCAAACATGATCGGAGATCATTATGGCTAAATCAGCAACTCTACCTACGGTAACCCTCAACAGCACTTTCAAACTAGGACGTAAGTCCTACACTCTGACAGATGGTATCAGTCATGCTTCAGCTTGTTATGACAAGCTTTACTTGCTCCAAGAGGAGCAACTGCCTCTCTATAGAGAGCTTGGCAACATTCTGCTTGAGATTGAAAATCTCTTTGGCGGCGACAAGAAAGCCTACGGCTCGTTTATCAGTGGAACTGATCTCAGCAATGAGGTTATCAGCTCTGCTGATAAGTATGATGCCAAGTGGATTGCCACTCACTGGACTAAAGTCCAGAAGCTCAACAAAGATGGCAAGCTGAATAGCTTGGGAGTATCTTCCATTCGGAAGATTGTCTTAGAAGCTCATCCTGAGCTTCGTAAAAAGCCGAAGGCTGCTTCTGCTGGTAATACCAGCAAAGGTAAACCTAAAGGTTCTGCTGCAACTGCTGCTGGCAATTCTCCAGAGAGAATTGAAGAGGTCATCAAAAACACAGTCTTTGAGACTGTGGTAGCCAAAAACGAAAAAGAACTTGCAAAGCAAGTTTTCGATGCCCTTGAAGCTGGAGGCTTCAAAAGATCCCTCTTCTCAAAAGAGCTTGCAAAGCTCTTCAAGTAATCTTGAAGCCCCCTTCGGGGGGCTTTCCATTCTCGGAAATTCCGTGATTGACTTCCCCTTTAGGGGAAACTTTTTCATCTTTTGGTGGGCATAATGCGCAAGGAAAAGCTAGGGGTATGCCTCTGCGCCTTGACCCTTTAGGGTTGACCATAGCTTAACCCCTTGGGGTTATCCCCAGAAAATCCCCTTAAAATACTTGTATTTTACAAACCAAGAATCCCTTATTGTTTTAAAAAACAATAGAAAACAATGCTTTAGCATTGTAGATAGCTCAGAATCCTACGGATTCACACCTGCATAGCCTCTTTAGAGGCCGGGGGCATGGGCCACTGGGGGGATACCCGTATGCGTATACACTCAATGACAGAGGGGGGTATTTTTTAAGTGTTAACTACAATAAATATAGGCCCATATATAGTATTCTTTATAGAAAACAGGGGGTTAACCCTGCAGTTGGTACGAAAGGTAGACATACTTTTAGGGTATT
>JBMYTV010000020.1:0-3186 GCA_049604715.1 Patescibacteria group bacterium
GTGGCGTGCCTTTGGCAAAACCACCGTCTACATATTCGCATTCAAATCCAACATAGTGAGGACCATAGTCAGTGAATTGCCAATCAAAAGCACGAGTGTAAAAGTCTTTAATGCGATCAAAGTCATCTGAAAAAAATTCAATATATTGAATTTCTTCGTGTTGTAATTTGTTCATACGACGTATGCTTATTTGTTTAGATTGTAGCTTTGGTGAAGTGAATGGAGGTCTGTTTACCGTCAGGCAGGAATCTATATTACAAAAATACTATTCTTGTATTTCGAAAGTCGGACTATATTGTCATCCCGAGCGAAGCGCAGCGTAGTCGAGGGATCTGTTGCAAATCAGTATGTCTTATAGGCTACTCATTACTTAGAAAGCACTAGCTTGTGTACAGATCCCTCCGCTCGTCTCGCCAGAAGGCTCTGACTCGGTCGGGATGACAGTGGTGTACATCACTAGTCAACACTTCATTAGTTATGCGCGTTGGCTTTGGCGACAATCTTCTCAACCACACCCCACGTGCGTACAGTCACTTCGCAGGGAATCATATCTTGAAGTAATTTTTTGTACTGATCATATTTTCCTTGAGTAGTACTACGTAAAATACACGCATACTGAGTATGTGGGTAAAAAAGCTCATAACTATGGTCAGATGTTTTTGCTGGCAACTTTGGCTTTTGGCTCAACTGATCCATAAAGAAGGCTACGTACTGCTTTGTATCTTTGCGTTGTTTCTTTTTGGCAAAAGGGTTTTCTTTTACTAGCTCTTCAAGTGTTTTTAGGCGTAGTACACCCGCCTCAATATCCAGATGAAGTTCTTTGCGAATAGCCTTTTCTATTTTATTTTTTAATTCTTTTTTGCTGCCTCTCCCAGAAAAAATCACATTACCTGTTTGGATATATGTCTGGACATCAGAAAAACCAGCCTTTTCAAAAACGGTTTTGAGTTTGTCCATTTTTATAATATTGTTGCCACCGACATTTATTGCGCGTAGGAAACAAATGTACTTCATAGTACTACATTTTATATTTATATTCTCACATTTTTTGGGTTATTTTACAATAATTTCATGCATTTTACCCTATTTAAAACCATGGTATAATGTATAGTACCGAAATATATCTAACTTTATAAACCTATGCCTTTATCACGTATCCGATTATTGCTTATTATTACCGCGCTTATTGTTGTGCCGGGTATTAGTAGTGCTCAGACTAGCGATGAGTTTCTTTTTAATCCTAATAATATTATTTCAGATGGTGACTTTTTCAAATCAGGCACTATGACAGAGTCTGATATCCAGGCATTTTTGGAAAGCAAAAACTCTCACTTAGCATCAATGGTAGATTCACTTACGCAAATGAAGCCATCACGTATTATTTCTTTGATTGCTGGTGAATACGGGATAAATCCAAAAGTTATTTTGACTAAATTACAAAAAGAACAAAGCTTGATTGAAAATGGGGGCGGCGCTCCAAGCCAAGATGCTATTGACTGGGCTATGGGATATGCAATCTGTGATAGCTGCAGTAAGAGCGATCCAGCACTACAAGATTTTAAAGGGCTATTTAATCAAATCAAATACGGTACTGCTATTTTGAAAAAATATGAACGCGAAATCCTTGAACAAGGCCAAACACGTTCAGGATTTGCACCTGGCAAAGCTAGTACAGTTGATGGCACACTTGTAACTCCAGCCAATACCGCAACAGCTCTGCTTTACACATACACCCCTCACCTTCATGGCAACAAAAATTTTGCTAAAATTTATCAAAAATGGTTCCCAGGACTAGCTTATCCAAACGGCACACTCCTGCAAGCGATTGGTGAAGCTGGCGTTTATTTGATTCAAGATGGTGTAAAAAAACCATTCCACTCAAAAGCAGCACTTACAAGCCGTGGGTATAAACTTGATAAAGTACTACAAGTAGACCAACAAAAGCTTGATGCATACACAACTGGCACTCCTATCAAGTATCCTCAGTATGCTCTTCTCGCAAGTGAATCAGGACAAAGATATCTACTAGTAAATGATAAAAAACGACCATTTGCAGATGATGAAGTATTTCGCAAATTAGGATTTAACCCAGAAGAACTCGAAATCGTCCCTGATGAAGATTTATCACAATTTCCTGACGGTAATCCTATTACTCTAGCTGATGCGTATCCTACTGGCGCGCTTGTGCAAAACAACCAATCAGGTGCGGTATATTTTGTTGAAGCAGGTTATCGATATGCAATTATTGACAAAAGTATAATGGATATCCGTTTTGGTACTAAACCGGCAATTATCTCAGCAGACCCAGTGACACTAAAAAGTTATATTATTGGACCACCACTCCCACTTCATGATGGTGAGCTTGTTATCTCAGAAACTGGCGACCCGGCAGTATATGTTATTGCTGGTGGTCAGCGTTTGCCTATTGTTTCTGGCAAGGTATTTGAAGAGCTTGGATACTCTTGGGAAGATATCGTATCTGTACCACAAAAAGTTATTGACTTACATCCACTCGGCACTATGATTCAACAAGACGAATCAAGTGACGTTCAAACAGCAACTAACTAAATATGGCAATTGTCGCAGCAGCTATAGTACCGCACAATCCCCTGCTACTGCCGAATATACCCAGTACCAATTCGGATCTTTTTAGTGTGACCAAAAAAGCACTAGATGAATATAAAGACTCTCTGCACAACATAGGAATTGATACTATTGTTATAATTTCTTCACAAACACCCCGCCTGCCTCGTGCATGGGGTGTGAACTTTTGCCCTGAGGTAAAAACTGACTTTAAGGCATATGGAGACCTAGCAACAGATATCGGGTTTAAAACAGACATGTCTTTAACTCAACACATAAAAGAATTTAGTGAGAGCAAAATAGATATTCAGGCTTTTCATGAAGATATGATTGATTATGGGGCTGCAGTACCGCTTGTTTATTTTATGACTGATACCAAGCCATTTAAGATAGTCCACATTAGCCTTTCGCATGACACCCTTGAACAACAGTACATTGCTGGCCAAGTACTACAAAAAAAACTTGATGTTTCAAGTAAACGCATCGCAGTACTTGTTTCAACTCATTTATCTCATATCAAAAATGCAAACCCTGAAAGTGCTTCAGAGCCTACAAAAGCAGATGCGCTTATTTTAGAAAGTATTCGGGATCATGACCAAGATG
>JBMYTV010000021.1:0-1976 GCA_049604715.1 Patescibacteria group bacterium
TCTGCAAAGTTTTCATCTGCTGTAGGAATCTTAAATGAGTTAACAATTTTGCCACTTATTGTATCTGTGTTAAGGACTTTGAATATTCTGTCTAACAATTTAGCACCCAGTTCATCTTTTGGATCAAGGTCAACTATTTTTTGAATAATTTCTTTTTTTGCCTGTGAGATTCCTTTGTACTCTGCTAGAAACTTTTTGAATTCTTGATATCTCATATTATTTTTATACTTTACTTTCTTTTTTTGTCAACTTTTTCTTTTTGTTTAACCCTAGTTTTTTTACATTTGCATATTCGCTACCAATAGGTGCATCTTTGGTTGCGTTCTGCTTTGTAATTATGCCTACACCTGCGGCTTCTTTTTTAGGGTAAATGTGTTTCACAAATTTTTTGTAGCTCAAAGATGAAGGATCATAGCCGAATTTCCGCTTGTATTTTTTGCTTGAAAACTCGGCTAATCTCATATTAACCTTTTGTAACTATTTGATATGCACCATACAGTATAGCGGCCCAGGCGGCATAAGTCACCCAACCACCTAAAAATAGAATGATTAATCCAACAATGATCAATCCTAATCCACCTTGTGATGCTTTTTCTTTCAGTCTGTCCATGATCCAACTCATAACATTCTCCTTATATTGCTACCACGTGTGTTCCACCACGTGCCTTGCCTATTCTGGCAATCTTTGACATAGCCATCACTGCCTTTTGAAAGTACCCTTCTGGCTTGCCTGCATCAATAAATGCTCCACCACCTGCTCGTCTATCCACTTGGTCAGGTTGTGCTGGTGATTGTTTACCTATTGACTGTTTTAAAAATTGTGTTGCTTTGCCAATGAATTCATCTATGGGTATTGTGTCCTCAGTGTCATAACCTAGTGCATCCATTACTTCACGCATGTTGGCATTGGATAGACTTAGATCTTCTTCCGGATCATAGTCTGGATTTGGCTTAGGATCTTTGTCGTATGGCCAGTCTCTTTTGTAGAAATCAGGCTCATATTTTGGTTGATCGCCAGTTACTGGGTAGTAGTAGCCTTTTTCTTTGTCGAACTTCCTTGCGGAAAACGACATACTTTCGCTAATTTTTTGCGTTTTGTTGAATTCTTGGTATCGCATACTGTATTTACCGGTTTGTGTGAGTAGGATTTAACTCGTGGCAAAGGTATTATGGTACCGTCAATTACCCCGTTTATCCAATCTATCAGTTTCATATGCTTTTAAACCGTCTATCACTGTCTGCAGAGAGTCTTCATCTGCTTGGTATTTAATACCATGTCCTCCAGCCGCATTCCATTTCTGAATGTTAGAGCCATGGTCATCTATCAATATGTTTGCAACACCATTTGATACTGCATATGCTGACTTATTACTGGTAATAATAACGTTTCTGGGCTGAATATTCATTTCTCTTTTCAACCATTCCTTTTTCCAACGAGCAGAGTTGTCTTTATCACCACGTAATGGGCTTGACAATATGCTGTAATCCCCTCCAGTGTATCTTACTGCCAGATTCACTAACTGGTCTGCTGTGGCAATTTTGGGCAGTCTATTGAAGAAGTCTGTACCTTTCATTGCGTTAAGAGTTGGATCAATTTTGGTACGTGGTATTTTGCGATAGTTGCCATCTTTGACTCCTGCCGCTTTGGCATACTCAGAAAAGAAGTCTGCAATAACACCGTCCATGTCTAAAAACACAATTGGTTTGCTTTGTTCTGCTTCTGCTAATTCATTGACTTTGAGTCCTTCTCTGGTTGCTTGGAAAACTGCTTTGGCTAAATTGTTGCCACCCGGTACCATGCTTTTAAATGTGGCAAAATCGTTGTTGGCTGCCGCTTGTCTAACTTTGGATGCACTTGCGCCTTCAACACCGTCTGCATCCGGATCACGTATGCCTGCTGATTCTACTGTGATTGAATCAAATTGATATTCTTTGCCATTGTACTGTTTGAGCAACTTGTCAAAACTAGCTACTCT
>JBMYTV010000022.1:0-546 GCA_049604715.1 Patescibacteria group bacterium
CTATCAAAATTTGAATAAAAAATGAGAAGGGCTATTAGCTCAGTTGGTTAGAGCGCGCCCCTGATAAGGGCGAGGTCTCTGGTTCAAATCCAGAATGGCCCAACGGGGGTATAGCTCAGTTGGTAGAGCACCGTCTTTGCACGGCGGCTGTCAGCGGTTCGAATCCGCTTACCTCCACACGAAAAATTCATAATTGTTAATTTTTTCAAAAAACAAAGTAAGATAACATAAGTCTTAAATTCAAGGAATTAAGAGTTTATGGGGGATACCTTGGCATTCAGAAGCGATGAAGGACGTGGTTACCGACGAAACGCTTCGGGGAGCTGGAAACAAGCTAAGATCCGGAGGTCTCCGAATGAGGAAACTCTAATACTACTTATTGAATTCATAAATAAGAAAGAGCGAACCTAGGGAATTGAAACATCTTAGTACCTAGAGGAAAAGAAAGTAAAAACGATTCCCTTAGTAGCGGCGAGCGAAACGGGAACAGCCTAAACTTAATTTTAAGGGTAGTGGGACAATTATGAATGATTAAATGTGACAATT
>JBMYTV010000022.1:556-1048 GCA_049604715.1 Patescibacteria group bacterium
AGTAGCGGCGAGCGAAACGGGAACAGCCTAAACGATAGTTTATCGGGTAGCGGGACAGTTGGAAATGATTAAATGTGACAATTAGACGAATTAGTTGGAATCCTAAACCAAAGAAAGTGATAGTCTTGTAGTCGAAAATTGAAACAATCAAATTGAATCCCAAGTAGCATGGAGCACGTGAAATTCCGTGTGAATCTGCGAGGACCACCTCGTAAGGCTAAATATTCCTGAATGACCGATAGCGAAACAGTACCGTGAGGGAAAGGTGAAAAGAACCCCGGGAGGGGAGTGAAAAGAACATGAAACCATAAACTTACAAGCAGTAGGAGGACGACTAAAACGTCTGACTGCGTGCCTGTTGAAGAATGAGCCGGCGACTTATAAGTAGTGGCAGGTTAAGGCAGAGAATGCTGGAGCCATAGTGAAAGCGAGCCTGAATAGGGCGTTTGTCACTGGTTATAGACCCGAACCCGGATGATCTAACCATGGTCA
>JBMYTV010000023.1:0-674 GCA_049604715.1 Patescibacteria group bacterium
GTTTCGGGTCTAATCCATTGAACTAAACGCCCTATTCAGACTCGCTTTCGCTTCGCCTACACCTAACGGCTTAAGCTTGCTCAATAAATTAACTCGCTGACCCATTATACAAAAGGTACGCTGTCACAACTTAATGTTGCTCCAACTGCTTGTAAGCATTCAGTTTCAGGTCTGTTTCACTCCCCTCATCGGGGTTCTTTTCACCTTTCCCTCACGGTACTTGTTCACTATCGGTCACAGAGTAGTACTTAGGCTTGGAGGGTGGTCCCCCCATGTTCAAGCAGGATTTCACGTGTCCCGCCCTACTCAAGGACCGAAAACAACATTACCAATACAGGGCTATCACCTTCTACGACCGGCCTTTCCAAACCATTCCACTAACCAATATAAAGCTTAAGGGCTGTTCCGCTTTCGCTCGCCGCTACTCACAGAATCTCAATTGATTTCTTTTCCTGCGGTTACTAAGATGTTTCAGTTCTCCGCGTTTGCCTCTTTACCCTATGAATTCAGATAAAGATACCTAGGTTATCCTAGGTGGGTTTTCCCATTCGGAAATCTCCGGATCAAAGCCTGTTACCGACTCCCCGAAGCTTATCGCAAGTTACTACGTCCTTCATCGCCTCTAGCTGCCAAGGCATCCACCGTTTGCACTTCATTACTTGACCATATTACAT
>JBMYTV010000024.1:0-641 GCA_049604715.1 Patescibacteria group bacterium
CCGACGTCGTGAATGTCTTCGGACATGGTAGGAGAGCGTAGTCTTTGCATCGAAGCTGTTCTGTAAAGAGCGGTGGAGCGGAGACTAGCGAGAATGCAGACATGAGTAGCGATAAACAAAGTGAGAATCTTTGTCTCCGTAAACCTAAGGTTTCCTGGGCCAGGCTCGTCCTCCCAGGGTTAGCCGGGACCTAAGGCGAGGCCGAAAGGCGTAGTCGATGGATAACAGGTTAATATTCCTGTGCTAATGCGCAACATGGGACGCATGGCAGAAAGGTGACACACACAATGATATGTGAGTCTAGGCTTCGGCCGAAACACGTCACCCGCAGCTGTGCCGAGAAAACCGCGCAGGCCCGTACCGTAAACCGACACAGGTAGGTGAGTCGAATAGACTAAGGAGCGCGAGAGAAATCTCTCCAAGGAACTCGGCAAATTAGCCCCGTAACTTCGGAAGAAGGGGTGCCCATTTCGGTGGGCCACAGTAAATTGGGACTGGCGACTGTTTACCAAAAACACAGCTCTCTGCAAAGTCGTGAAGACGACGTATAGGGAGTGACACGTGACCAATGCGAAAAGATTAAGGTGACTTGTTAGCCCTTGAGGCGAAGCTCGGAGCCCAAGTCCTCGTGAATGTCGGCC